>NZ_AKIU01000017.1:0-31235 GCF_000282675.1 Pantoea sp. GM01 | reverse complement strand
CTGGGGATCCCTCAGCCCTACAATTATCGCTGAGCCTTTGTCGGCTACGCATTTATGCGTACCGCGTAACCCGCGCTGCACTTACCGCCAGCCTTATAACTGAACCACACGACTTAGATCATTAATGCATATGCATAGCCTGAAATTGACTATTCTTCACTGCTGCGCTCTCGTAAACTCGCGTTACTTTTTTTAGGCAAGGAAACAACATGAAAAAAATTATTCCCTCACTGCTGGTATTATCGCTGGCAGCCGCCTTCTCTGTTCAGGCAGCGACGCCGAAAGATACCTTGGTTATTGCCCAGTCAACGGATGATGCCGACAGCTTCGATCCCGCGCAGGGCTTTGAGCTCACCACGGTGCAAGCATTCACTAACATTTATCAGCGCCTGGTCCAGTCTGATCCTACCAACCCTACCGATTTGCAACCCACGCTGGCCACCTCATGGAAAGCCGGTGAAGATAATCGCAGCCTGACCTTTGAACTGCGCAAAGGCGCACAGTTCGCCAGCGGCAATCCGCTGCGTCCGGAAGATGTGATCTTTTCACTCGGTCGCGTGGTTAAACTGAATCTCGATCCCTCCTTTATTCTTACGCAGCTCGGCTGGAATAAAGACAATGTTGATACCTTCCTGAAAAAGGTCGATGACAACCATGTGCAGATCAGCTGGAGCGCCAACGTCAGCCCGGCTTATGTTCTGAGCCTGCTGTCTGCGCCGGTATCCTCAATTGTGGATGAGAAAACCGCGCAGGCGAATGCCAAAAACGGCGACTTTGGCCACGCCTGGCTTGGCACCCACTCGGCCGGCAGCGGACCGTACCAGATTCGCAAAGTGGTGCTGCATGAAGCGATTCTGCTCTCGGCCAACCCGACTTCCCCGGCGGGCGCACCGAAGCTGAAAAACATCCTGATCAAAAACGTACCGGAACCGGCTGCGCGTCGTCTGCTGCTGGAACAGGGTGATGTAGACATCGCGCGTAACCTCGGCGCGGATCAGATCGCCTCGCTGAAAGGTAAAGCCGGCGTGAAGACCGAAGCGATCCCCATGGCATCGCTCTACTACATCCAGTTCAACATGGGTGAAAATCCGGTGCTGAAGAATCCGGCGCTGTGGGAAGCGGCTCGTTACCTGTTCGACTATAAAGGTATCGCTAACGACCTGCTGAAAGGCCAGTTCGACGTGCATCAAACCTTCCTGCCGAAAGGTTTCCTCGGTGCCATCAACGATACGCCGTACAGCTACGATCCTGAAAAAGCCAAAGCGATTCTCAAGAAAGCCGGCCTGACCAACGTCAGCTTTACGCTTTCCACCAGCAACCAACCGCCGTATCTCGACATCGCCCAGGCGCTGCAGGGCAGCTTCGCCAAAGGTGGCGTGAAAGTGGAAGTGCAGCCGGGCCTGAGCTCTGAAGTTTCCACCCGCGTGAAGGCGCACAAATACGAAGCCACCCTGAACGCCTGGGGCGCAGACTATTTCGATCCCAACACCAACGCCGCGTCCTTCGCGTACAACCCGGAAGATGGTAGTAAAACCGTGGCTTACCGTTCTGACTGGCACATTCCAGAGCTGAACAAGCAAACGCTGGCGGCCACCGCCGAGAGTGACACGAACAAGCGCGTTGAGCTGTATCAGGCGATGCAGCGTGAAGTGCTGAAGAACTCGCCGTACGTGATTGGTTTGCAGGCAAAAAACCTGATTGCGCTGCGCGACAATCTGCAAGGCTATGTGCAAGGCATCAATCCGGACATGGTGTATTACTCGCAGGTTTCTAAGTAATGGCAGTGTCAGCTTCACAGGCCGGGTTCGCCCGGCCGCTCTGGCAACGCGTTAGCCATCTCGTCACTAGCTTGCTATCGCTGCTGGTGACGTTGATCGGTTTGTTAGCGTTCACTTTTATGCTGTCGCACCTGTCGCCTGTCGATCCGGTGCAGCAGATCGCCGGCGATCACGCCAGTGAAGCCACCTATGCGCAGGTGCGCCACGATCTCGGTCTCGATCAGCCGGTGCTGGTGCAGTTCTGGCGCTACATCAGCCATCTGGCACGCGGTGATTTGGGCTTGTCGCACCTGACCAATCAGCCGGTCAGCGCAGACCTGATGCGCACTTTCCCTGCCACTCTTGAGCTGGCAACCTGTGCAATGATTTTTGCCGCCGTGTTCGGCATTGCCTTAGCGCTGCTGGCAGCGTGGAAGCCAGGCAGCATCATCGATAACGTCGCACGTTTTGTTTCGCTACTCGGTTACTCAGTGCCGGTGTTCTGGCTCGGTTTGCTGGGTTTGCTGCTGTTTTACGCCGTACTGCACTGGTCGGCCGGTCCGGGCCAGCTTGACGACATCTGGATCTACACGCTGGAGCCGAAAACCGGCTTTGTGCTGATTGATAGCTGGATGTCCGGCGATCCCGAGATGTTCCGCAATGCGATTGCCCATCTGTGGCTGCCGGTGGTGATTCTTGGTCTGCTGGCGATGGCGGGTATTACGCGCCTGCTGCGTGCTGCGTTGCTGGAAGAGAGCAACAAAGAGTATGTGGTACTGGCACGCGCCAAGGGCGCCAGCCGAGGCCGCATCCTGCTGCGCCATATTTTCCCTAACGTGTTGGGCACGCTGATTACCGTTATCGCCCTCTCCTACGCCACGCTGCTGGAAGGTTCGGTATTGACTGAAACGGTATTTGCCTGGCCGGGTGTCGGTCGCTACATGACAAACGCACTGTTTTCCTCTGATGTACCGGCGATTCTCGGCTCAACTCTGCTGATTGGCAGCTGCTTCATTCTGCTCAATGCGCTGGCCGATGCCCTGACCTGGTTAACCGATCCGAGAACCCGATGACTCAACAACTCTCTGAACTGGAAACGCTGCGCCCGCGTCGCCGTCGCGCCCGCATGACTTCCCTCACCATCGGCTTGACGCTGGTGCTGATTGTGGTGGCGATGGCGCTGTTCGCGCCCTTGCTGGCGCCGTTTGATCCCAATGCGCAGATCATTTCCCAGCGTTTACAAGCGCCGTCGGCGCTGCACTGGTTCGGCACCGATGGCTTTGGCCGCGATTTGCTGTCGCGCGTCATCTACGGCGCACGACCGACGCTGCTGCTGGTATCACTGATTCTGGTGCTGACCATTCCGGTTGGCCTGCTGGTCGGTATCACCGCCGGTTACGTCGGCGGCTGGACCGAGCGCGTATTGATGCGCATCACCGATATCTTCCTGTCGCTGCCGAATCTGGTGATCGCGCTGGCGCTGGTGGCCATGCTCGGTCCGGGTTTGATGAATGGCGCGCTGGCGCTGGCGCTCACCAGCTGGCCGCCGTTTGCACGCCAGGCGCGTGCGGAAACGCTGGCGCTGCGCCGCAGTGATTATCTTGCTGCCGCGCGGATGCAGGGCATCACCGGTTTGCGCCTGATGTTTGGCCATATTCTGCCGCTGTGTATGCCAACGGCGGTGGTGCGCGCCGCGCTGAGCCTCGGCGGCATTATTCTGTCTGCCGCCGGATTGGGCTTCCTCGGCATGGGCGTGCAACCGCCTACCGCTGAATGGGGGTCGATGGTGGCCGAAGGCAGTAAAGTCATTTTCGACCAATGGTGGGTTGCCGCCGCGCCCGGTGGTGCCATTCTGTTCGCCAGCCTGGCGTTTAACCTGACAGGCGATGGCCTGCGTGACCGACTGGATACTCGCCATGCCAAATGATCTGTTAATTGACGTACAGGGCCTGACCATCCGCAGCGATGATGCGCTGCTGGTCGATAACATCGGCTTTCAAATTGGCCGTGAGCGTGTGGCGCTGGTGGGGGAATCCGGTTCCGGTAAATCGCTAACGGCCCGCACGCTAATGGGCTTGTTGTCGCCTTCGCTGCAGCTGCAGGCCGACCGTTTGCAGATTGTCGGCACCGATGCATTGAGCCTACGCGAGCGCGACTGGATCCAGCTGCGCGGCAGCAAAGTGGCGATGGTGATGCAGGATCCGAAATACGCGCTCAATCCCACGCGCACCATTGGCTGGCAGGTGGAAGAGCCGCTGGTGCTGCACCACAAACTGAGCCGTGCCGAGCGCCAGGAGAAAGTGTGCGAGATGCTCGATGCGGTCGGCTTGCCCGATACGCGTCAGCTGATGAAGCGCTACCCGCATCAACTCTCTGGCGGCATGGGACAACGCGTGATGCTGGCGATCGCCCTGATTACCGATCCCGAATTGCTGATCGCCGATGAACCTACGTCGGCACTTGATCATGCCATGCGCGATCAGGTGTTGGCGCTCATTCGTCGTCTGGTAGAACAGCGCAACATGGGTTTGCTGCTAATCAGCCACGATCTGCAACAGGTTGCTGAACACTGCGAGCGCGTGATGGTGATGTATCAAGGCCGCGTGCTGGATACCTTGCCGGCCGCCGAGCTGGCTAATGCCAGCCATCCCTATACCAGCACCTTGTGGGCCTGTCGTCCGAGCAAAGCCACCCACGGTGAACGTTTACCGGTACTTGATCGCGCCGCGCTGGAGAGAAATTATGATTGAGTTATCCAACCTGAGCGTGTCGCATAAGCAAGGGTACGAGTTGCGTACCGTGGTGCACGACGTGTCGCTAAAGGTCGCGGCCGGTGAATGCTTTGGTCTGGTGGGCCCATCCGGCTGCGGCAAGTCGTCGCTGCTGTGGGTGCTGGCCGGGTTAAACCCACACTGGAGCGGCGCCATGTCGCTGGCAGGCAGCGCAGTGCAACCCGGCAAAGCTTTCACCGGCCAGCTGCGCCGTGACGTGCAAATGGTGTTTCAGGATCCTTATGCCTCGCTGCATCCGCGTCATCGTCTGCGTCGCACGCTGGCGGAACCACTGAAAATGCTGAAGCGTGATAGTATCGACGACCGGATTAATGCCGGTTTCCGCCATGTCGGGCTGGATCCGGCGCTGGCGGATCGCTATCCGCATCAACTTTCGGGCGGCCAGCGTCAGCGCGTCGCCATTGTGCGCGCGCTGCTGCTGGAACCGAAGATCCTGCTGCTGGATGAGCCGACCTCGGCGCTGGACATGTCGGTACAGGCCGAGATCCTCAACCTGCTCAACGATCTCAAGCAAAAAGATGGTTTAACCATGGTGCTGGTCAGTCACGATCCCGACGTGATCGATCACATGTGCGATCGCGCGGCGCGCATGGCGCAGGGCCGCATCGTGGAGCAACACTCAACAACAAGGAACACCGTATGACGGTTAAGTTACGTCCGCTGGAGCGCGAAGATTTGCGCTTTGTACACCAATTAGATAACAACGCCAGCGTGATGCGTTACTGGTTTGAAGAGCCGTACGAAGCGTTTGTCGAGCTTTCAGACCTGTATGACAAACATATTCATGACCAAACCGAGCGTCGCTTTGTCGTGGAGCACGACGGCCACAAAGCCGGCCTGGTGGAGTTGGTCGAGATTAATCACGTGCATCGCCGTGCTGAGTTTCAGATCATCATCGATCCTTCACATCAGGGCAAAGGTTTAGCCACCAAAGCGGCAAAGTTAGCGATGGATTACGGCTTTTCGGTGCTGAATCTCTACAAACTCTATCTGATTGTCGATCAGGAGAATAAGAAGGCGATTCACATTTACACCAAGCTGGGTTTTGAGGTGGAAGGCGTACTGAAGCACGAATTTTTCATCAACGGCGAATACCGCAACACCATCCGCATGTGCATTTTCCAGCAGCAATATCTGGCGCAGCATAAGCCCGCCACTGCGATGGTGAAGCCTACCGCGCAGTAATGACGATGTGGTCGCCATGAATGGCGACCTTACGTTGATGTAGCCGGGTTTTCGTAGGGTGCGCATTCATGCGCACCTGTATATCAACCGCGCGCACCCACCACGTTCAGCTTCGGCTGCGGATGTTCAGGCTTCAGATCGTACATGCCGCCATAGAAGGGATCGACCAACAGCCAGCCGGGGAAGCCCAACAGCGGGATATTGCCGATCAAATACCACAGATTGGCATTGGCCTCGATCGGCAATGTCACCGGCACGTAGCCCGGGCTCTCCAGCATCACCTGATAGTGCTTCTTACCAAAATAGTTACCGGTGGATTTTGCCAGCTCGACGGTTTGCGGCGTATAACCCTGCGCTACCGCGCGGCCGTTCTCATCCTGCACGGTGAAACGTGCGCCTTGCGGCACGGAGTCGATTTTTACCGGTTGCGTTTCAGTGCCGACAATGGTGGCACAGCCGCTCAGCAGCAGCGCACAGGCAGGAAAAAGGTGTCGCAGGTTCATAGCAGGTCCGCTTCAGCATCAGAAAGGAGAGTTTACCTCGCCCTTCTGTGCTTAATCGCGCTATCACTGATGATTTTCTGCGCTTTATTGCGGTTGACAACAGGCGGCAATCGCCGCGATATCCTGCGGCGTGGTGCGGCAGCAGCCGCCAATCAGACGCGCGCCGGCCAGCTGCCATTCGTGGAACTTGTCGTGCAGCGTGCAACCCGACGGCGCCGAGTGCCAGGTTTTGCTGCTGGCATCATATTGCTCACCGGAGTTGGGATAGACCAGCAGCGGCTTATCACTCTGCGCCTGCAAGCTGCGCAGGGCCGGCGTTACGCTCTCTAGCGCTACGCAGTTGATGCCAATCGCTACCACCTGCGGCGCGCCATTCACCAGCTCGGCCACTTGGCTCAGCGGCGTTCCGTCGCTGATGTGCTCAGCATCGCGCAAAGTAAAGGAGAACCACGCGCTGCTGTCCGGGAACTCGGCCAATAAGCTTATCAGCGCCTGCGCTTCGGCAAACGACGGCAGCGTTTCACATGCCAGCAGATCAACTCCCGCCTGCAGCAATGCCTTCACGCGCGGACGATGGAACGCTTTCATCTCCTCTTCTGGCAGCGCGTAATCACCGCGATACTCGGCGCCATTGGCCAGAAACGCGCCATACGGCCCGACAGAACCGGCCACCAACAGCGGTGCGGTGCTGGCAGATGATGCGCGATAATCGTCGCGCGCACGCTGCGCCAACTGCACGCTCTGTTTGATCAGTGCCAGCGCCTGCGCTTCATCTAATCCGCGCGCGGCAAACCCCTGCGGCGTGGCCTGATAGCTGGCGGTGATCGCCACATGTGCGCCTGCGGCAAAGTAGTCGTGATGCACCTGATAAATCAGCTCTGGATTTTCCATCAGCACTTTGGCCGACCACAGCGCATCAGCCAGATTGCAGCCGCGCGCCTCCAGTTCAGTCGCCAATGCACCATCCAGAATCAGCGTGTCAGTGTGGGTTAGTGCCTGCGCGATGGGATTACGCGACATCGTTGGCCTCCTCAGCCTTGTGAGATGATTTACGTCGTTGGGTGACATGGTAGGCGGCATAGCAGAACAGCACAAATGGAATGCCGCACCACAGCGCAATGCGCTGCGACGGATCGAACGCTAAACCGATGCATGCCAACAGGCACAGCAGGAAGCCGAGAATCGGCGTTAGCGGGTAAAGCGGTGCGCGATAAGCCAGCTGTTGCAAAGTACCGCCCGCCTGCAGATGACGACGGCGGAACACATAATGTGATGCGCAAATGCTCAGCCACACCGCCACTACGGCAAAGCCGGAGATCGCCGACAGCGCGACAAACACCGTATCCGGTGCAATGACGCTGGAGAACAGCGCCAGCAGCCCGCCAATCATACTGACCGTTAGCGCCAGCACCGGAATGCCACGCCGGTTCACGCGCGCAAAACAGCGCGGCAAGGTGTTCTCATTGGCTAGCGACCACAACATACGACCTGAAGCATACAGGCCCGAGTTGGCGGCCGAAAGAATCGCCGTGAGGATCACGAAGTTGAAAATATCCGCTGCATACGGAATGCCGATCTTTTCAAACACCAGCACAAACGGACTTTTGACGATCCCCGCCTGATCCATCGGGATCAACGCCGCCAGCACGAATACCGTGCCGATAAAGAAGATGATCAAACGCGCGACCGTCGTGCGGATCGCCAGCGGCAGCGCTTTTTGTGGCTGTTCGGTTTCACCGGCGGCGATACCGATCAATTCCGTGCCCGAGAAGGCGAAGTTTACCGCCACCATGGTCATCAGAATCGGCAAAGTGCCGTGTGGCAGCCAGCCCGAGGCGGTGAGATTGTGCAAGCCGGGCGCGGCGCTGCCATCTTTCATCGGGATAAAACCGAAGATGGCACCGGCCCCGAGAATGATAAAAGCGATGATGGTGATCACTTTAATGATGGAGAACCAAAACTCGCCTTCAGCAAAGAAGCGCGTCGAGACAATATTCAGCAGATAAATGGCGATGCAGAACACCAGACACCATAGCCACACCGGCACGCTCGGGAACCAGTACTGCATACAAAAGCCGGCGGCAGTCAGGCTGGATCCCAGCGCAACCGTCCAGGTGAGCCAGTAGAGCCAGGCGACGGTATAACCGGTTGCCGGGCTGAGATAGCGTGCGGCATAGACATGAAACGCGCCGGTTTCCGGCATCGCTACAGCCAGCTCGCCGAGGCACACCATCACCAGCCATACCACCAGCGCGCCAATCAGATAAGCCAGCAAGGTGCCAGCCGCGCCGGTAGTTGAGATGATGTAGCCGGTATTGAAGAACAAGCCGGTACCAATCACACCGCCGAGCGACAGCATCACCAGATGCCGTACTTTCATGGTGCGCTTAAAATTTTCCTGCGGGGGCGAATCCTGAATTTGCATCATTTTTATCCGTATGGACGTCTGAACATCTATATGGACACAGGGTTATACGCGTCGGCGTGGCGATTTGCAACGTGGTAGAAGGTAAGGATTTGGGTAAGGTGTGCGGCCCCGCAACCACGGGGCGCAGCATCAGGCGCCGAAAACGCCCTGCAGATAACGCTCAAGCGCCACGCGCGAGCTGAAGCCGTGCGGAATGCCGTAATGCTCCTGCGAATCGCCCATTAAGTAGAGCGGGAATTGCGTGTAGTGATCGCAGGTTTTCATTTCCGACGCCGGTTCAGCAAAGCCGTGGCTTTTCTCTTTCAGCGTAGGGTGAATAATCAACGCAGTACGTCCCATGCGCGCTTCGCGATTAACGTAGACATAGTTTTCGCCGCGGCGATAACCGTAAATTTTTGGCGTCTGGGTATCCATTTCGAAGCCCGCTTTCTCTAGTACGCGTGCTACCTCATCGGGTCGTAAATACATGCTTGCTCCTCTCTTCTCACAGCCCCGCAACCTTACAACAGCAGGATGGCATGGGCATTCGGAATTTTCCCTAAAGCCTGGCACATCCCTGCGTTTAATCACGCTTCGTCTACACTGAGTATTACGTTTTAAATCAAAGGGAGCTAAAAAATGTTTAATCGAAGCGTAAAAAACGATGACATTGATATCAATCAGGATGTAAACGAACTGGCCGATTCGCTAGAGGCGTTACTTAAATCTTATGGCAGTGAAGCCAAAGACGAGGTTGATAGTGCACGCAGCCAGGCGCAGGCGCTGCTGAAACAGACGCGTGCCAAACTGAGCGGCGGTCAGAGTCGCGTGTCACAAGCGGCACGTGATGCGGGTACTCAGGTTGATGCTTATGTGCATGACAAACCGTGGCACGGCGTTGGTGTTGGTGCTGCGGTAGGTCTGGTGCTCGGCGCGCTGTTGGTGTCTTCTCGCCGATAAGCGTGTCATTGCATGCAAACAGCCTCGCCTTGTGCGGGGCTTTTTTGTGGGTGCGATCTGTGCGCGCTGTCCCTCATCCCAACCTTCTCCCGCAAGCGGGAGAAGGAGCCGATCGCGCTGCGTAAAAAAACTATTGAGTACCACCTAACTATCCCCTCGCCCGCTTGCGGGAGAGGGTTAGGGTGAGGGCCGAATCGCACAAAATTCAACCTAATCTCCCCCCTCAATCCCTTTACAAAAAATTTTTCCGGCCTGGAAGGCGCATGATCTCTGGCCTTAGCAATTATCCGACGTTCAAAATCACAAAACCCTATATCTGGTGGGCTTGACCACCAGAAGCACTACATCTAGTATTCAACCCATCAACCAGCTACCAAATGTCGTCAAGGACGAAGTTCGATGCAAACCGGATTTTGCTTCGTATCTCGCAATCTGACCGCAATCAAAGGGAAATACGAATCATGCGCATTATTATTTACACCAAAGACAACTGTGTCCAGTGCAATGCGACAAAAAATGCCATGGACCGCAAAGGTATCGACTACCAGCTGATTAACCTGGATAGCCAACCTGAAGCCATCGACAACCTCAAATCCCTTGGCTATCGCCAGGTGCCGGTGGTGATGACGCAAGACGATCACTGGAGTGGTTTCCGCCCCGACAAAATCGCCGGCCTGCGCCAGCTCGCAGCGGTCGGGGGATAAGCCATGTTTCCACTGGTCTATTTCTCTAGCCAGTCGGAAAACACGCACCGATTCATCACTCGTCTTGGGCTGCCTGCCCGCCGCATTCCGGTTGACGGCACGCAGCGCCTGCATATCGAACAACCCTACATTTTAGTGGTGCCGAGCTACGGCGGCGGCAGTTCGCGCGGTGCGGTGCCGAGACAAGTGATTCAATTCCTCAATGATGATGCCAACCGACGCGGGATTCGCGGGGTGATTGCTGCCGGTAACCGCAACTTCGGTGAAGGCTATTGCCTGGCGGGCGACATCATTGCGCAGAAATGTCAGGTTCCCTATCTCTACCGCTTTGAGCTAATGGGAACCCCCGACGATATCGCTAATGTAAAAGCGGGAGTGACCCAATTTTGGCAACGACAGACACCCTGAACAGCACGCAGCTGGACTATCACGCGCTGAACGCAATGCTGAACCTGTACGACGCCGATGGCCGTATTCAGTTCAGCAAAGATCACGAAGCTACGCGCCAGTTCTTCCTGCAACATGTGCAGCCCAACACCGTGCAGTTTGCCTCGGCGGGCGAGCGCCTGCGCTATCTGGTGGCCGAAGGCTACTACGAAGCCGATGTGCTGAATCAGTACCCATTCGATTTCCTGTGTCAGCTGCATGACGACGCCGACGCTGCGGGTTTTCGTTTTCACACCTTCCTGGGGGCGTGGAAGTTTTACACCAGCTATACGCTGAAAACCTTCGATGGCAAACGCTATCTGGAAACGTTCGAACAGCGCGCCTGCATGGTGGCGCTGACGCTGGCACGCGGCAATGAAAGCTTAGCGCGTGAATTGCTGGCAGAGATGCTTAGCGGCCGCTTCCAGCCCGCTACGCCAACCTTCCTCAACTGCGGTAAGCAGCAGCGCGGCGAGCTGGTCTCCTGCTTCCTGCTGCGCATCGAAGACAATATGGAATCAATTGGTCGCGCGGTGAACTCAGCGTTACAGCTGTCAAAACGCGGTGGCGGCGTGGCTTTCCTGCTCTCCAACCTGCGTGAATCGGGTGCGCCGATTAAGCGCATTGAGAACCAATCGTCCGGTGTGATTCCGGTAATGAAGATGCTGGAAGATGCGTTTTCCTACGCTAATCAACTTGGTGCGCGTCAGGGCGCGGGCGCGGTGTGGCTGAATGCGCATCACCCGGATATTTTCCGCTTCCTCGATACCAAACGCGAAAATGCCGACGAGAAAATCCGCATTAAAACGCTATCGCTTGGCGTGGTGATCCCGGATATCACCTTCCAGCTGGCGAAAGAGAATCGCGATATGGCGCTGTTCTCGCCCTACGATGTCGAGCGCATTTACGGCAAAGCGTTTGGTGATATCAGCATTAGCGAGCATTACGACGAGATGCTGGCGGACGATCGCATCACTAAAACCTACATCAAGCCGCGCGACTTCTTCCAGACGCTGGCGGAGATTCAGTTTGAATCGGGCTATCCGTACATCATGTTCGAGGATAGCGTTAACCGCAGCAACCCGATTGCTGGCCGCATCAACATGAGCAACCTGTGCTCCGAGATTTTGCAGGTCAACAGCGCCAGCGAGTTCTATGACGATCTCAGCTATCGCCGCGTTGGCAAGGATATCTCCTGCAACCTCGGCTCACTCAACATTGCGCATGCCATGGATTCACGCAATCTGGCGCAGACCGTGGAAACCGCGGTGCGCGCGCTGACCGCCGTCTCGGAGATGAGTGAAATTAACTCGGTGCCATCGGTGGCGGAAGGTAATCGTCGTTCGCACGCTATCGGCCTCGGTCAAATGAACCTGCACGGCTATCTGGCGCGCGAAGGCATGGCGTACGGTTCAGAAGAAGCACTGGACTTCACCAATCTCTACTTCTACTGCGTCACCTACTACGCTGTGCGCACCTCGAATCTGCTGGCGCAGGAGCATCAGACAAGTTTCGACGGTTTCGCCGAGTCACAATACGCCAGTGGCAAATATTTCGATAAGTATGTCGAGCAAGCCTGGCAGCCACGCACCGCGCGTGTGGCACAACTGTTTGCCGATGCCGGGATTGCTCTGCCGACGCAGGCCGACTGGCAAGCGCTGCGCGAAGCGGTAATGCAGCATGGGTTATACAACCAGAATCTGCAGGCGATTCCGCCAACCGGTTCGATCTCGTACATCAACCACGCCACTTCAAGCATTCACCCGATCGTGTCGCGCATTGAGATTCGTAAAGAGGGCAAAACCGGCCGCGTCTATTATCCGGCGCCGTTTATGACCAACGACAATCTCGACCTCTATCAGGATGCGTACTCGATTGGTCCGGAAGCGATTATTGATACCTACGCCGAAGCCACGCAGCACGTTGATCAAGGCCTGTCATTGACGCTGTTCTTCCGCGACGATGTTACTACGCGCGATATCAACAAAGCGCAGATTTACGCGTGGAAGAAAGGCATCAAAACGCTCTATTACATTCGTCTGCGCCAGATGGCGCTGCAAGGCACCGAGGTACAGGGCTGCGTCTCCTGCTCACTGTGATGAAAACTATGCAACTAAAACAAATTCAAGCGATTAACTGGAACCGCATCCAGGATGAGAAAGACCTCGAAGTGTGGAACCGTCTGACCAGCAACTTCTGGCTGCCGGAAAAAGTGCCGCTCTCCAACGATCTGCCTGCCTGGCAGTCGCTGGACCACCAGCAGCAGCAGCTGACGATTCGGGTATTTACCGGCTTGACGCTGCTCGACACCATCCAGAACGTGATCGGCGCCCCGGGCCTGATGGAAGATGCCATTACGCCACACGAAGAGGCGGTGCTATCGAACATCTCCTTTATGGAAGCGGTGCATGCGCGCTCGTACAGTTCGATTTTCTCCACGCTGTGTAATACCGCGGATGTCGATGCGGCCTATCGCTGGAGCGAAGAGAACGAAGCACTGCAAAACAAGGCGAAGATTGTGCTGGAGCACTATCGCGCCGAAGATCCGCTGAAGAAAAAAATCGCCAGCGTGTTCCTCGAATCGTTCCTGTTCTACTCCGGTTTCTGGCTACCGATGTATTGGTCGAGCCGAGGCAAGCTCACCAACACCGCCGACCTGATTCGTCTGATCATCCGTGACGAAGCAGTGCACGGCTATTACATCGGCTACAAGTACCAAAAAGCGCTGGAAAACGTCGATGCAGGCCGCCGCGAAGAGCTGCAGCAGTTCGCGATTGATTTACTGCTGGCGCTGTACGAAAACGAAGTGGTGTATACCGAAGCCTTGTACGGCGAAGTGGGCTGGGCGGAAGAGGTAAAAACCTTCCTGCACTACAACGCCAACAAAGCGCTGATGAACCTCGGCTACGAAGCGCTGTTCCCGGCGGAGCTGACCTCGGTGAATCCGGCGATTTTGTCCGCGCTATCGCCCAACGCCGATGAAAACCACGACTTCTTCTCAGGTTCCGGCTCCTCTTACGTTATGGGGAAAGCAGTAGAGACCGAAGACGAAGACTGGAACTTTTAATACGCGTCATACTTCGCACCACAGTTGCGTTGACTGCGCCCACTCTTCCCAGTCACATAGTGAACTATGCTCCTGGGTCGAGCGGGCTTGTCGCCTTGCTGTGACGCGAATTATTTAGCGTATTAATACAGGGATAAATATTTTTAACACCCAACTTTATTTCCTCTCATTTTAGTCATTTATTTCACTTATATTTCTTCATTTCGGATTGATTTTCGGCCACTCTGTACCAGAAACAGACCGAAACACGCATAAATTCACTTATCAAACGCAAAAAATTAATCCACGCGCATCCCTTGTGAGCACTGGAGATTTTAGCTATTCGTGCAGGCGCGCATCGGCGAATATCGCCATTCAGGGTTGTCAGATAATTTCACTATGCTAGGGTATAGGGCGCTTAAATTTAATCAGGACCACAACAAGAAATAGTTAAACATTTAACCGGGAAATTAATTACTGCATGGCAATTAAACTCGAAGTAAAGAATTTATATAAAGTATTTGGGGATAATCCCGAAAAGGCATTTAAGCTGATTGATAAAGGCGAAAGCAAAGAGAGTATTCTGGCGAAAACCGGTCTCTCTGTCGGCGTCAAGAATGCCAGTCTGGCCATTGAAGAAGGCGAGATCTTCGTCATCATGGGGCTTTCAGGTTCAGGTAAGTCCACCATGGTTCGCCTTCTCAATCGTCTGATCGAGCCCACCCGCGGCCAGGTAATCATAGACGGTGTCGATATTGCTAAAATATCGGATTCAGAACTGCGTGACGTCCGCAGAAATAAGATCAGCATGGTATTTCAATCCTTCGCGTTAATGCCGCACATGACGGTACTAAATAATGCCGCCTTTGGCATGGAATTAGCCAACGTGCCGTTGCAGGAGCGTCAGGAAAAAGCGCTGGAAGCGCTGCGTCAGGTTGGCCTGGATAATTATGCCCACTCCTATCCGGATGAACTTTCTGGCGGTATGCGTCAGCGCGTTGGATTAGCCCGCGCGTTGGCTATTAATCCCGATATTTTACTGATGGATGAAGCCTTCTCAGCACTCGATCCGCTGATTCGTACTGAAATGCAGGATGAGCTGGTAAAACTGCAGGCTAAGCATCAGCGTACCATCGTATTTATTTCTCATGACCTCGATGAAGCGATGCGTATTGGCGATCGCATTGCCATTATGCAAGGTGGCGAAGTCGTACAGGTCGGCACGCCGGATGAAATCCTTAATAATCCCGCCAACGATTATGTACGCACCTTCTTCCGTGGCGTCGATATCAGCCATGTATTTAGCGCCAAAGATATTGCCCGTCGCAGTGCGGGCTCGCTGATTCGTAAAGCCGCCGGTTTTGGTCCGCGATCGGCCATCAAGCTGTTGCAGGATGAAGATCGTGAATATGGCTATGTGCTGGAGAAACAGAAGTTTGTCGGCGTGGTGTCCACCGATTCGCTGAAAGCTGCGCTGGCAGCCGGTGAAGGGCTGGATAGCGCGCTGCTGGAGACGCCGTTAGCGGTTCCTGCCGATACCTCGCTGAACGATCTGCTCTCCCATGTGGCACAAGCGCCCTGCGCCGTGCCGGTGGTCAGTGAAGAGAATCAGTACGTCGGTATCATTTCGAAAAGCATGCTGTTGCGCGCTTTAGATCGTGAAGGAGCCTAATCATGAGTGAACAAACATCTAATCCGTGGGAAAGTGCCAGCCAAACTACCCAGCAACCGGCCACCTCCGATACCAGCGCCGCCGCCAGCAGCAGCGATCCCTGGGCAAGCGGCAGTGCTGCACCGGCTGATAGCGGTTCGGCTAGCGGCTCGGCCGATGCGTGGGGCGATCCCTCCGCGGCCAGCAGCGGTGGCCATGACGCCGCCAGCAATGCCGCCAGCAGCAGCGACTGGCTCAGCAGCGCACCCGCTCCCGCACCTGAACATTTCAACATCATGGACCCGTTCCATAAAACCTGGATTCCGCTCGACAGCTGGGTGACCGAAGGCATCGATTGGGTGGTGAGCCATTTCCGTCCGGTATTCCAGGGCATTCGTGTGCCGGTGGATTACATCCTCAGCGCCTTTCAGCAGTTACTGCTCGGCATGCCTGCGCCGGTGGCAATTGTGGTGTTTGCGCTGATTGCCTGGCAAATTGCCAGTCCAGCGATGGGGATTGCTACGCTGATCTCATTGATTGCGATTGGCGCGATCGGTGCCTGGTCGCAGGCGATGGTGACGCTGGCATTGGTGCTTACCGCCCTGTTCTTCTGCATTGTGATCGGCTTGCCGCTCGGCATCTGGCTGGCGCGCAGCGAACGTGCCGCACGCATTATCCGTCCGCTGCTGGATGCAATGCAGACCACTCCGGCCTTCGTTTATCTGGTGCCGATCGTGATGCTGTTTGGTATTGGCAACGTACCGGGCGTAGTGGTGACCATTATCTTTGCGCTGCCGCCGATTGTGCGTTTGACCATTCTCGGCATCAAGCAGGTGCCTGCTGATCTGATCGAAGCAAGTGAATCCTTCGGTGCCAGCCCGCGTCAGATGCTGTTTAAAGTGCAGCTGCCGTTGGCAATGCCGACCATCATGGCCGGCGTAAACCAGACGCTGATGCTGGCACTGTCGATGGTGGTGATCGCTTCAATGATTGCCGTTGGTGGCCTCGGCCAGATGGTACTGCGCGGTATTGGTCGCCTCGATATGGGGCTCGCCACCGTGGGCGGCGTAGGCATTGTTATCCTCGCCATCATCCTCGATCGCCTGACGCAGTCGATGGGCCGCGACAGCCGCAGCCGTGGCAGCCGCCACTGGTACAGCACGGGCCCGCTGGGTTTACTGCTCCGCCCTTTCAGTAAAAAAGCCTGATTTTAATGAGCGGTCCGCTGGGGCCGCTCGTCTCCGACGTAACACGTAAAATAAGGAATGACTATGCGCAAGACAGCTCTAATTGCTGCCGTCCTGACGACGTTCGCCGCGACGCACGTGTCCGCCGCCGACCTGCCCGGTAAAGGCATCACCGTTAAACCGACTCAGAGCACCATTTCTGAAGAGACCTTCCAGACGCTGCTGGTGAGCCGCGCGCTGGAGAAACTCGGCTATACCGTCGAGAAGCCAAGCGAGATTGATTACAACGTGGCGTACACCACCATCGCTGCTGGCGATGCCACTTTTATTGCCACCAACTGGAAACCGCTGCACGACGACATGTATAAAGCTGCGGGCGGCGATGCGAAATTTTATCGCCAGGGCACCTACGTCGGTGGCGCCGCACAGGGTTATCTCATTGATAAGAAAACCGCTGAGCAATATCACATCACCAATATCGAGCAGCTGAAAGATCCGAAGATCGCCAAACTGTTTGATACCAATGGCGATGGTAAAGCCGATTTGACCGGCTGTACGCCAGGCTGGGGCTGTGAAGCGGTGATTAACCATCAGATTGATGCTTATAAGCTGAGCAACACCGTAGAGCATAATCAAGGCAACTACTCGGCGATGATCGCCGATACCATCACACGCTTTAAGCAGGGCAAACCGGTGTTCTATTACACCTGGACGCCTTATTGGGTGAGCGACGTGCTGAAGCCGGGTAAAGATGTGGTGTGGCTGCAGGTGCCGTTCTCTTCTCTGCCAGGCGAGCAGAGCAAAGTTGATACCAAGCTGGCAAATGGCGCCAACTACGGCTTCCCGGTGAACACCATGCATATTGTGGCGAACAAAGCCTGGACCGAGAAGAACCCGGCCGCGGCGAAGCTGTTTGCTGAGATGAAGCTGCCCATTGGTGACATCAACGCCGAAAACGCGGCGATGCATGCCGGTCATGCTTCTGAAGCCGACATCAACGGACACGTCGACGGCTGGATTAAAGGCCATCAGGCGGAATTTGATAAATGGATTCAGGATGCAATAGCGGCAGCTAAGTAACCGCATTACATTAGCGTTAGTATTGTAGCGGCGCGATTTATCGCGCCGTTTTTCATCCTACCCATGGCACCCTGGCCACAAGCGCATGAGATTGCACCGCTACAGCAGGTTCCTGACTCGCCCTTTCCTTCCCTTGAATAACCTCTCGATAAGCGAAGCGTGCGCTATAGCGTACTGGTACGTCCTGTTAATTAACACACCAATGAAATAATTTTTTGGGTTATTATTACCCTCAAATGATTATCTCTCTCATCCTCACGCTCTGAATGCTTCCCGTTTGGCGATCGAATTCCATCATTATGGCTGGTATTCCTATGGCGCGAGCGTTGTTAAGATAATGTTAATCAAAGCATTGATTTACCTAGGCAAGATGCGCTGCAAAAGTGTTTAGAAATCGTAAAGGTCAGGCCAAACTGGTGAGCAATACTGTTCATTGATGATTGGCTTTGTTATGGTTAGCAGCGCAGTTATTCACCAGAGTTATTTTTTCTCGCGAAATTATTTATCTGTAAAAAGGTTTCCCGGGATGAATTGATGGCATCGGCCGCGCAGGTTTTCAGGCGGGATGTCAGGGCGAAATGCCCAGGGTTAAGGAACAACCTGGAATGTCAGATGTTGACAATGTGATCGTGCGAACAATCACCTGCGGAAAATATGACTACGCTTTATCTGTCACCATCATTACTATACCAGTTGCAACTAAGAGGTTTTTTTAAAAATGGAAAGTTCGTTTACTCCCATTGAACAGATGCTAAACATCCGTGCTAACCGCCATAAAGATTTTCCGCTGCAGGAGATCATTCTGACCCGCCTGTGCATGCACATGCAGGGAAAACTGCTGGATAATCGCAACAAAATGTTGAAGGCGCAGGGAATTAACGAGACCTTATTCATGGCGCTGATCACCCTTGATGCCCAGGAAAATCAGAGCATCCAGCCATCAGAATTGAGTTCTGCATTGGGCTCCTCACGCACTAACGCAACGCGTATCGCCGATGAGCTGGAGAAGCGCGGCTGGATTGAACGCCGTGAAAGCGAGAACGATCGCCGCTGCCTGCATCTGCACCTGACTGAAAAAGGCAACGAATTCTTGCGCCAGCTGCTGCCACCACAGCATCAGAGCCTGCAATATTTGTGGTCTTCGCTCTCCACTAATGAGCAGGATCAGCTGGAAACCATCACCCGTAAGTTACTTAACCGTCTCGATAAAATGGACGAAGATCAGGTTATCGCCTCCCTGTCACGTTAATAGCAAGAAGTGCGACACAATCACCTTCCGAAATCGCTATTTTAATCCCCTTTTATCCGGCCAGCGCTTAAGCGCTGGCTTTTTCGACTCGGGCAACCGTGTTGATGGATCAACACATCCCGACTAAATGGAAAACGTGGAGAACAACATGAGTGCGACAGCGGAAGCTCAAAGCCCGCAACAGCCAGCAAATAAAAAGAAGAAGCGCAAAGGTGTGCTGATCCTGCTGGCTATCGTGTTTGTCATTATTGGTGTTTCGTATCTGGCTTACTGGTATTTGGTGCTGCGCCACTTCCAGGAAACCGATGATGCGTATGTGGCGGGTAACCAGGTGCAGGTGATGGCACAGGTTTCTGGCAGCGTAAATAAAGTTTGGTTTGATAATACTGACAGGGTCAAAAAAGGTGACGTGTTGGTTTCGCTGGATAAAACCGATGCGCAGCAGGCGTTTGAAAAAGCGCAGACCGCATTGGCCACCAGCGTGCGTCAAACCCACCAGCTGATGATCAATGGTAAGCAGTATCAAGCCACGATCAAGCTGCAGCAAACCGCGCTGGATCAGGCTGAAGCTGACCTGAAACGCCGCGAGCCGCTGGGTGCCTCAAACCTGATTGGCCGCGAAGAGCTGCAACACTCGCGTGATGCCGTCGCCACCGCGAAAGCACAGTTGGATGTCGCCGTTCAGCAATACAATGCTAATCAGGCGATGATTCTCAACACATCGCTGGAAAATCAGCCTGCAGTTCAACAGAGCGCAGCTGAACTACGTGATGCCTGGCTGGCGCTGCAGCGCACCGACATCCGTAGCCCGATTGATGGCTTCATTTCACGTCGTAGCGTTCAGGTGGGGTCACAAATTTCCACCACCACACCGCTGTTGGCGGTGGTTCCAGCCACCAACCTTTGGATTGATGCCAACTTCAAAGAGACTCAGCTTTCTGGCGTACGTATCGGTCAATCCGCCACGGTGGTAAGTGATATTTACGGGGATGACGTGGAGTATCACGGCAAAGTGGTTGGACTGGATATGGGTACCGGTAGCGCCTTCTCGCTGCTGCCGGCACAGAACGCCACCGGTAACTGGATCAAAGTCGTGCAGCGTCTGCCAGTGCGTATCGAACTGGATCCGAAACAGGTTGCCGAGCATCCGCTGCGTATCGGCCTCTCCACGCTGGTGAAAGTTGATACGCAGAACAAAGAGGGGGCAACGCTGGCGAGTGTGGTGCGTCCGCAGGCCGCCTACGAAAGTAATGCGTTGGCAATCGACCTTGCGCCGGTTAACCAGCTGATTACTGACATCGTTCGTGCCAACGCTGACTAACGCCGTGGGAGGCTGTTGTGGCACAAAAACCGCTTGAAGGTGCGCCGTTAGTCCTGATGACCATCGCCCTGTCGCTGGCGACGTTTATGCAGGTACTCGACTCCACCATCGCTAACGTGGCGATTCCGACCATCGCCGGTAACCTCGGTGCCTCGAACTCACAAGGCACGTGGGTGATTACCTCTTTCGGGGTGGCGAATGCCATCTCGATCCCCATCACCGGCTGGCTGGCGAAACGCATCGGTGAAGTGAAGCTGTTTACCTGGTCGACTATCCTGTTTGTGCTGGCATCCTGGGCTTGCGGCATGTCCGAAAGCCTGGAGATGCTGATCTTCTTCCGCGTCATTCAGGGTGTGGTCGCAGGTCCGTTGATTCCGCTGTCGCAGAGTTTGTTGCTCAATAACTATCCACCGGCAAAGCGCAGTGTGGCGCTGTCGCTATGGGCGATGACGGTGATCGTGGCGCCGATCTGCGGTCCGATTCTCGGCGGCTGGATCAGCGATAACTATCACTGGGGCTGGATCTTCTTTATCAACGTACCCATTGGTTTGGTCGTGGTGTTACTGACGCTGCAAACTTTGCGCGGACGTGAGACCAAAACCGAGATCCGTCCGATCGATATGGTCGGCCTGGTGCTGCTGGTCGTCGGGATTGGCTCGCTGCAGGTGATGCTCGATCGCGGTAAAGAACTCGACTGGTTCAGCTCCACCGAAATCATTGTGCTCATGGTGGTCGCCGTAGTGGCGCTACTGGTGCTGCTGGTGTGGGAGCTGACCGACGATCACCCGATAGTCGATTTGTCGCTGTTCAAAATGCGCAACTTCACCATTGGCTGTTTGTCGATAAGTCTGGCGTATATGCTCTACTTCGGCTCGATAGTATTACTGCCGCAGCTGTTGCAGGAGGTATATGGCTACACCGCCACCTGGGCCGGATTGGCGTCAGCGCCGGTAGGTATTCTGCCGGTAATCCTGTCGCCGATTATTGGTCGCTTCGCACATAAGCTGGACATGCGTAAGCTGGTGACCTTCAGCTTTATCATGTATGCCGTCTGTTTCTACTGGCGCGCCTACACGTTTGAGCCGGGCATGGATTTTGGCGCATCGGCGTGGCCGCAGTTTATTCAGGGCTTTGCGGTGGCGTGCTTCTTTATGCCATTGACCACCATTACGCTGTCGGGCTTACCGCCGGAGCGCATGGCGGCAGCATCAAGCCTGTCGAACTTCGTGCGTACATTGGCCGGTTCTATCGGCACCTCGATCACCACCACCATGTGGAGTAATCGGGAATCGATGCATCATAGCTATTTGTCGGAGTCGGTGAATCCGTACAACGTCAATTCACAGCAGATGTACGACCAACTGGAAAGCATGGGGATGACCCAGCAGCAGGCATCGGCGTATATCGCACAGCAAATTACCAATCAGGGGCTGATTATCTCGGCGAATGAGATCTTCTGGGCGTCGGCGGGTGTGTTCTTGATCTTGCTGGTGCTGGTGTGGTTTGCGCGTCCCCCCTTCGGTGCCGGCAGTGGCGGCGGCGGTGCGCACTAAGCGATAAAACAAAAACGGGCCTTGCGGCCCGTTTTTTTATGCGTTCTGACGCCACCATTCGGCGAGCAGAATACCGGTTGCCACTGACACGTTGAGGCTTTCCACGTTGCCAGTACCGCCGATTGACAGGCTGAGATCACCCTGCTGGAAAGCGCTGTCGGACAGACCTTCACTCTCCTGGCCTAATACCAGCACCATTTTAGCCGGCAGTTCAGCTTTCGCTAATGGCGTACCTTCGTGACTGGAGGTGGTAACGATGGTGTAACCCGCTTTACGGAACGCTTCCAGGCCATCAGCAAAGCTTTCGCCGCTGATCGCCTGTACGTGCTCAGCGCCACCTTCGGCGGTACGAACTGCCGCACCCGATTCCAGCAGCGAAGCATCATTCACCAGCAAACCTTTCACACCGAAGTGCGCGCAGCTACGCATAATGCCGCCGAGGTTGTGCGGGTTGCTGACATCTTCCAGTGCCAGCACGCAATCTTTGGTCGATGCCTTTGTCAGCCACTCAGTAACCGGCATGCCCATACGTTTTTTAATGATGAAGCACACGCCGCCGTGGTGTTCAGTACCTGAAGCTTTGGTCAGCTCGGCATCTTCCACTACGTGATAGGCTTTACGGTTGGCCGCCAGCCAACGTAGGGTTTCACGGAAACGCGGCGTTACGCTCTGCACAAACCAGGCGCGCACGATGCTTTCCGGACGGCTCAGGAACAGCGCCTGACACGCATTTTCACCGTATACGCGCGTCTCTTCCTGACGCTGACGGCGAATCTGCTCGGGATCGATTACCGGCTTGTTGCTGGCTGCGTCATCCAGCTGGCTGTCATCAGCCACGGGTGGACGTGAAACGGTACGCCACGGTGAATCACCGAAGCTGCGGCTGTCGCCACCACGATCGTCGCGCTGACCAAAGCTGCGGCCACGCTCACTGTTACGTGCATCACGCGGGGCAGAACCACGACCGCCCGCTTCGCTGCGTGCGCCACGCGGTGCGCCGCTACGGCCACCCTCTTCATTAGTACGTGCACTGCGAGGACCAGAACGACGATTATCTTCCTGGCGCGCAGCAGGACGGCCGCCTTTGCCGGTACGGGGATTAGGCTTTTGACCACCCTCCTCATCACGTACATACATCACTTTTACCTTGCCGCTTTTGCCTTTAAATTCGTCGTTCATCTGTTCCTCCAGCATTGAGAGCGCGAAGATTACCTGATGTGTCGGTGCTTAGCTATCAACTATTGAACCTATTGGGCAATCCAGATTGAGCATAGCACTCAACCTTTTCATAATGTCCGGCAATCATCAGATTTACAGGTCCGGGTTGAGGTAAATATGAATACAGTCTGTGCCTCCTGTCAGGCAACTAATCGCGTGCCCGAGTCGCGTATTGCCGATGGAGCAAAATGTGGGCGTTGCGGCGGTGAGCTGTTTAACGGTGAAGTCGCCAACGCGACATCCGCCACGCTGGATAAATATCTGCAGGACGATCTGCCGGTAGTGATCGACTTCTGGGCACCGTGGTGCGGCCCGTGCGTAAACTTTGCGCCCGTATTTAAAGATGTCGCCGACGAGCGGCGCGGCAAGGTGCGTTTTGTGAAGGTAAACACGGAAGCGGAACCGGCGCTGAGCTCGCGTTTCCGCATTCGCAGCATTCCTACCATTATGCTGTTCAAGAACGGCGAGATGGTCGACATGCTGAATGGCGCCATGCCGAAAGCGCCGTTCAATGAATGGCTCGACGAATCGCTGTAAATCGCTGATGGCCAGCCGCGTGCTGGCCTTCCTTATGATTACCTTTCCCTTCTAATTCCATTACACTGACGTTTTTCCTCCTGCCAGCGAATCTATGTTTGAAAATGCCGTCCTGCGCTTACGTGCGCAACGTTTAGCACGCGCTACGCGCCCGTTTCTGGCGCGCGGTAATCGTGTCATACGTTGCCAGCGCTGTTTGCTACCGCAGAAAAATTGTCTGTGCGCGACCATCCAGCCACAGCAAGCGCGTAGCCGCTTTTGCCTGGTGATGTTCGATACCGAGCCGATGAAGCCAAGCAATACCGGCAGGCTGATTGCCGATGTGCTGCCAGATACGCAGGCGTTTGGCTGGTCACGTACCGAACTTGATCCAGCATTGCTGGCAGCGGTTAAAAATGAGCATTATCAGCCGCTGGTCGTGTTTCCTGCTGCTTATGCTGATGCCGATCGTGAAGTACTCACCCGCCCACCGCTCAGCGGTAAACCGCCGCTGTTTATCATGCTCGACGGTACCTGGACGGAGGCGCGTAAGATGTTTCGCAAAAGCCCGTGGCTGGATGCGCTGCCGGTGATGTCGCTCAACGTCTCCACTCCATCACGCTATACGCTGCGTGAAGCCCATGGTGAAGGTCAGCACTGCACTGCAGAAGTCGCCGCCGCGCTGCTGGAACAGACGGGCGATCTTGCCGCCGCCGCGGAACTGCAGCACTATTTCGCACGCTTCCGTCACGCTTATCTGGCGGGAAAGCCGCACCATCCCGTGCATAGCCTCGAAAATGTCCTTTAAGGATTTGCAGCTTTTGTAACCAGCCAGTTTGATTTATAGTCGCGCATCGCCATGGAGTTGGCCTTATATGCAAAGGATGCACGATGAAAATTTTCTGGCTGCTGATGCTGCTGCTCACCGGCTGCAGCACCGCCCCACAACCCGACCGCGCTTTTCCACCGCAGCTGCAATCTGCCAGCACCCGCCCAACCGCACTGATTTCAAGCAGCGCTTTGATGCCTGGCGATTTGTTGCTCTCATCCGCCACGTCACCACAATCGTGGGGAATTCGCCTGTTTACACTGACTGGCGTAAGCCATGCAGCGATTTATCTTGGCGATGAACAGGTCGCGGAAGCGGTTGGCAGCGGCGTTAAAATCATTCCGCTAAATCATGCTATTGATGAAAGCAATAGTCTGTTGGTGCTGCGCGTGCCCGGCATGACTAGCGAGCAGATGCTGCGCTTACGGGAGTTTGCCGATTTAAAGCAAGGCAAAAAATACAACTTCAAGGGCATTGTAATGTTTATGCCGTTTATGGTGTCACGCCGTCTGTGTGAACTGCCGCTCGTCAATGAAGAGGTTCGCAGTGCCTGCCTTACCGCAATGGCCCGCGTGCAGTTAGCTGATGTTGACGATCCTCAAGCCAATCGCTTCTTCTGTTCCGAATTTGTATTGGCGGGCTATCGTCACGCGGGTATTGAACTGTTGCAGGGGCAGGCCAATTGGGTCAGCCCGGCGGATTTACTGCATTTACGTGACGGCGATGTCTCTGCATGGCAGGCGCAGCAAAATATGCAGTATGTAGGCCATTTAAAACGCTGGAATTTAAAAGAGATCCTCGGCCTGCGATCGGCGAATCGGCAAGTGCGGTAAAAAGCGTTTACAATCATGCCAATCTTGATAGCAGGAGCGGATGATGAGCCAACGCGGACTGGAAGCGCTGTTACGACCTAAATCAATCGCGGTAATCGGTGCCTCGATTACACCGGGGCGCGCCGGCTACTTTATGATGCGTAATCTGCTGGCCGGCGGATTTAGCGGTCCGGTGTTGCCGGTGACGCCGAAGTACAAAGCGGTGAGCGGCGTGCTGGCCTGGCCCGATATCGCCAGCCTGCCCTTCGCGCCCGATCTCGCCATCATCTGCACCCACGCCAAACGTAATCTCGAACTGCTGCAACAGTTGGGTGAAAAAGGCTGCAAAGCCTGCATTATTCTTTCGGCACCGGCCAGTCAGCTGGAAGAGCTGAAAGCCTGTGCCAGCCAATGGCAAATCCGCCTGCTCGGCCCGAACAGCTTGGGTTTGCTGGCGCCATGGCAAGGGCTGAATGCCAGCTTCTCACCGGTGCCGATTGCGAAAGGACGTATTGCCTTTATTTCACAATCGGCTGCGGTCTCTAATACCATCCTGGATTGGGCGCAGCAGCGAAACCTCGGTTTCTCATGGTTTATCGCCTTGGGTGACAGCCTGGATATCGACGTCGATGACCTGTTAGATTTCCTCGCGCGCGACGGTAAAACCAGCGCCATTTTGCTGTATCTCGAACATCTGAGCGATGCGCGCCGCTTTGTTTCCGCCTCACGCAGCGCCTCACGCAATAAACCCATTCTGGTAATAAAAAGTGGTCGTAGCCATCAGGCGCAGGCGATGATCGGCACCCGTAGCGGATTGGATGCTGCCTGGGATGCGGCGATTCAACGCGCTGGTTTATTGCGCGTGCAGGATACGCACGAACTCTTTACGGCGGTAGAGTCGCTCAGCCATATGCGCCCCTTACGCGGCGATCGGCTGATGATTATCAGCAACGGCGCGGCACCGGCTGCGCTGGCGCTCGATGAGCTGTATGCGCGCAACGGCAAGCTGGCGACGCTGAATGATGAGACGTTACAGGCGCTGGCGGCGCTGCTGCCGGAAGGTGTCGGTCGCGGTAATCCGCTCGACTTAAAAGATGATGCAACACCGGCACGTTATGTGGCCTGCATTGAACGGCTGCTGGATAGCCATGAACTTGATGCGCTGATGATCATTCATGCGCCAAGTGCCGTATCGCCTTCCAGCGAAACCGCCGAGCAGATTATCGCTGCGGTTGCCAAACATCCGCGTGGCAAGCAGGTCACGCTACTGACTAACTGGTGCGGCGAATACTCCTCACAGGCTGCGCGGCGCGCCTTTACGCAAGCCGGCATTCCCACCTGGCGTACGCCTGAAGGTACCGTCACCGCATTTATGCATCAGGTGGAGTACCGTCGTAACCAGAAACAGCTGCGCGAGACGCCCGCCTTACCGCTTGGTTTGACGCAGAACAGCGCGCAAGCGCACCAGCTGATTCAACAGGCGCTGGATAAGGGCATCACCATGCTGGATACCCATGAAGTGCAGCCGGTGCTGCAGGCTTACGGTTTAGCAACGCTGCCGACCTGGATTGCCAGCGATAGCGCAGCCGCTGGCAAAATCGCCGATCAGATTGGCTATCCAGTGGCGCTCAAGCTGCGTTCACCGGACATTCCGCATAAATCTGAGGTGCAAGGCGTGATGCTTTATCTGCGAAGCGCTGCGGAAGTGGAACAAGCCGCTGAAGCCATTTTCGATCGCGTGCGCGAAACCCATCCACAGGCGCATATAGACGGCCTGCTGGTACAGAGTATGGCGAATCGTGCCGGCGCCCAGGAATTGCGTGTGGTCGTTGAACAGGATCCGCTGTTTGGTCCCATCATTCTGCTAGGCGAAGGCGGCGTGGAGTGGCAGCCGGATAAACAAGCCGCCGTGGCTTTACCGCCTTTGAATATGACGCTGGCACGTTATCTGGTGATTCAGGCGATGAAAAGCGGCAAAGTGCGCAGCCGTAGTGCGTTGAGGCCGCTGGATATCGCCGGACTTAGCCAGCTGCTGGTGCAGGTTTCCAACCTGGTGGTAGATTGCCCGGAGATTCAGCGACTGGATATTCACCCGCTGCTGGCGTCGGCCAATGAATTCACGCTGCTGGATGTCACGTTACAGCTGGCGCCGTTTGTTGGTGATAACGAAACACGCCTGGCGATCCGTCCTTATCCCCATCATCTGGAAGAGAAGGTGCAGTTGAAAGATGGGCAATTTTGCCTGTTTCGGCCGATCCTGCCAGAAGATGAACCGCAACTGCGCGCCTTTATCGCTCAGGTAACCAAAGAAGATCTTTACTATCGCTACTTCAGCGAAATCAATGAGTTCACCCATGAAGATTTGGCGAATATGACGCAAATCGATTATGACCGGGAAATGGCCATAGTTGCGGTCCGCCAGCGCAACGGCGTGGATGAGATTATCGGCGTGACGCGTGCGATTTCTGATGCCGATAATATCGACGCAGAATTTTCCGTTCTGGTGCGTTCTGATCTGAAAGGATTGGGCATGGGCAGGCGCCTGCTGGAGAAGATGATTCGGTATACGCGCGATCATGGCCTGCAACAATTGAACGGTATCACCATGCCACACAATACCGGCATGATCACGCTGGCTCGAAAACTCAATTTTCGCGTGAATATTCAACTGGATGATGGCATTGTCAGCCTGAATTTACCGCTGAGCGATGTCATCAGCTAACCTGTACAGAAAGGTAAAAATCCTGCTCTGTAGGCCGGTTGATGGTATTATTTAACGTTAGGATCATGATTTGATGGCAAAAGGCCATGCAATGAACAGAGAAGAAGTGCACTGTGATGTTGTCTAAATTTAAACGTAATAAACACCAACAACACCTCGCACAGCTGCCTAAACTGTCACAATCCGTGTCGGATCTGACGACGCTTTACTCGCCCGCCGAGTTTCGCGAAACCCTGCTGACGAAAATAGCCACGGCAGAAAAGCGTATCTGCATCACGGCGCTGTATCTGGAAAATGATGACGGCGGCCGGGGAATAATGCAGGCGCTGTACGCGGCGCGTCAGGCTCGTCCAGAGTTAGATGTCTGCATTCTGGTCGACTGGCATCGTGCGCAGCGTGGTCGTATTGGCGCCGCACGCGGCGTGACCAATGCTGATTGGTATTGCGAAATGGCGGCTCAGCATCCCGATATCGCCATCCCGGTTTATGGCATTCCGGTGAATACGCGTGAAGCGCTCGGCGTGCTGCATCTCAAAGGTTTCATCATTGATGATACGCTGCTCTACAGCGGTGCGAGCCTGAACGATGTTTATCTCCATCAGCATGATAAATATCGTTATGATCGCTATCAGTTGATCCGTAATCCGCAGCTGACCGATACCATGTATGCGTGGATCTGCGAAAATCTTAAAGAATCTGATGCGGTCAACCGCCTCGATAAGACTGAGCGCCCTTCCAGCCCGGAAATAAAGAACGAAACGCGTCAATTCCGTCAGGAGCTGCGCAGCTTTAATTATCAGTTCACGGGCAATGCAGACAATGAATCCCTTGCCGTCACCCCACTGGTTGGCTTGGGTAAACGCAGTCTGCTGAACAAAACCATCTTCCATTTGATGCCCTGCGCCGAGCGTAAGCTAACGCTGTGTACACCCTATTTCAACTTGCCGGCTATTCTGGTGCGCAATCTGATTCATTTACTGCGGCAGGGTAAGGAAGTGGAGATCATCATCGGCGATAAAACCGCCAATGACTTTTATATCCCGCCAGAACAGCCGTTCAAGATTATCGGTGCTTTGCCGTATCTTTATGAAATTAACCTGCGTCGCTTCCTTAGCCGTCTTCAGTATTACGTGAATAATGGTCAGCTGACCGTGCGCTTGTGGAAAGATGGCGAAAACAGTTATCACCTGAAAGGCATCTGGGTTGATGACGAATGGATGATGATTACCGGTAATAATCTCAATCCACGCGCGTGGCGACTTGATTTGGAAAACGCGGTGCTGATTCACGATCCTCGCAATGAGTTAGCTGAACAACGTGAGAAAGAGTTGGCGTTGATTCGTGAGCATACGTCCGTGGTGCAGCATTTCCGCGAGTTGGAAAGCATCTCAGATTATCCAGCTAAGGTACGTAAACTAATTCGCCGCCTGCGTCGTATCCGTATTGACCGATTGATTAGCCGTCTGCTCTAGCCGATGCGTGCGCTTATCCTCTGCGTGGTTTTGCTGTGTAGTGGATGCGCGCACGTTGCGCAGGATAACTGGACGGGCAAAGATAAGGCAGAACACTTCTTCTCATCTGCGGCGCTGGCCGCAGTAGGCAGCGAGATATCTCAACATCAGCATCAAAGCCGTGGGCAAAATTTGCGCTTCGGCTTTCTGATTTCATTAAGTTTTGGTGTGGGTAAAGAGTTATATGACAGCCGCTCAACGGGGAGCGGCTGGAGTTGGAAAGATCTTAGCTGGGATGTTGCCGGCGCTGCCAGCGGTATCGCGCTTTGGAATTTAAGCCAGTAACTACAGCGCAATCCCCTTCCCTTTTCGATGCAGCATAAGCGAGACCAGAAACGCCAATGCTCCCATCGCCGAGACATACCAGAAGAAACTGGTTTCAATGCCTTCCCGCTTCAGCAGTAGTGCCACGTACTCTGCAGAACCACCAAAAATCGCATTCGCGACCGCATAGGATAGCCCAACGCCCAGTGCGCGGACTTCTGGCGGGAACATTTCGGCCTTCAAAATGCCGCTGATGGCGGTATAGAAGCTGGTAATGATTAGCGCCAGCATAATTAATACAAATGCCAGCCAACTGCTCTGTACATTTTGCAGCAGCATCAGAATGGGGACGGTACAAATTGCTGCGCCAGCGCCAAAAATCATCATTGATGCGCGGCGGCCAATTTTGTCTGACAATGCGCCAACAATCGGCTGAATTAGCATGAATACCAATAATGCGCCGGTCATTAAGCCACTGGCGCTGCGGGCGTCCATTCCCGCGGTATTTACCAGGTATTTTTGCATATAAGTGGTGAAGGTATAGAAGCTGAGCGAACCGCCTGCAGTGAACCCTAGCACCATCAGAAAAGCACGCGAGTGATTACGCAGCAACCCCATAATACTGCCGGCATCTCGGTGTTCTCGGTGTTTTTTCTCTGATGTTTCATTGAGAGAACGACGCAACCACAGTGCAACGACAGCCAGGATAGCGCCGAGGAAGAATGGGATACGCCAGCCCCAGTTGCGGAGCTCTTCATCGCTAAGGATTTGTTGCAATACTACGACAGTCAGCACTGCCAGTAATTGACCACCAATTAACGTCACATACTGGAAAGAGGCGTAAAATCCTTTTCTTCCTTCCAGCGCCACTTCACTCATATAGGTGGCGCTCGTACCATACTCGCCACCAACCGATAAGCCCTGGAACATACGCGCCAGCAGGAGAATGACTGGGGCGGCTATTCCAATTTCGCTAAAGCCCGGTAAACAGGCGATGACTAACGACCCCAGACACATCATGCATACTGAGATCAACATTGAGGCTTTACGGCCGTGGCGATCGGCAATGTAGCCAAACAACCATCCACCGATCGGACGCATTAAAAAGCCCGCTGCAAAAACGCCCGCAGTTTGCAGCAGTTGCGTGGTGGTATCACCGCTAGGGAAGAAGACGTGGGCAAAATAGAGTGAGAAGAAAGAATAGACATAGAAATCAAACCATTCGACTAAATTGCCGGATGAAGCGCCAACAATCGCCCAGATGCGCTGTTTACTGTCGGCTGCTGCTTCAGATAGTGCCACTTTTTGTTGTTGTGAGTTTGTCATGCTTACCTCTTTTCCTTGCGAAGAATTAACGCCAAAGGATTTAGTAAAGCATCTATCTGCTACTTGCGGGGATTGTCGCTGCCTGTGGATGGAAAATTGTGACAAGGAGAGAATTTTGCAGAGGAGTTCTTTCAGTTTTTCAGTTAATTCGGGGATCTAATGAGCTCTTCAATTAGTAAAATTTACTGGACTCAAGACGTAAAAAAGCCCTGAACT
>NZ_AKIU01000016.1:0-8398 GCF_000282675.1 Pantoea sp. GM01 | reverse complement strand
GGCGGGAGCCGCAGGAGTGGCTCGGTGCGCCGCTCAGCGCGCAGTTCCCGCTGCATATGATCTCCATTCAGCCGTCGGATCGTCTGCACAGCCAGATGGACGCCACCGCCACGGTGCAGGGCAATAAAACCGCCGGCCATGAAACGCTGTATATGCATCCGCAGGATGCGGCAACACGCGATATTCAGGACGGCGATGAGATTGAAGTCAGCAACGCGCGGGGGCGCATGTTGGCTGGCGTGCGCCTCACCGACGGTTTAACGCCGGGCGTGGTGATTATCGCCACCGGTGCCTGGTTCGATCCCGGATTTGGTCGCGCGTGGCAGCCGTGGGATCGCGCCGGCAACCCGAATGTGCTGACGCTGGATATCGGCACTTCGTCGTTAACTCAAGGCCCGAACGCCATGAGTTGCCTGGTGGAAATCAAAAAACATCGGATTTGCACAAACGGTTAACAATCTCACCGCTGGTTACATTTTGCGGGTAACTGTTGCGTTTAGGCGATGGTTTCTCATCGTGCCGCCTTGCTACAGTCAGGGTCCCAGAGGTATTGATGGGTGAACATCAAAAAGTTTTCTTGATTACACCGACCTGCGCAGATGCGCAGGTTTTTTTTTGAAACATAGTTTTCCTGTCAACTCGCTTTACGTTTCTTTATAACTGCTGGCATTAAGCCTGATTTTCGCCTCAGTGGATTACCATGCCTCCTATTAAAAAACTTCTGGGAAAAGACCAGATAAAAGCGCCCTTCAACCCGTTTCGTTTTCGCCTGATCTGCCTTGGCGTTTTCTGCTGTCTGGTTCTGTTACTGATCTGCGTGGGCGACCTGCAGCTGATCAAGCACCCAATGCTGGAGCACGAAGCCGATCAGCGCTCGCTGCGTACCGTAACGCTGCCGACCAACCGTGGCACCTTATTGGATCGTGACGGCCAGGCGCTGGCGCTCAGCGTACCGGCGCGCGATATCATCGCCGATCCAATGCGCGTGCTGGAGGCCAATCCTGATTTCACCAGCGCCAAATGGGCCTATCTGGCGGCGGCGCTCAATCAGCGGCCGGAAGATCTGCGCGCGGCCATCACCGCCAACCCGAAAAAGCGCTTCCTCTATCTGGGCCGTAAAATCGAACTTGGCATCGCCAAAGACATCGCCGAGCTGAAACTGAAAGGCATCAGCTCGGTGTACAACGACAGCCGTTTCTATCCGATGAGTGAAGCGGCCGCGCCGTTGATTGGCATTGTTGGCGCCGACAGCAACGGTCTGAATGGCATCGAAAAAGGCTTCGACCATGTGTTGCAGGGCGATCCGGGCAAAGAGGTTTATCGTCAGGATGGTGAAGGCAACATCATCGCGATGATCGATTACCAGCCGCCACAACAGCCGCCAACGGTGCAGCTCAGCATCGATAAGTTCGACCAGTTCACGCTCTACAGCAAACTGCGCGACGGCGTGCTGCTGAACAAAGCCGATTCGGGCGCGGCGGTGCTGGTGAAGATCGATACCGGTGAGATTCTGGCGATGGCCTCTTATCCGTCGTTCAACCCGAATAACTATGAAAACGCTACGCCAGCGCAGATGCGTAACTCGGCGATCAACGACAGCTACGAACCCGGTTCCACGGTGAAACCGCTGGTGGTGATGGAAGGGCTGGAGCGCCATCTGGTGCGCGCCGATTCGGTGATCGATACCACGCCGTATAGCGTTAACGGCCACCTGATCCGCGACGTCGGCCACTGGCCGCGCCTCACCATGACCGGCATTCTGCAGAAATCGAGTGATATCGGCGTGTCGCACATTGCGCTGGCGATGCCCGCCGAAGCGCTGGTGAATACCTATCAGGCATTTGGTTTGGGTAAACCGACCGGGCTGGGATTGACCGGCGAAAGCGTCGGTTACTTCCCGCTGCACCGCGAGCGCTGGGCGGATATCGAACGCGCCACCTTTGCCTTCGGCTACGGCCTGCGCGTCACGCCGCTGCAGATTGCGCGTGAATACGCCACGCTCGGTTCTTACGGCGTGTATCGTCCGCTGTCGATCACCAAAGTGACGCCGCCGGTGCTGGGCAAGCAGGTGGCGAATCCGCAGGTGGTACAAACCGTGGTGCATATGCTGGAGAGCGACGTGCTGCCGGGCGGCACCGGGGTGCGCGCGGCGGTGCCGGGTTATCGTCTGGCGACCAAAACCGGTACCGCGGAGAAGATGGGCAGCAGCGGCAAGTACGATGGCGGCTATATCAACTACACCGCCGGTATCGCACCGGCCAGCCATCCGGAAGTGGCGCTGGTGGTGATGATTAACCATCCTACGGCGGGCGATCACTTTGGTGGTTCGGTGGCGGCACCGATTTTCGGCAATATTATGGGGCCGGTACTGAAGCACATGAACGTGGCACCGGATGCGATTTACAGCAAACCGACCTCGGATAAATCTTAGTTAAATCAAAAGTGTAATTGCGGGGTGGAGAATATTCACACCTCGTTTCACTTCGCCGAACACCGTTGCTTTTTGCACCTGTCTTTCAGCGGCTCATCAGTGCCAATATGGTCATCCCAGAGGTATTGATGGGTGTGAAAACAACGCTGCCGTGCAGCACCCCTGTTATTACACCAACCCACGCAGATGCGTGGGTTTTTTTTGCCTGTAATTCGGTGGGGGTTGTGGGTTGGGATGTGTGAGCGGGTCGCCATGCAGTGACAAACCGGGCTGATAGGTTTCAGTTTGCTCGCTGTAGTTAGAATGTGCTCGCTGAAGTTGAAATGTGCTCGCTGCCCCCCATCCCGGCCTTCCCCCGCAAGCGGGGGAAGGAGACGCTGCCACATGCCTCTCCCCAACTAACATATGGCACATCTTCCTCCCCCGCTCGCGGGGGAGGACCGAGGAGGGGGACAGCGAGCACGGACCGAGGAGGGGGACAGCCAGCACCCACCCCAAAAACAAAAAAAGCCACACCGAAGTGTGGCTTTGGGTTATTGCTGTGTGCGTCTCAATACATAGACGAAGTTAAGGGTATTGCTTTGTTACACCAGTTCGGTTTTAACGCCTTGCTGGATAAGGAGCTCGGCGTCATCGCCGTGGCTGTAAACGTTGTACTCAACACCGGCAACGGTAACGGTGCCATCCTGATGCACCCACTCGCTGACGTCGCTGCCTTCCGGCAGGATATCTTTCAGCTGCACGGTATCGCCTTCATCGCCGCGCACCAGCAGCTGGGTTTTGCCGTCGTCGATAAACAGGTTTTTCTCGCCGTGCTGCAGCAGGCTGTTGATATCCACCACCAGGGTGTTATCGCCGTCACCGCTGATATCGAACACTTCAATTGACTGGATTTCCGCGCTGTGCGCGCTGAGATCCAGCACCTGATCGTGACCGGTCAGATACAGTTCGTCGGTCTGACCTTCGTGGCCGATAATGGCGGACGAGGTGAGATCGTCGATGGTCGATAAGGTGTGGATGGTATCGTCGTCAATGCTATCAATGGAATTTAAGGTATTTGAATCTGGGTATCCATATTTAATATTGTCAATCCAAACGTCGCTGGATGGATAAATTCTTATCATTCCAATGTGCACGTTTTCATCTAGATTCGCAAAATCATTATCTGTAAGTGTATATACGTCTCCTGGTCGGAGGTTAAATCCGAAGTACTTAAGTCCGATATAATTACCGTTAAGATCGGAATAATGAATGCCAACTTTGACAACCGCGTCACGATTATCATGATTATAGAAGTCTATTCCGAATTTAGTTGGGGTGTCTTTAGTTCCAACTCCAATTCCACCGTTTTTAAAAGTGAGAGATAGAGCCCCTGCAGAGTTGGATTCTAATCTCAATGCTTTCTTATTAAAGGACGCAGGTCCCGATGGTAAATCAGCAATTGTAGCTCTACTACTACTGGAGGCATTTGTTATCTGAAGAGTGCCACTGTCAAAATAAAAGGGACCTTCACCGTTAGGTTGGTTTTCAAAATCGATTGTTGTCGAGTAATCGCCATCCACGCGCCCACTCTTCAGTTTCAAATCAAACGCACTTTCCCACTGCGTTGCGCCTTCTTTTCGTACTTCAAATTTCCAGCCGCCCTGAGCCAGATCATTTTCCGGCGTCCAGTTCCATTCACCCACTGAATTGGTCTTCACGCTGTAAATCGTGGCGGGATCGCTGCCGTGTTTAGCGCTCAGGTAAATCAGGCTGTTTGGTTCGCCATGACCATGCAACGTCGGAGTGAGGTCATCGGTGGTATCGCCGCTGGAACGCTCGCCTTTGTCACCCACATTATCGTAGGCGAAATCAATGGTTGGCTTAATGCTGTCTGCATCGGTCAGGGTCAGATTAAACGCATCGCTCCACGCGCTTGCGCCTTTTGGTTTGACGTTGAATGACCAGTTGCCCATCTGCAGATCGGTTTCCGGTGTCCAGGACCAGTTGCCCTGGCTGTTAACATCCACGGTAACGGATGCTGCCGTGCCGTTCAGCAGGGTATAGCCGACAACCACCTGGCTGTTAGCTTCGGCACGACCGCGCAGGGTTGGCGTCAGGTCATCGGTGTAGGCGCCGTTGCCGAGCGAGCCGGTGGCGCTGCCTGCATTGTCGTAAGCGGAGACGATGCGCACGGAGCGGGCGTAATCCGCCGGATCGAAAATTTCCAGCGTGAACAGCGAAGAGGAGGTGTCGCCGATGCTGGCCTGGAACTCGTAGTTGCCGCTGCTGAGGGCCGCAGAAGGCGTCCATGACCACTGCTCGCCGCTCAGGGTTGCGGTAGCGCTGCCGGTCCAGCTGTCGCTGCCCACTTCACGATACATCACCACTACGGTGCTGCCAGCTGAAGCGAAGCCGCGCAGTTCAGGCGTATCGTCATCGGTCAGCGCACCGTTCTTCAGGATGCCGGTATTGGTGCCGGCATTATCAAACGCGTGGTTAATCAGGATGGTATCCGGCGGCAGGGTGCCGATATCGGCATCCGGCGCGACGTTAATCACGAACGCCTCGGAAGGCGCACTTTCACGGAATTGACCGGCGAACTTTTCCACCGTGGTCAGCGTCAGGCTGTTGGTGCCGTCTTGCAGTTCAACGGTGGGGATAATCACCCATTCACCGCTATCTTTGTCAGCCACCGCGCTGCCGATGGTTTCGCCATCCGCGTTTTTCAGCAGTACTTTACTGCCTTTCTGCGCCACGCCGGTGAGCTGTGGGGTTTTGTCGTCGGTGGTGCCGCCCTTGTCAAAGCTGCCGACTTTTCCGCCGACATCGTCGTAGAGGTTATGCAGAATCGGCGCATCCGGCGGCGTGCTGTCAACCACGATGTTGAGCGGGGTGTAGTCTTCCGACTGCAGGCCGCCCTTATCAACGTTGTACATCACGGCGTTGTAGGTGCCGTCCGGTAAATCTTCCGGCGCAGTCCAGTGCCAGTTGCCGTCTTCCTCAATGATGGTGCTGAAGTGCTGATCGTTGATGATGATGTGCACCACGACGCCTGCTTCTTCAGGGTCGCGAGCATCCTCCCGGGATTCAAAGGCGATCTTGCCGGTGGCAAACTCTACAACAACGGTTTCGATCGGGTCGAAAAGCTTATTGATTTTCATAAATGCGTTACCTGATGTGGAATGGGTAAAAGTTGTGGATTTAGCGGCCGCTAGTGACCTGGATTAGGAGAATGCCTAAAAACGGCGCAAGGGACGTATGAGAAATGTCTGCTCCTTGCCGGGAGATATGAGTTGGTCGCCATTAATGGCGACCCTACAACGCATCGGTGCAGGTTTGGTCGCCGGAGCATTGATACGCAGATGACTGATAATCAGCGTATTTATCAAGAATGTGGACTGATGCGTACCTGGCTGAAAACCGGCGCTTTTTCGTAGGGTGGGCATTCATGCCCACCGGGTTTTACCAGCAAGCAGGCCTATCAAAAACAAAAAAAGCCACACCGAAGTGTGGCTTTGGGTTATTGCTGTGTGCGTCTCAATACATAGACGAAGTTAAGGGTACTGCTTTGTTACACCAGTTCGGTTTTAACGCCTTGCTGGATGAGGAGCTCGGCGTCATCGCCGTGGCTATAAACATTGTACTCAACACCGGCAACGGTGACGGTGCCGTCCTGATGCACCCACTCGCTGACGTCGCTGCCTTCCGGCAGGATGTCTTTCAGCTGCACGGTATCGCCCGCATCGCCGCGCACCAGCAGCTGGGTTTTGCCGTCGTCGATAAACAGGTTTTTCTCGCCGTGCTGCAGCAGGCTGTTGATATCCACCACCAGCGTGTTATCACCGTCGCCGCTGATATCGAACACTTCAATCGACTGGATTTCAGCGCTGTGCACGCTGAGATCGAGCAGCTGATCGTGACCGGTCAGATAGAGTTCATCGATCTGGCCTTCGTGGCCAATAATGGCGGACGAGGTGAGATCGTCGATGGCTGAAAGAGAGTGGAAGGTATCGTCAATTTCCTCAGATAATACAGAAGAAGTTTTTATATCGTTAAATTCATATTTTAGATTATCAATCCAAACATCCCCTACAACTGGATAAAAGGTAATAGTTGTATAGCGTACGTCTATATTTGTACCTGGGAAATTATCGTTGGTTAACGTAATGCTACTATTCGCTTCAATGAAAAATTTTACTAAGGGGATATTATACTTGTTACTTACACCAGCATCAAACTCTATTCGGGAAGATCCCGGATTGTAAATCTCAACGCTGAATTTCTTTAGTAATGGAGCTGGCGGTCCATAGGTGTCCTTCGTAAAATGAATATGGCTATAAGAGTTTTGAACTAAAAGAAGAGAAGCTTTACCCATTGAAGTCTTTTTAGACCTTGGATCTATTATCTGAGTGCTTCTAAATGCTGGGCCCTCGACTTGAAAAATCACATTCTCCTTATAATAATACGGAGTGCCAGTGAGGAAATTTTTTGGAAACCCAGCAGGTAAATTTTCCCAGTCAATAATTCCCGAGTCAGAACTGTCACTCTGCAACGTTAAATCAAACGCACTTTCCCAGCGGGTTCCACCTTCTTTTCTAACTTCAAATTTCCAGTTTCCCTGCGTCATATCGGCGGTAGGGGACCATGACCATTGGCCGTATTGATTGACCGTGACGCTTTCGGGGTACATGGAACCCACATCAGACGTGGCGCGCAGGTTAATGGTGGTGTTTGCCGTGCCGGTCCCGATCAGCTTCGGCGTCAGATCATCGGTGGTATCGCCACTGATCAGGTCTTTTGGTGTACCAAAGTCGTCCTTGCCGGACTCAATCTCTGGTCCCGCTGCATTATTCCTTTCGAGAATCAGCTTAAACGCGGTACTTGGTGTAGCTGAGGCGTCTTTCTTCACCTGGAACGACCAACTGCCGGTGGTCAGATTATTGTCTGGCGTAAATTCCCAGTTGCCAGATGAATTAACCTCAGCTGTGAAGGTCATGGTGCCTTCCAGCGGATGCTTTGCCACCAGATAGACAATGCTGTTGGCTTCGCCGCGTCCGCGCAGGGTAGGTTTGAAGTCGTCGGTGATATCGCCGTTCGCTAGTGCGCCGGTACTGCCCACGTCATCCCAGGCGTCAACGATAATGGTTTTATTTTTTATATTGCTGCTAGCGACCAAGTCCAGCACAAACTGCGCTGAGCTGACGTCGCCGTTGCGCGCCTCGAATTCGTACTGACCGGCGGCGATCTTGCTGCTCGCTTCCCAGCTCCAGCTTTCGTTGGTCACGGTGGCGGTGCCGCCGGCGATCCATTTGCTCGAGCCCATCTTGCGATAGTAAATGGTAACGTCATCACCGCCGGTCACAGTGCCTTTGAGGATTGGCGTCTGGTCATCGGTGATGGCACCGTTTTTCAGGTCACCGGTTGCGGTGCCGAAGTTGTCCTCTGCGCCGGTAATCTCAACGGTCACCGGTTGCGGAGTGCCGCCCTCGACGTTAATCACAAACGCATCAGAAACCACCCCTTCACGCAGGTCGCCGGCGAAGATTTCGTCGGCGCGCAGGCGCAGCGTGTTGACGCCTTCTTTCAGGTCTGCGGACGGCTCGATGGTCCAGATACCGCTTTCTCTGTCCGCCACGGCGCTGCCGAGCTTGTTGCCTGCTTCATCCAGCAGATAAACGGTGGTGCCTTTTTGCGCCACGCCGGTCAGGGTTGGGCGGGTGTCATCGGTGATGCCGCCTTTGTCGAAGCTGCCGGTTTCGCCGACGTCATCGAACAGATTAAGCAGGGTTGGTGCGACTGGCGGCTTGGTATCCACCACGATGCTGAGCGGGGTGTAGTCCACCGACTGCAAGCCGCCCTTGTCAACGTTGTACATTACGGCGTTGTAAGTGCCGTCCGGTAAATCTTCCGGCGCGGTCCAGTGCCAGTTGCCGTCTGCCTCGATGATGGTGGAGAAGTGCTGTTCGTTGATGATGATGTGCACCA
>NZ_AKIU01000015.1:0-4867 GCF_000282675.1 Pantoea sp. GM01 | reverse complement strand
TGTTACGCTGAAATTGCTCTTTAGCCATCGCTAGTCCCTCTAAGACACGGATATATCGAAGATATCGTCATATCAACCAGGCAATGCCTGACTGTTTGGTTTACAGAGAGAGAATCAGGAGAGAGATAAAGGAAGTGGTGCTGATACCCAGAGTCGAACTGGGGACCTCACCCTTACCAAGGGTGCGCTCTACCAACTGAGCCATATCAGCACATCTGGAGCGGGCAGCGGGAATCGAACCCGCATCATCAGCTTGGAAGGCTGAGGTAATAGCCATTATACGATGCCCGCATCCTGGAACTCGGCTACCTGTTCTTTCTGTAGCTTATGAATAATAAAAGAAGACCTTCTATTATTCGAGCCAGTCAGAGTTTCTGACCGACGTTGATTGTGCTAACGCACAATCTGAAATTCGAAGGTGAGAGATGAAGAACTCACCCATCAGATAAGGGCTTTATCTGATGCTCAACCAGGAGGTTGAGATGGTGGTGGGAGAAGGATTCGAACCTTCGAAGTCTGTGACGGCAGATTTACAGTCTGCTCCCTTTGGCCGCTCGGGAATCCCACCTACTTGATGGTGCCGGCTACCGGAATCGAACTGGTGACCTACTGATTACAAGTCAGTTGCTCTACCAACTGAGCTAAGCCGGCATCAAGTGGAGCGCATTCTAGGAAGACCCGAAGAAGGATGCAACAAAAAAATCGCTAAAATTGTTCTTTAGCTTACTATTTGTGCAAATCATCGCAAATCACTGCTCAGCTGAAGCAAAACCATCCAAAATGCGTGCATTTTTACAGCATAAGGATAACTGGATAACTTAATACCCTCACCATCAACTGCGCTCAATTTTGGGGCACGTTGCCTTTTTGCAGTGCAAATCGTGAAAATAATTTTGATATGCATCCATTCGGCGGCATTTTTCTACTGGCCCGTAATTTGCTTAGTTCTTTAATCAAATCAATTGAGGGAGGATATCGCATGAATATTGTTCAGCTCACTGCAGAAAATTTGCCTCAATATCGTTACGCGCTGGCCGCACTGATGATTGACGCAATAAAGAACAATATGACAACTGCATTTCAACATTCGCGGGGAATGCAACGGCATCAGGATGCTGAGCGCTATTTTCATAGCTTGCGCGACCAAATGGCACGTCATGATTTGCTGATGTGGATTGCTATCGTTGATTCGTCTCTGGTGGGGAGTGTGCAAATGGGTATTTGCCAGCGCCCAGATGGGCAAAATCGTGCAGAAGTTTTGCAGCTGCTGGTGCATTCTGGCGTTCAGCATGAAAAAATTGGACAGCGGTTAATGCAAGCGCTTGAGCAAAAGGCGGAAAGCCATCAGCGTGGACTCCTTTATTTGGATGTTATAGCGGGTTCATCAGCAGAAGATTTCTATCGGTCGCATGGCTACCATTATTTGGGAGAATTGCCTGACTATGCCTTATGCTCGGATGGACATTCTCATCCCAGCGCAATTTACTATAAACGGCTGCGTACCGGCTCAGCAGAAAATGTAGTTTCAAGCTACTGACCGACAAGAAAAATGTGGGCGCGCTTAAGAAAGCGTGCTCATGTTTATCATTTTACTTCTTTTTAAAGTCATACTGGTGTTACCCTCCTGCCCATTGTTCTCGTTAATTACCCCTGTGACGTGCAATTGAGTTCGATACATCGTTGTATGCTCGATGCTACAAGGTGTTGATGAATCAGTATTTGCACTCAAATGCATGCTTATGAGTAAAAAAACGACACCTCTTACTACGCCCTATTTACAATTCAATCGTCAACAATGGGCTGCACTACGCGATTCCGTACCAATGACACTGGCTGAAGATGAAATCGAGCGGTTGCGTGGTATTAATGAAGATCTTTCATTAGAAGAAGTGGCTGAGATCTATCTGCCGCTATCGCGCCTGCTTAATTTCTATATCAGCTCTAATCTTCGTCGTCAGGCGGTGCTGGAACAATTTCTTGGCACGAATGGGCAGAAAATCCCTTATATCATTAGTATTGCCGGCAGTGTTGCTGTAGGTAAAAGCACCACGGCTCGCGTGCTTCAGGCATTACTTAGTCGCTGGCCAGAACATCGTAAGGTTGAACTCATTACTACTGATGGCTTTTTGCATCCCAATGCGGTGCTTAAAGAACGCGGTCTGATGAAGAAAAAAGGCTTCCCACAATCTTATGATATGCATCGCCTGGTGAACTTCGTTTCTGCTTTGAAATCGGGAGCCAGTCAGGTGACAGCGCCAGTCTATTCACATCTGATTTATGATGTCATTCCTGATGGGGACAAAGTAGTACAACAACCGGACATTCTCATTCTTGAAGGATTGAATGTACTACAAAGTGGCATGGACTATCCTCACGATCCCCACCATGTATTTGTCTCAGATTTCGTAGATTTCTCTATTTATGTTGATGCACCTGAGTCCTTACTTGAAAATTGGTATGTAAATAGATTCTTAAAATTCCGTGAAGGTGCATTTAGCGACCCAGACTCATATTTCCATCACTATTCGCAGTTACCTGAAGAGGATGCGCTCAATATTGCTCGCGGACTTTGGAAGGAGATTAACTGGCTTAATTTAAAGGAAAATATTCTGCCGACGCGTGAAAGGGCCAGTTTGATTATGACTAAGTCTGCTGATCATGCGGTACAAAGCGTTCGTTTAAGAAAATAATATTTTGAATTAAACGCCCGCCATCATAAACGGGCGCTTTTTTATTATCAAAGATAAAGAATTAATTGTCAGGACGAAGGGAGATTTCGCCTCCAACCCAGGATTTAACTTCTCCATCCTGCTCCAATAATAAACCTCCTTGCTTATCGATACCCCGCGCAATACCGTATACTTCACGGTCACCAATAAGAAGTTTTACTGGACGATTAATGAAGTTATCGAGCGTTTCCCAACGTTTCACAAATGGCGCCAAACCATCACGTTCAAAAATTGGTAGAGCTTCACGAAGGCTATTAAGTAATTTTGCAGCTAATACATTTCGGTCAATATCAATTCCGGCTTCCTGCAAATTAATCCAACCTTGATTAATTTCCGTTGCGCCTTCAGACCTCATCAGTAAATTCACGCCCGCCCCTATGACAATCTGCGCGGCATCACCGGTTTTGCCCGTTAATTCAACTAAAATCCCTGCGAGTTTTCGGTCATTGAGATAAAGGTCATTTGGCCATTTAACGCGTACTTCAGGCGCACCCAGTGATTGAATCACCTCCGCCATGATAATACCAATCACCAAACTTAATCCCATAGCCGCAGCTGGCCCCTCCTCCAGACGCCAATACATTGACATATAGAGGTTAGAACCAAAGGGAGAAAACCACTTACGACCACGACGTCCACGCCCTGCTTGCTGATACTCCGCAATGCATGCATAGCCAGAAGGTAATTGATCCATTCGATCCAACAAATATTGGTTCGTTGAATCAATAACAGGGATAACAGCCAGATTGGGTTGATGAAGATGTGACAAGATGATGTCTTCATCCAGTAACTGAATGGGGCCTGCCAAGCTGTATCCTTTCCCCGTTACCGTATATACATCCAGCCCCCAACTTTTTAATGTCTGTATATGTTTATTGATTGCTGCACGGCTCATGCCCAGAGCTTCACCTAGTTGTTCACCAGAGTGAAATTCGCCATCCGCCACCAATGCCACTAATTTTAGTGGCACGCTATTATCTTTCATGAAATCACCTCAACGGCGTTACGTTCGCCACGAGCACCGATAAAGCGCACTTCTGGCTCCAGCCAAACATCGAATTTTTTACCGACTTTATTTCTGACATGGTGCGCTAGATCGACAATATCCTGCGGTATAGCGTGATCTTCATTAATCAGTACCAGTGCCTGCTGGCGGTGAACGGCGGCACCGCCCATGCGATAGCCTTTAAGGCCGCACTGATCTATCAACCATCCTGCCGCTAATTTAACTTCACCGTTTGGCTGTGGATAATGAGGAATGGTTGGCCACTCCTTAATTAGCGCAACTGCCAGCTCACCTGTGATGAGCGGATTTTTGAAGAAACTGCCCACATTACCTGTAATTTTTGGGTCAGGCAGTTTGCTTTGACGCATATGACAAATAGCATTGAATACATCCCAGGCACAGACTGTAGCAGGGTTTAATTTAGTCAGATCGCCATAGCTCAGAACAGGCTGCCACTGTTTTGCCAAACGTAATCCCACGCTTGTAATGACATAGTCGTTCTTCATCGCATGTTTGAAAATACTATCACGATAACCAAATTGGCACTCTTCCCGATGTAATCGGACAATTTTTTGTGACGGTAAATGCAAAGCTTCTACGTAATGACAAATATCTTTAAATTCGACTCCGTATGCACCAATATTTTGGATTGGTGCTGAACCGGCCTTACCGGGGATCAATGCCAGGTTCTCTAATCCTGTAATGCCTTTCTTCAGAGTTTGCTCGACTAAATTATGCCAATTTTCGCCTGCGCCAACATGCAAATGCCATGCTTCGTCATGGTCATCGATGGTTATCCCTTTAATTGCGTTGACCACAACAGTGCCGCCGAAATCCTCGAGAAACAGCATGTTGCTGCCCTCTCCCAATACAAGAAAAGGCAGATTTGATCGCTGACTATTCTGCCATGCTGTGGTTATGGCGTCGGGAGTATCGGCGATGATCAGCGTGTGTGCGCTGACCGCAAGACCAAGGGTGTTGAAAGCTTTTAGGGATGTGCTGGGGCTGGACATTTCACGGCCTTTACTAATTAATCTGGCCGTAGTTTACCTGATCGCTATGATGCGAGTTTGATGTTTTCTGAGTTTACTTTGGAAAATTGGCGTTGTTTAGACGTAAAAAAGCCCTGAAC
>NZ_AKIU01000014.1:0-1184 GCF_000282675.1 Pantoea sp. GM01 | reverse complement strand
CGCAATTAAGCGATAATTGTAGCAACAACACCCGCACCAACAGTACGGCCGCCTTCACGGATAGCGAAGCGCAAGCCTTCATCCATCGCGATTGGGTGGATCAGCTCAACGGTCATCTGAACGTTGTCGCCTGGCATTACCATCTCAACGCCTTCTGGCAGCTCAACGTTGCCGGTCACGTCAGTGGTACGGAAGTAGAACTGTGGACGGTAGCCTTTGAAGAACGGAGTATGACGGCCGCCTTCATCTTTAGACAGAACGTACACTTCTGAAGTGAACTTGGTATGCGGCTTGATTGAAGCCGGCTTAGCCAGAACCTGGCCACGCTGGATATCTTCACGCTTAATACCACGCAGCAGAACGCCACAGTTCTCGCCAGCCTGACCCTGGTCCAGCAGTTTGCGGAACATTTCAACGCCGGTACAGGTAGACTTAACAGTCGCCTTGATACCCACGATTTCAACTTCGTCGCCTACTTTAACGATACCGCGCTCAACACGACCGGTAACAACAGTACCACGGCCTGAGATTGAGAATACGTCTTCGATTGGCAGCAGGAACGGCAGGTCGATTGCACGTACTGGCTCTGGGATGTAGGTATCCAGATGCTCAGCCAGTTCAATGATCTTAGCTTCCCACTCAGCTTCGCCTTCCAGCGCTTTCAGAGCAGAACCGCGTACGATTGGAGTGTCGTCGCCTGGGAAGTCATATGCTGACAGCAGGTCACGTACTTCCATCTCAACCAGTTCCAGCAGCTCTTCATCATCAACCATGTCGCACTTGTTCAGGAACACGATGATGTAAGGAACGCCAACCTGGCGACCCAGCAGGATGTGCTCACGGGTCTGAGGCATTGGGCCGTCAGTCGCAGCAACAACCAGGATCGCGCCGTCCATCTGCGCAGCACCGGTGATCATGTTTTTCACATAGTCGGCGTGGCCTGGGCAGTCAACGTGCGCATAGTGGCGAGTCGGGGTTTCATATTCAACGTGAGAAGTGTTGATGGTGATACCACGTGCTTTCTCTTCTGGCGCTTTATCGATCTCGTCGAACTTGCTTGCTTTACCACCGTAGGTTTTAGCCAGAACGGTAGTGATTGCTGCAGTCAGGGTGGTTTTACCGTGGTCGACGTGACCGATGGTGCCCACGTTTACGTGCAGTTTGTTACGCTGAAATTGCTCTTT
>NZ_AKIU01000013.1:0-3717 GCF_000282675.1 Pantoea sp. GM01 | reverse complement strand
GCCAGAAGTGTCTAGAAAAACCTGGTGGCGCTTCTGGCACCGGACAAAGTGAGACAATAAGGACGCCTTTTATGAACGAACGTAACCTCTTTGACGAGCTGATGCAGGGAATGGTGGAGTTGAAAAAGATGGTAGACGAGAATGCAGTTCCTAAAGCCCCTGAAGACGGTTTAGGACTGAATCCGTCCGCTTGTTAGCCGGGTAACACGAGTCAGCGTTTAAACTAGTGATCAGGATATTCCGCTGACGTACGGCCACTAAAATCTGTCACACCCAACGCATTATGCAATGCTAGGTCTTAACCCTTGCGTCACAAGGGATAATGGTGCATGAATGCTTTTTCCTAAAACTATAAAACCAGTCGACATTAACTCTGCGGACGGACAGGAAATGTTTTGTACTACCGCCATCTCGATGGCAGCATCACAAAACGAGTTGGTCAGGGCTTTCGCCCCGATACCCCATTCCTCCAGGACCTGCTGATGAGCATTAAACAACCCCGCCAAAAGACGAAGCTGATACAAGTTCGCTGCACAGAAGATGAGTACGAGCGCATCCACGAAAGTGCCCGTGCAGCCAGCCTTACCGTTGCCGAATACGTCAGGCGTATTTCGCTTAATCGCCGTATCACGCCTGTAAAGGCTGACTATGCGCTTGCTTCAGAGCTTATCAGTCTCGGAAAACAACAGCATATGTTGGCTTTTCAGGATGGTGGCATTCACAGCAGTCAGTACGCCGACATAATCGAAGCAATTAAGGTTGCCATCAACAAAGCCGACTCTACTTTTGGGTAATTACCTGACTGATTCCTACCGCGCCTGGCGGCTTAGCCAACGCCTCACGATCGCACAGTAAACTGCACGCCCGTTCACCGTTATCGGAAATGAACGTTTCCCGTGAAAATGCGCCTTTAGTGCCAGTATACGCCCGGAACCGCCCGGCATTCACCTCTATGCATAGCCATGCATCGGCCTAAAAATTATCAGGTGAGTTTTTTCACAATACGGACAGGGAAAGGTGCCGGAAACGACCCGCACGCGTCAGGATCGCGCTGAGGGCGGCTGCGGCGGTGCCGGTAAGAGATGTTATGTTCAATTCTACCGGACAGATACAAAAAAGGCCGCCCGTGGGCGACCTTTCCTGGCACTTCCTTTTGCGACCATCCGTTATTTGTACAGCTCAGCGGTCATGTGAACGACGTTGTTTGTGTTGGCTTCGGTAATTTTGTAATGAGCGCCCTGCTGCTGAGCCTGCGCGGCGATTTTGGCCTCTGCACCGTCCAGTGTCAGGGAAGTCGCGGTAACGCTCTGCGCGAAGCTTGCGGCTGACATCAGTGAAAGAGCGGCGACGGCGGCGATAGACATTGCTTTGATGGTTTTCATGGTCTTTATCCTTGGTTTGTATGGTTGAAAGCCTGTGTGCTTTCGATAGGATAATGATAACCATGGTTACTATTAGCTTGTTTACAATAAGTGCTGGTATTGCAAGCATGATAGTTATCGTATTGATAGGTATTCTCAATAAGTTTTTATGTACTCGTATTACACTAAGTTTTAAATATAAAAATAATAAGGAGAGGGCTTTTGTTTTTATTGAAAAAAAACAGGCGAACGCTATAAATAACAGGTTAATTTTTGTTTTGTGATTTTATGAGTTCACTTATGGATGATGCCAGGTCCTTCTCTATTTCATCATTTTCTGATTCTAATTGTTTAACCTTGGCTAATCCATCATTGATTGATTTCATTTTATGGTCAAACAGTTTTATCAAGTTTTCTTCTAAGTTAGATGCTAGCTTAGAAAATGCATTGCTATTTCCAGTCTTTTCTTGGCTTTCTGAAATTACCTTTAATGCTTGAAGCATTTCAGTTTGCACAGAATCTGATTGCAAATTCACATCTTTTTTTTCTGAATTTATCGACCTTGATATTAACGCTTTGCAAATTAGTAATGAAATAATAAGTCCAAGGATAGGGGCCAGAGGTGCCCATGATTCCTTGCTCGCCAGTACAAAGCCCGAGCTTATCAAAAAAGAGATAAACGTTCCAATTTCAGCTTTGAATTTTTTTGCGAAAACCCCCATTCATTTTAATCCTTCTTTTATTTTTTGGATTGCATGAATGTTAGGGATTAGTGATTGGACTGAGGATATAGTCTTACGCAGCTCTTGATAGAACTCGATTAAGTATCCTTCATCAATAAAGCCTTTCTTAAGCAAAAATGCTTCAAAGAAAACGCCATTCCCTATTTCGTTCTCCATATATATAAATCGCATCATCTTATGCACGAGATTCATTATAAAAGCAAAATTCTCCCCCTCATCTTTTGATACATCATCCTGAGTTATCGGTATGGAGCTGAAGAATTTTATTTGATTTTGCTCTTCATTTATCTTTAAAAATATTGCTGGAGAACCATCTATCCTGATGTCTCTGTCAGCGTCTATCTCAGCATCTATTTTATATTCTTTGAATATTTTTAGCAGGGTTTCTGCATTCGCTTCTTCTAAATTAAGTGGTTTCATTTTTGCTCTTAAAATATTCAGTTTTAACTATCTTACACTTGTAACTACCCGAGGGGGATACAAAAATAGCATGCTAGCTTGCCACCTTGCATTGACCGCGGCTGCTATTTGCAGTTAGTCTTGAAAACGAAAAAACCACCCGGCAAGGTGGTTTTTCGAAGGTTCAGTAAACCGGCAAGTTTCTGAACCGTGGTAACTGGCTTTAACGGAGCGCAGAAACCAAAACTGTCCTTCCAGTGTAGCCGTAGTTAGGCCGGCACTTCAAGAACTCTAAGCTTACTTTGTACCTTCATCGCTCCGTAAACCAGTAACCATTGGCTATTACCAGTGGCGATTCGTCGTACCTTCAGTGATTGGATTCAAGAGATCAGTTGCGCTGAAGGTGTGGTAGTCGGGTTGAACGGGGAGTTCGTGCATACAGCCCAGCTTGGAGCGAACCACCTGTCCGGATCTCAGCATCAGGCGTGGAATGAGAAAACGCGGCCATTAACAGCGGAATGATGCGGGGAAATCCGTATGGTGGGAACAGGAGAGCGCACGAGGGAGCCGCCGGAGGGAAACGTCCGGCATCTTTAAGTCCTGTCGGGTTTCGCCACTTCTGGCTTGAGTGTCTTTTTGTGACATTCGCCAGGAGGGCGAAGCCTATGGAAAATCGCCCCTCGGGCGAGGCCTCTACTACTCTTTTTGTGCCATGGCTTGTCTCTACTCCCGTACCGCTCGCCGCAGTGTCATGACCGAACAAAGTGAGCGAATGACCGAGGAAGCGGAATAGCATCCGTTCTTAAGGTATGCTCCTGCCGCTCAGGTGTTACTTTATGCTCCAATATGAAAAGTGTGCCATTGATGGAGGACGTTTTATGGCATGGCACAGTGTGTCACAGGCTCAAGATCTCACAGGTAAAAGCAGACGAACGCTTTATCGTGATATGGCTTCAGGCCGCGTATCGTACAGGACTAACAATAAAGGACACCGCGAGTTCGAAACGTCAGAGCTTATTCGCGTCTATGGTGAACTTGAGCAGAGTGGCACTGATGAGCGGCACAGTATGACGCAGTCACATGGCACACAAAATGAAGGCGCTATGATGGCAGAAATTCGCGCGCTCCGGCAGGAGGTTGGTGAACTGAAGTCGCTGCTGCTTCGTCTTGAGCATAAAGATCCTGCTTCTACGCCAGAAGTGTCTAGAAAAACC
>NZ_AKIU01000012.1:0-25750 GCF_000282675.1 Pantoea sp. GM01 | reverse complement strand
CTACAATTATCGCTTAATTGCGATAACATTTGACGCAATGCACAAGGAAAGGGCATCATTTGATGCCCTTTTTGCACGCTGTTACATAGAACCTGGCTCATCAGTGATTTTCAATCATAATCATTGTTGAGACAGGCTCTGTTTCACGGCGTTGGATACCGAGTTACGCTCAACAGCTCATTCGGTTTGGATGCCTCGCTCTGCGGGGCAGAATAGTTTCTGAATTATTGTGGCAGGTTGGTTTATGAGTGCGAATACCGAAGCTCAAGGAAGCGGGCGCGGCCTTGAAGCGATGAAATGGGTAGTTGTGGTCGCCTTGCTCCTGGTAGCAATCGTCGGCAACTATATTTATCGCGATGTAACATTGCCTCTGCGCGCGCTGGCTGTAGTTGTGCTGATTGCTGCCGCAGGCGGCATTGCATTGCTGACAATCAAAGGTAAAGCGACCGTGGCATTTGCTCGTGAAGCAAAAACCGAAATGCGTAAGGTCATTTGGCCAACTCGCCAGGAAACACTGCACACCACGTTAATCGTTGCCGCGGTAACTGCCGTGATGTCACTGATTTTGTGGGGGCTGGATGGCATTCTGGTCCGCCTGGTATCGTTTATCACTGGCCTGAGGTTCTGAGATGTCTGAAGCTCCAAAAAAACGCTGGTACGTCGTTCAGGCGTTCTCCGGTTTTGAAGCACGTGTAGCAAAGTCGCTGCACGAGCATATCAAACTGCACAACATGGAAGAGCTTTTTGGCGAAGTCATGGTGCCGACTGAAGAAGTCGTTGAAATCCGTGGCGGCCAGCGCCGCAAAAGCGAACGTAAATTCTTCCCTGGCTACGTATTGGTTCAGATGGTGATGAATGACGCCAGCTGGCACTTAGTGCGTAGCGTACCGCGTGTTATGGGCTTTATTGGTGGTACTTCTGACCGTCCAGCGCCAATCAGTGACAAAGAAGTTGACGCGATCATGAACCGTCTGCAGCAGGTTGGTGATAAACCGCGTCCAAAAACACTGTTCGAGCCAGGCGAGATGGTTCGCGTCAGCGATGGCCCGTTTGCCGACTTCAACGGTGTGGTCGAAGAAGTGGACTACGAGAAGAGCCGCTTGAAAGTGTCTGTTTCCATCTTTGGCCGCGCAACGCCAGTGGAACTCGACTTTGCTCAGGTGGAGAAAGGTTAACCCTTTTGTTCACTTTTTAGCTCTTGCGAAAGGCGCGAAATTTACCTATAATTTCGCGCCTTTTGTTTTTATGTGCCGGCAACGGCGTATAAATCGTTATCACGGGGAGCCTGTTTTTCAGGCGTTATAACCCAATTGAGGAATTATCATGGCCAAGAAAGTACAAGCCTACGTTAAGCTGCAGGTTGCAGCTGGTATGGCTAACCCAAGCCCACCTGTTGGTCCAGCTCTGGGTCAGCAGGGTGTTAACATCATGGAATTCTGCAAAGCGTTCAACGCTAAGACTGAATCCCTGGAGAAAGGCCTGCCTACTCCTGTTGTTATCACCGTATACAGCGACCGTTCTTTCACCTTCGTTACCAAAACCCCTCCGGCTGCCGTACTGCTGAAAAAAGCAGCGGGCATCAAGTCTGGTTCTGGTAAGCCGAACAAAGATAAAGTCGGTAAAGTTTCCCGTGCTCAGGTACGTGAAATCGCAGAAACTAAAGCTGCGGACATGACTGGTTCTGACGTAGAAGCGATGACTCGCTCTATCGAAGGTACTGCACGTTCCATGGGCCTGGTAGTAGAGGATTAATAAATGGCTAAGCTGACCAAGCGCATGAGCGTAATCCGTGACAAAGTTGATGCTACTAAGCAGTACGACATCAACGAAGCTGTTGCTCTGCTGAAAGAACTGGCTACTGCTAAGTTCGTAGAAAGCGTTGACGTTGCTGTTAACCTCGGCATCGATGCACGTAAATCTGATCAGAACGTGCGCGGCGCGACCGTTCTGCCACACGGTACTGGTCGTTCAGTACGTGTTGCTGTCTTCACCCAAGGCGCAAATGCTGAAGCTGCTAAAGCAGCTGGCGCAGAGCTGGTAGGTATGGAAGATCTGGCTGAGCAGATTAAGAAAGGCGAAATGAACTTTGACGTTGTTATCGCATCTCCAGATGCAATGCGCGTTGTTGGCCAGTTGGGCCAGGTTCTGGGCCCACGCGGTCTGATGCCTAACCCGAAAGTTGGTACTGTAACTCCTAACGTTGCTGAAGCAGTTAAAAATGCTAAAGCAGGTCAGGTTCGTTATCGTAACGACAAAAACGGCATCATCCACACCACCATTGGTAAAGTGGATTTTGACACTGACAAATTGAAAGAAAACCTGGAATCTCTGCTGGTTGCGCTGAAAAAAGCGAAACCATCACAGGCGAAAGGCGTGTACATCAAGAAAGTCAGCATCTCTACCACCATGGGCGCCGGCGTTGCCGTTGACCAGGCTGGTCTGAGCGCATCAGCAAACTAATTGCTGCTTGTAACGGGCGAAAAATTCATCTAGAATCTTACGCCCGTTGTTCTGGTTAAACATTCAATCCAGAACCCAGATTCAAAGTGAATGATCAGCTAAGTCTAAACACTTAGCAGTTCATTCGCTTAGGTTGGAGCCAGGCCTTATCCTGGCCTCCGTCCAAGACCGCAGGAGCAGAATATTTTCGGATATCTTGCTTAATACCCTGCGTAGACGGTGACAGAACCAAAAAGAATTTTTTCTTCACTGGATTCTGCTCACCGTGTAATAGCGCTTATCGCCCTCGGGTGAATAAGTGAAGTGAGTTCCGGGAAATTATTCCCGGTCAATCCAGGAGCAAAAGCTAATGGCATTAAATCTTCAAGGCAAACAAGCGATTGTTGCTGAAGTTAGCGAAGTAGCCAAAGGCGCGCTTTCAGCGGTTGTTGCGGATTCCCGTGGCGTGACCGTTGATAAAATGACCGAACTGCGTAAAGCAGGTCGTGAAGCTGGCGTTTACATGCGTGTTGTTCGTAACACCCTGCTGCGCCGCGTCGTTGAAGGTACTCCATTCGAGTGCCTGAAAGACACGTTTGTTGGTCCGACCCTGATTGCATACTCTTTGGAACACCCGGGCGCTGCTGCTCGTCTGTTCAAAGATTTCGCGAAAGCGAATGCAAAATTTGAGGTCAAAGCTGCAGCCTTTGAAGGTGAGCTGATCACGGCGGCCAATATTGACCGTCTGGCAACTCTGCCGACTTACGAAGAAGCACTGGCACGTCTGATGTCGACCATGAAAGAAGCCGCTGCTGGCAAACTGGTTCGTACTCTGGCTGCTGTGCGCGATGCAAAAGAAGCGGCTTAAGGCCAAATTCTTTTCCTTCGTGCTTGCTACCGTATAAACTTTTTCTGATTTTTAGGAACAATCGATATGTCTATCACTAAAGACCAAATTCTGGAAGCTGTTGCCGCTATGTCCGTAATGGAAGTAGTTGAGCTGGTTTCTGCTATGGAAGAAAAATTCGGCGTTTCTGCTGCTGCCGCTGTAGCTGTTGCTGCTGGCCCAGCTGAAGCTGTTGAAGAGAAAACTGAATTCGACGTAGTTCTGAAAGCTGTTGGCGCTAACAAAGTCGCAGTAATCAAAGCAGTACGTACTGCAACTGGCCTGGGCTTGAAAGAAGCTAAAGACCTGGTTGAAGCTACTGGTACTATCAAAGAAGGCATCAGCAAAGATGACGCAGCCGCTCTTGAAGCTGCTCTGAAAGAAGCTGGCGCTGAAGTTGAAGTTAAGTAAGACAACCCTCGGGTTGCAGCCTGAGTAACATTAGGCTGATGGCTGGTGGCTCTTCAGGTCACCAGCCTTTTTGCGCTACAGGGGAATGATGGCGTTTCGCACTGTTTGTCCGTCATTCCTCTTCAATATCTTTTTCTATCGACGCCTTAATATATCGCTCTCCTGTGAAGGTTCCCTGCCTGAACAACGGCGATGAAATGATTTAAGAGTGATAGAAAGATGTATTGCATGGGGTGCAGCGCATCGCATGAAAAACAAAAAATAGTGTTGCATGAACTGTCCTTTTCAGGACGGACAGCGTGGTTCGACATGTCAGCTAGCTGAGGAACCCCATGGTTTACTCCTATACCGAGAAAAAACGTATTCGTAAGGATTTTGGTAAACGTCCGCAAGTTTTGGACATTCCATATCTCCTTTCTATCCAGCTTGACTCGTTCCAGAAGTTTATCGAGCAAGATCCAGAAGGCCAGTACGGTCTGGAAGCAGCCTTCCGCTCCGTATTCCCGATCTCAAGCTACAGCGGCAACTCTGAGTTGCAGTATGTCAGCTATCGTTTGGGTGAGCCTGTCTTTGACGTAACTGAATGTCAGATCCGTGGCGTGACCTATTCGGCACCGCTGCGCGTGAAACTGCGTCTGGTGATCTACGAGCGCGAAGCGCCGGAAGGCACCGTAAAAGACATTAAAGAACAAGAAGTCTACATGGGTGAAATTCCACTCATGACAGACAACGGTACCTTTGTCATCAATGGTACTGAGCGTGTTATCGTTTCTCAGCTGCATCGTTCTCCAGGCGTGTTCTTTGATAGCGATAAGGGTAAAACGCACTCTTCCGGTAAAGTGCTGTATAACGCACGTATCATCCCTTACCGCGGTTCATGGCTCGACTTCGAATTTGACCCGAAAGACAACCTCTTCGTCCGTATTGACCGTCGTCGTAAGCTGCCGGCCAGTATCATTCTGCGCGCGTTAAACTTCACCTCAGAACAAATCCTCGATCTGTTCTTTGACAAAGTCGTTTATGAAATCCGCGATAATAAACTGCAGATGGAACTGGTGCCTGAGCGCCTGCGTGGTGAAACCGCCTCCTTCGATATCGAAGCCAACGGCACGGTCTACGTTGAGAAAGGTCGTCGCATCACTGCGCGCCACATCCGTCAGCTGGAAAAAGACAACATTCAGCATATCGAAGTGCCAGTTGAATACATTGCTGGCAAAGTAGTTGCTAAAGACTACGTCGATCTGAACACCGGCGAACTGATCGTTCCTGCCAACATGGAATTGTCACTGGATCTGCTGGCGAAACTGAGCCAGTCAGGCCACAAGCGCATTGAAACGCTGTTCACCAACGACCTGGATCACGGTGCGTACATCTCCGAGACCCTGCGTGTTGACCCAACCAACGATCGCTTAAGCGCGCTGGTTGAGATCTACCGCATGATGCGTCCTGGTGAGCCACCGACGCGTGAAGCCGCTGAAAACCTGTTTGAGAACCTGTTCTTCTCTGAAGATCGTTACGATCTTTCTGCGGTAGGCCGCATGAAGTTCAACCGTTCTCTGCTGCGTGATGAGATCGAAGGTTCAGGCATCCTGAGCAAAGACGACATCATCGAAGTGATGAAGAAACTTATCGGTATCCGTAACGGTATCGGTGAAGTGGATGATATCGATCACCTCGGTAACCGTCGTATTCGTTCAGTCGGTGAAATGGCTGAAAACCAGTTCCGTGTAGGTCTGGTTCGTGTTGAGCGTGCAGTTAAAGAGCGTTTGTCTCTTGGCGACCTCGATACGCTGATGCCGCAGGACATGATCAACGCTAAGCCGATTTCGGCGGCGGTGAAAGAGTTCTTCGGTTCAAGCCAGCTGTCACAGTTTATGGATCAGAACAACCCGTTGTCTGAGATTACGCACAAACGTCGTATCTCTGCTCTGGGCCCAGGCGGTCTGACTCGTGAGCGCGCCGGCTTCGAAGTACGTGACGTACACCCAACTCACTACGGTCGTGTATGTCCTATCGAAACCCCGGAAGGCCCGAACATCGGTCTGATCAACTCACTTTCTGTTTACGCGCAGACTAACGAATACGGTTTCCTTGAAACCCCGTATCGTCGTGTTGTTGACGGCAAAGTGAGTGACGAAATTCATTACCTCTCTGCAATCGAAGAGGGTAACTACGTTATCGCTCAGGCGAACACCAACCTTGCAGACGATGGCAGCTTTGTTGACGATCTCGTCACCTGCCGTAGCAAGGGTGAATCAAGCCTGTTCAGCCGCGATCAAGTTGACTACATGGATGTTTCCACCCAGCAGGTGGTTTCTGTCGGTGCGTCACTGATTCCGTTCCTGGAGCACGATGATGCTAACCGCGCCTTGATGGGTGCGAACATGCAACGTCAGGCGGTTCCAACTCTGCGTGCTGATAAGCCGCTGGTTGGTACCGGTATGGAGCGTGCAGTTGCGGTTGACTCCGGTGTAACTGCCGTCGCGAAACGTGGTGGTACCGTTCAGTACGTTGATGCGTCTCGTATCGTTATTAAAGTTAACGAAGAAGAGATGTATCCGGGCGAAGCGGGCATCGATATCTACAACCTGACTAAGTACACCCGTTCTAACCAGAACACCTGCATCAACCAGATGCCATGTGTGAATCTGGGTGAGCCGATTGAACGTGGCGACGTGCTGGCAGATGGCCCGTCTACCGATCTCGGTGAACTGGCGCTGGGTCAGAACATGCGCGTGGCGTTCATGCCATGGAACGGTTACAACTTCGAAGACTCCATCCTCGTATCCGAGCGTGTGGTTCAGGAAGACCGTTTCACTACCATTCACATTCAGGAACTGGCATGTGTGTCTCGTGACACCAAGCTGGGGCCAGAAGAGATCACCGCTGATATCCCGAACGTGGGTGAAGCGGCGCTTTCTAAGCTGGATGAATCCGGCATCGTGTATATCGGTGCGGAAGTGACTGGTGGCGACATTCTGGTTGGTAAGGTGACGCCGAAAGGTGAAACCCAGCTGACCCCAGAAGAAAAACTGCTGCGTGCGATCTTCGGTGAAAAAGCCTCTGACGTGAAAGATTCGTCACTGCGCGTTCCGAACGGCGTATCCGGTACTGTTATCGACGTGCAGGTCTTCACCCGCGATGGCGTGGAAAAAGACAAGCGCGCGCTGGAAATCGAAGAGATGCAGCTGAAGCAGGTTAAGAAAGACCTGTCTGAAGAACTGCAGATCTTTGAAGCTGGCCTGTTCGGTCGTATCCAGGCAGTACTGATCTCGGGTGGCGTTGAAGCTGACAAGCTGGACAAATTGCCACGTGAGCGCTGGTTGGAGCTGGGCCTGACTGACGAAGAGAAGCAGAACTCTCTGGAGCAGCTGGCTGAGCAGTACGACGAGCTGAAGCACGAGTTTGAGAAAAAACTTGAAGCTAAGCGTCGCAAAATCACTCAAGGCGATGATCTGGCACCAGGCGTGCTGAAAATCGTTAAGGTGTATCTGGCCGTTAAACGTCAGATCCAGCCTGGTGACAAGATGGCAGGTCGTCACGGTAACAAGGGTGTCATCTCTAAGATCAACCCTATCGAAGACATGCCTTACGATGAGAACGGTACGCCGGTCGACATCGTACTGAACCCGCTGGGCGTACCATCGCGTATGAACATCGGTCAGATTCTGGAAACTCACCTTGGTATGGCGGCGAAAGGCATTGGTGAAAAAATCAATGCGATGCTGAAGAAGCAGGAAGAAGTCTCCAAACTGCGTGAGTTTATCCAGCGTGCTTACGATCTGGGCACCGATGTGCGTCAGAAAGTTGACCTGAACACCTTTACCGACGACGAAGTGCTGCGTCTGGCAGAAAACCTGAAGAAGGGTATGCCAATCGCGACTCCGGTGTTTGACGGTGCGAAAGAGAGCGAAATCAAAGAGCTGCTGCAGCTCGGCGGTCTGCCTTCTTCCGGTCAGATTACCCTGTTCGACGGCCGTACCGGTGAGCAGTTTGAGCGTCAGGTAACCGTAGGTTACATGTACATGCTGAAACTGAACCACTTGGTCGACGACAAGATGCACGCACGTTCTACCGGTTCTTACAGCTTGGTTACTCAGCAGCCGCTGGGTGGTAAAGCGCAGTTCGGTGGACAGCGCTTCGGTGAGATGGAAGTGTGGGCACTGGAAGCATACGGTGCCGCGTATACCCTGCAGGAAATGCTTACCGTTAAATCTGATGACGTTAACGGCCGTACGAAGATGTATAAAAACATCGTCGACGGTAACCATCAGATGGAACCGGGCATGCCTGAATCCTTCAACGTACTGTTGAAAGAGATTCGCTCGCTGGGTATCAACATCGAGCTGGAAGACGAGTAAGTACTCGCAAGTACTGGTTACGGGACGTGCACTTCGGGTGCGCGTCCCTGAGAGTTCCACTCCGACGGGAGCTAATCCGTGAAAGACTTACTTAAGTTTCTGAAAGCGCAAACTAAGACCGAAGAGTTTGATGCGATCAAAATTGCTCTGGCCTCGCCAGACATGATCCGTTCATGGTCTTTTGGTGAAGTTAAAAAGCCGGAAACCATTAACTATCGTACCTTTAAGCCAGAGCGTGACGGCCTTTTCTGTGCCCGTATTTTCGGACCGGTAAAAGACTACGAATGCCTGTGCGGTAAGTACAAGCGTTTAAAACATCGCGGCGTGATCTGTGAGAAGTGTGGCGTTGAAGTTACACAGACCAAAGTACGTCGTGAGCGCATGGGCCACATTGAGTTGGCTTCACCTACTGCGCACATTTGGTTCCTGAAATCACTGCCTTCGCGTATCGGCTTGCTGCTGGATATGCCACTGCGTGATATCGAGCGCGTGCTGTACTTCGAATCTTATGTGGTTATCGAAGGTGGCATGACCAACCTGGAAAAACGTCAGATTCTGACGGAAGAGCAGTATCTTGACGCGCTGGAAGAATTCGGTGACGAATTCGATGCGAAGATGGGTGCGGAAGCTATCCAGGCGCTGCTGAAAAATATGGATCTGGAGCAAGAGTGCGAGCAGCTGCGCGAAGAGCTGAACGAAACCAACTCCGAGACCAAACGTAAGAAGCTGACCAAGCGTATCAAGCTGCTGGAAGCGTTCGTTCAATCTGGTAACAAGCCAGAGTGGATGATCCTGACCGTTCTGCCGGTTCTGCCGCCAGATCTGCGTCCGCTGGTACCGCTGGATGGTGGTCGTTTCGCTACGTCGGATCTGAACGATCTGTATCGTCGCGTGATCAACCGTAACAACCGTCTGAAACGTCTGCTGGATCTGGCTGCGCCAGACATCATCGTACGTAACGAAAAACGTATGCTGCAGGAAGCGGTTGATGCACTGCTGGATAACGGCCGTCGTGGTCGCGCCATCACTGGCTCGAACAAGCGTCCGTTGAAATCTCTGGCAGACATGATCAAAGGTAAACAGGGTCGTTTCCGTCAGAACCTGTTGGGTAAACGTGTTGACTACTCTGGACGTTCAGTCATCACCGTTGGTCCATACCTGCGTCTGCATCAGTGCGGTCTGCCGAAGAAAATGGCTCTTGAGCTGTTCAAACCGTTCATTTACGGCAAGCTGGAACTGCGTGGCCTCGCCACCACCATCAAAGCCGCGAAGAAAATGGTTGAGCGCGAAGAAGCTGTCGTTTGGGATATCCTGGACGAAGTGATCCGCGAACACCCGGTACTGCTGAACCGTGCACCAACTCTGCACCGTTTGGGTATCCAGGCGTTTGAACCGGTTCTGATCGAAGGTAAAGCAATTCAGCTGCACCCGCTGGTTTGTGCGGCCTATAACGCCGACTTCGATGGTGACCAGATGGCTGTTCACGTACCGCTGACGCTGGAAGCCCAGCTGGAAGCGCGTGCGCTGATGATGTCGACCAACAACATTCTGTCACCAGCGAACGGCGAGCCAATCATCGTTCCTTCACAGGACGTTGTTCTGGGTCTGTACTACATGACCCGCGACAAAGTGAACGCCAAAGGCGAAGGCATGGTGCTGACTGGCCCGAAAGAAGCTGAGCGTGTTTATCGCGCTGGCCTGGCTGAGCTGCATGCACGCGTTAAAGTGCGTATCACTGAATACACCAAGAACGAGCAGGAAGAGTTCGTTGCGAAAACCAGCATTATCGACACCACCATTGGTCGTGCGATTCTGTGGATGATCGTACCGAAAGGCCTGCCTTACTCCATCGTCAACCAGGCGTTGGGTAAGAAAGCGATTTCCAAGATGCTGAACACCTGTTACCGCATCCTGGGCCTGAAGCCGACCGTTATCTTTGCTGACCAAACCATGTACACCGGTTTTGCTTATGCAGCCCGTTCAGGTGCCTCTGTCGGTATCGACGACATGGTGATCCCAGCGAAGAAAGCGGAAATCGTAGCGGAAGCGGAAGCGGAAGTTGCTGAGATTCAGGAACAGTTCCAGTCTGGTCTGGTAACTGCTGGCGAACGTTACAACAAAGTTATCGATATTTGGGCCGCCGCTAACGAACGCGTTTCCAAAGCGATGATGGATAACCTGCAAACTGAAACTGTGATTAACCGTCACGGCGAAGAAGAGCAGCAGGTATCGTTCAACAGCATCTACATGATGGCCGACTCCGGTGCGCGTGGTTCTGCTGCACAGATTCGTCAGCTGGCCGGTATGCGTGGTCTGATGGCTAAGCCAGATGGCTCAATCATCGAAACGCCGATCACCGCGAACTTCCGTGAAGGTTTGAACGTACTCCAGTACTTCATCTCCACGCACGGTGCGCGTAAAGGTCTTGCGGATACCGCACTGAAAACTGCTAACTCCGGTTATCTGACGCGTCGTCTGGTAGACGTAGCGCAGGATCTCGTGGTTACCGAAGATGACTGCGGCACGTTCGAAGGCATCATGATGACTCCGGTCATCGAAGGTGGCGACGTTAAAGAGCCACTGCGTGAGCGTGTACTGGGTCGTGTAACGGCTGAAGACGTTCTGAAGCCGGGCACTGCAGATATCCTGATTCCGCGTAACACCCTGATCGATGAGCACTGGTGTGATGTGATCGAACTGAATTCAGTCGATGCCATCAAAGTGCGCTCGGTTGTTGGTTGTGAAACCGACTTCGGTGTATGTGCACACTGCTACGGTCGCGATCTGGCACGTGGTCACATCATCAATAAAGGTGAGGCCATCGGCGTTATCGCAGCACAGTCCATCGGTGAGCCGGGTACTCAGCTGACGATGCGTACATTCCACATCGGTGGTGCGGCATCTCGTGCGGCTGCTGAATCCAGCATCCAGGTGAAGAACAAAGGTACTATCAAGCTGACCAACGCGAAGTCAGTAACCAACTCCTCAGGGAAACTGGTTATCGTTTCACGTAACGTTGAGCTGAAAATGATCGACGAGTTCGGTCGTACCAAAGAGAGCTATAAAGTGCCTTACGGTGCGGTCATGGCCAAAGGTGACGGTGAGCAGGTTGCAGCGGGCGAGACCGTAGCAAACTGGGATCCGCATACCATGCCGGTCATTACTGAAGTGGGCGGTTTCATTCGCTTCACTGACATGATCGACGGCCAGACCATTACCCGTCAGACTGACGACTTAACCGGTCTGTCATCGCTGGTGGTTCTGGACTCTGCAGAACGTACTGCGGGTGGTAAAGATCTGCGTCCTGCGCTGAAAATTATCGATGCCAACGGAAATGATGTGCTGATTCCAGGTACCGATATGCCAGCTCAGTACTTCCTGCCGGGCAAAGCGATTGTTCAGCTGGAAGATGGCGTTAAGATCAGTGCCGGTGACACGCTGTCGCGTGTTCCGCAGGAATCTGGCGGTACCAAGGATATTACCGGTGGTCTGCCGCGCGTTGCTGACTTGTTCGAAGCGCGTCGTCCGAAAGAGCCAGCAATCCTGGCGGAGATCAGCGGTATCATCTCCTTCGGTAAAGAGACCAAAGGTAAGCGTCGTCTGGTGATTACGCCGGTTGATGGTAGCGATCCGTACGAAGAGATGATTCCAAAATGGCGTCAGCTTAACGTATTCGAAGGTGAGCGTGTAGAACGTGGTGACGTCGTATCTGACGGCCCAGAGTCTCCGCATGACATCCTGCGTCTGCGTGGCGTCCATGCTGTGACCCGTTACATCACTAACGAAGTGCAGGAAGTTTACCGTCTGCAAGGCGTTAAGATTAACGATAAACACATTGAAGTCATCGTTCGTCAGATGCTGCGCAAAGCAACTATCTCGAGCGTGGGAAGCACCGACTTCCTGGAAGGTGAGCAGGCTGAATACTCTCGCATCAAGATCTCTAACCGTGAACTTGAAGCGAATGGCAAAATCGGCGCGACGTTCATGCGCGATCTGCTGGGTATCACCAAAGCGTCACTGGCAACTGAATCGTTCATCTCTGCAGCATCGTTCCAGGAGACCACACGTGTCCTGACCGAAGCAGCAGTAGCAGGCAAGCGCGACGAACTGCGCGGCCTGAAAGAGAACGTGATCGTGGGTCGTCTAATCCCAGCCGGTACCGGTTATGCTTATCACCAGGATCGTATGCGTCGCCGCTCTGCGGGTGAAGCACCGGTTGCACCGCAGGTTACTGCGGATGAAGCCTCTGCTAGCCTGGCAGAATTGCTGAACGCCGGTCTGGGCGGAAGCGACGACGAGTAATTCGTCTGCTAAAGCTGACCAATAAAAAACCCTGCCTCGGCAGGGTTTTTTTTCGTCGCAATTTTGTCAGAACTTACGGCAGACGTCGTCACGTGTGAGTCCGATATCGCGAAGCTGGTTATCACTCAATTTTGACAGGATACGATGAGTGTCACGCCGTGCTTTCCAGTTTTTCACCATGCGCACTGCACCGCGGAAAATATCCAGTAAAGTTACATCAAAAGGTTTAGCTGCGCGGTTTTGATCGAATTCCATTATTCTTGCCCTCAGTAGGTTGCCTGAGATGCATTGTCCAATTCCTACGCATTATGATACAGACGCAAAAAACACTTATCTTTAACATACAGATTGCCATTCAATAGATCTGAATGGTAATAATGCTGGGTATCTGTACTGGTTTTATGTGATTACTCGCTGGTTGAGGCATACGATGACGCGTTACCAACATTTAGCATGTCTGCTCTCCGATCGGATAGAGCAAGGGCTGTACCGCAGCGGCGAACGTTTACCATCGGTACGCACGCTCAGCCTGGAACACGGTGTGAGCATCAGCACGGTGCAGCAGGCGTATCATCTGCTGGAAGAGAAACAGCTGATCGTGCCGCAGCCGCGTTCCGGTTATTTCGTTGCAACGCGTAAAGCGACGCCGCCCGTACCCGCCTTAACCCGACCTGCACAGCGTCCGGTAGAGATTACCCAGTGGGAATCGGTACTGGAGCTGCTCAGCAGCCGGACTAATAGCGATGTACTGCAACTCGGAAGCGGGATGCCCGATTTGACTCAGCCAACACTGAAACCGCTGTGGAAAATTCAAAGCCGCATGGCGCAGAAACAGGATGTTGATCAACTCAACTATGACAGCTTGCTGGGCGTTGCAGCGTTGCGCGAACAGGTCGCACGACTGACGATCGACAGCGGTTGCCAGCTTACTGCTGAAGATATCGTGATCACCACCGGCTGCCATGAAGCGTTGTCGATCTCCATTCGTGCAATATGCCAGGCGGGAGACATCATTGCTGTCGAATCGCCCACTTTTCACGGCACCATGCAGACCTTGCGTGGCTTCGGCATTCGCGCCATTGAGATTCCCACCGATTCGGTGACGGGTATCAGTCTGGAAGCGCTGGAACTCGCCTTCGAGCAGTGGCCGATTAAAGCGGTGGTGGTGGTGCCGAATTGCAATAACCCGCTGGGCTTTATCATGCCCGAATTTCGCAAACGTGCGCTGGTAACGCTGGCGCAGCGTTTTGATGCCGCGATTATTGAAGACGATGTGTATGGCGAAATGGCGTGGGAATATCCGCGCCCCGTTACCATCAAATCGCTGGATCAGGATGGCCGCGTGTTGCTGTGCAGTTCGTTCTCCAAGACGCTGGCGCCGGGATTGCGCGTGGGTTGGGTAGCGCCGGGGCGCTATCGCGATCGCGTACTGCATATGAAGTACATCAGCACCGGTTCGACGGCAACACAGCCTCAGCATGCGGTCGCCGAATTTATTCGCCTTGGTCACTATCTGCCGCACCTGCGGCGCATGCGTCAGGTGTATCAACGTAACTATGAAACCTTTAGCTGCTGGGTGCGCCACTATTTCCCGTGCGGAATATGCGTGTCGCGTCCGCAGGGCAGCTTCCTGATGTGGATTGAGTTGCCAGAGGCGTTTGACGCGGTAAGACTGAATAACGAGTTGCGTGAGCTGAACATGCAGGTCGCGGTGGGGTCTCTGTTTTCGGCCTCGGGCAAATATCGTAACTGCCTGCGCCTGAATTACGGTTTGCCAATGAATGAGCATACAGAGCAGGCGATAGCCCAACTCGGTGCAGCAGTAGAACGTGCCATGCTGGCCTGTGGTGTTGAAACTGTGCATACCGCCTCCCTGACGTAATAGAGAAAGGCAGGGCTGGGAGAGGTTAAGACCAGCCCTGGCCCGCTGCAAGCGACAGCGGGCAGGCACACTTTAGCCTTGTCAGGACAGGATGCTAGCCGTCACATCCTACTGCTGCGCGGCAGATTCCAGCATTTCATCAAAACTTACAGCGCGTTACATCGACTCTGCGGGTTCGATTCCGTTTTCAACCAGCGTCAGCAGCTCCTGCGTTGCCGCGCGCCAGTCTGCTGCCTGAGTTATCGCACTTACCACCGCAATGCTGCCAACGCCTGTTGCCAGAACTTCTGGTACGCGCGCCAGTGAAATACCACCAATCGCCACGGTTGGCACACCCTGCAACCGCGCCAGATGACGTTTCAATTCCACCACGCCCTGCGGAGCTGATGGCATGTCTTTAGTTTGCGTGGGATAAATGTGGCCAAGTGCAATGTAAGAAGGGCGCAGCGCGAGCGCGCGGTCCAGTTCGGCATCATCATGCGTCGATAAACCCAGGCGCAATCCTGCCTCACGAATCGCCGCCAGATCGGCAACATCGAGGTCTTCCTGGCCAAGGTGCACACCATAAGCATGGTATTTGATGGCTAAGCGCCAGTAATCATTGATAAACAGGCGTGCACGATACTGCTTGCCGAGCACAATTGCCTCGCGCACCGCATCTTCAACTTCATGATCCTCGCAATCTTTGATGCGTAGCTGGAGGGTGCGCACCCCGGCTTCTAGCAGGCGCGCGATCCACTCCACGCTATCAACAACCGGATACAGCCCCAGTTTCGGGGCCGTGGCAGGAAAGGCGTCGGTCATACATTTTCCTCTTTAAGGGTATCGGCAGCGTGATAGATCTCGCCGCCACGATTGCGGAAAGTATCCGCCATTTGCGCCATGCCCATTTCAATCGGCTGAGCTTCAGCCTGTTGGCGTGCAGCAAACTCGCGTACTTCCTGGGTGATTTTCATTGAGCAGAATTTTGGGCCGCACATTGAACAAAAGTGCGCCACTTTTCCCGATTCCTGCGGCAAGGTTTCATCGTGATAGGCGCGCGCAGTGTGCGGATCGAGCGCCAGATTGAACTGATCTTCCCAACGGAATTCAAAGCGCGCTTTCGACATCGCATTGTCGCGGATCTGCGCGCCCGGGTGGCCTTTCGCCAGATCCGCCGCGTGCGCAGCGATCTTGTAGGTGATCAGCCCCTGCTTCACATCCTCTTTATTCGGTAAGCCGAGGTGCTCTTTCGGCGTCACGTAGCACAGCATGGCGCAGCCAAACCAGCCAATCATCGCGGCACCGATGCCGGAAGTGAAGTGGTCGTAGCCCGGTGCGATGTCGGTGGTGAGCGGGCCGAGCGTGTAAAATGGCGCTTCGTGGCAGTGTTCCAGCTGTTCGGTCATGTTGCGGCGAATCATCTGCATCGGTACGTGCCCGGGGCCTTCAATCATCACCTGCACATCGTATTCCCAGGCGATTTTAGTCAGTTCACCCAGCGTATGCAGCTCGGCAAACTGGGCTGCATCATTGGCATCCTGAATTGAGCCGGGACGCAGGCCATCGCCGAGCGACAGAGCCACATCGTAGGCGGCGCAGATTTCACAAATCTCGCGGAAGTGCAGATAGAGAAAGCTTTCAGTGTGATGTGACAAACACCATTTCGCCATAATCGATCCGCCGCGAGACACAATACCGGTGAGACGTTTAGCCGTCATTGGCACATAGCGCAGCAGCACACCAGCGTGGATGGTGAAGTAATCGACGCCTTGCTCCGCCTGTTCTAACAGCGTATCGCGGAAAATGTCCCAATTGAGATCTTCCGCAATTCCATTCACCTTTTCCAGCGCCTGATAAATTGGCACCGTACCAATCGGCACCGGGCTGTTACGCAGAATCCATTCACGCGTTTCATGGATGTAGCGGCCGGTTGAGAGATCCATCACAGTGTCTGCGCCCCATCGCGTTGACCACACCAGTTTCTCCACTTCTTCTTCAATCGATGAACTTACCGCCGAATTGCCGATATTGGCATTCACCTTCACCAGGAAGTTGCGGCCAATAATCATCGGTTCGGATTCGGGGTGGTTGATGTTGGAAGGAATAATGGCGCGACCGCTGGCCACTTCCTGGCGGACAAATTCAGCGGTGATATTTTCCGGCAGATTGGCACCAAAGCTGTGTCCGGGATGCTGTTGTAGCAGTACTTCACTGCGAATACGCTCGCGGCCCATGTTTTCACGCAGAGCGATGAACTCCATCTCCGGTGTGATGATGCCTTGGCGTGCATAGTGCAGTTGGGTAACGCAGCGTCCCGCTTTGGCACGACGCGGTTGCGGCAGATGCTCAAAACGCAAATGATCCAAGCCTTCATCCGCCAGACGCTGTTGGGTGTAACGGGAACTCAGCTGGTGGATAGTTTCACTGTCACCACGTTCGGCGATCCACTCTGCGCGTAGCCTGGTGAGCCCTTGATGGACATCAATAGTGGCTTCTGGATCACCATAAGCGCCGGCAGTGTCATATACCGGCACCGCTTCATTCTGCTCAAACTGCGGATGATCTTTGCTGCCGCCGATGTGCGTCGGGCTCAGCTGTATCTCGCGCATCGGTACGCGAATATCCGCGCGGCTGCCGATGATCCAGATGCGTTTTGAATGAGGGAAAGCGGTTCCCTGCAGGGAATCGATAAATTCCTGTGCCTGAGCACGTTGTTCACGACGAGAAGTTTTAACAGCAGACATAGCAAGTTTCCTGTGAATGTTGGAAGTTGCTTGTCCAGAGTTCGGAAGGAGTAACAGAAACGATGCTGGGCGCCAACGTGCATCGTGCTGATAATGTCTACTCTTGTTCCCTTCGCAGGTACTAACCTGATCAGGTTCCGCGGATCCCGAATTAACGGTCTCAGCCCCACTGGGCACTCCGACAAGTTGGTGTTTTACGATATAAGCTACTTTGCTTGCTATTTCACGCCTGGGCAGTGCTCGTGACCGTCACGTACTACGTGTACGCTCCGGTCCCTGCGCGCTGTCCGAGCGTGAACTCGCTGCGCACGCTACGCTTATATCGCAAAATTTGGCTCTTGATTGTCGTTAAAGAGGACAATAAAAAAGCCCATTTAGCATAAGAGGGCTTTTTTCGAATAACAAGTTTTTTACAACAGCGGGCATTCAAGCCGGGCGGGCGATGATGCTGTCATTGGCAACCGGTAGATGCGCCAGCTGATTATCCCAGGCGAGTTGTACCAGCTTATCTTCCAGCGTGAAACGTGATTCCAGCACTTCGCCGACTTCAGAGAGCGCCGTTTGAAAATCCACGCAATTATCGTCGTTGATAGCCTGCTGCAGGTGGCTGTCGTAGAGCTGCATCATGTGGTCTGTATTCGCCTCTAATGCCGGATAGATCTGCGCGGCAACCATCAGCGGGTTATCACCCTGCATCTCACTAATAATGTGTTCATACACGCTGAAATGACCGGTTGAAAGGTAGTCCACCAGATTGTGGCAAAAGGCATCGAGTGCCTGTTCATCCAGCGTGGTTAACGCATCTTTTTGTGGCTTCATGCCAATAAGCTCATAGTACGTGACGAGCAACTGTCGGCGGGCACGCAACCATGAATCGACCAATTCATTTCCGCCGCCTACACGCTCTGTCAGGTCATCTAACTGGTTAAGCATATGGGGCTCCAGGTAGGTTATAGTTGTTTATTACACACTTAATATTAGAGTTTCAGCGTGTGATTTGACGCTAAGGACAACGATTAAGATGCAACGTGAGATCTCAAGCTTAGACGCTGGATGGTGGATTGTCAGCCATGAGCAAAAACTTTGGTTGCCGCAAGGCGAGCTGCCGCATGGCTTATCCACCGAGTTTGGACTTAGTGGCAGCCACGCGATTTTGATTGGCGAATGGCAGGGCGAAAATGTCTGGCTGGTGCGGGAAGCGCGGCCGGATAGCATGGGCTCGGTGCGCCAACTGATTGATGAAGATGTCGGCCTGTTCCAAATCGCCGGGCGCGGTGTGCAACTGGCGGAGTTCTATCGGTCGCATCGCTGGTGCGGCTATTGCGGCCATGAAATGCACATCAGCAAGCGCGAATTTGCTTGTCTGTGCAATCACTGCCGCGAGCGCTATTACCCGCAAATTGCACCGTGCATCATCGTGGCCATCCGCCGTGGTGATGAGATCCTGCTCGCCAATCATGCGCGTCATCGTAACAACATTTACACCGTGCTGGCGGGCTTTGTCGAAGTGGGTGAAACCTTAGAACAAGCGGTGGCGCGCGAAGTGATGGAGGAGAGCAACGTGCGGGTGAAAAACGTGCGCTACGTTACTTCGCAACCCTGGCCGTTCCCACATTCACTGATGATGGCGTATATGGCGGAATATGACGGCGGTGATCTGCAACACGATGGCAAAGAGTTGCTGGATGCCGGTTGGTATCGCTATGACGATTTACCGCTTCTGCCGCCGCCCGGCACCGTCGCGCGTCGCCTGATTGAAGATACCGTTGCCCTGTGTCGCGCCAGCGCGACGTGAAAATGCTACACTGCCGGCCTTAGCATGAGAGAGCCCATTATGAGTGAACTGAAGAACGATCGTTATCTGCGCGCCCTGTTACGTCAACCGGTAGATGTCACGCCGGTATGGATGATGCGACAAGCTGGGCGTTATTTGCCGGAGTACAAAGCCACGCGCGCTGAAGCCGGTGATTTTATGTCGCTGTGTAAAAATGCCGAGCTGGCATGTGAAGTTACGCTGCAGCCGCTGCGTCGCTATGCGCTGGACGCGGCGATCCTCTTCAGCGATATCCTCACCATTCCGGATGCAATGGGACTTGGGCTCTACTTTGAAACCGGTGAAGGCCCGCGTTTCTCCAATCCGATCACCTGCCGCGCGGATGTCGACAAGCTGCCGGTACCGGATCCCGAGCAAGAGCTCGGCTATGTGATGAACGCGGTGCGGACTATTCGTCACAACCTTAAGGGCGAAGTGCCGCTGATTGGCTTCTCAGGCAGTCCGTGGACGCTGGCGACCTACATGGTGGAAGGCGGCAGCAGTAAAGCCTTCACGAAAATTAAAAAGATGATGTACGCCGAGCCGCAAACTCTCCACCTGCTGCTGGATAAGCTGGCGGACAGCGTCATTCTCTACCTCAATGCGCAGATTAAAGCGGGCGCGCAGTCAGTCATGGTCTTCGATACCTGGGGCGGCGTGCTGACCGGACGCGATTATCGTGAATTCTCGCTGTACTACATGCACAAAATCGTTGATAGCGTGCTGCACGAGAACGAAGGTCGCCGCGTACCGATTACGCTGTTCACCAAAGGTGGCGGCCAGTGGCTGGAAGCGATCGCCGCAACCGGCTGTGATGCGCTGGGACTGGACTGGACAACCGATATTGCTGATGCGCGTCGTCGCGTGGGCGATAAAGTGGCACTGCAGGGCAACATGGATCCCTCCATGCTGTATGCACCGCCAGCGCGTATCGAGCAGGAAGTGGCAGGGATCCTTGAAGGGTTTGGCACGGGTGAAGGCCATGTGTTTAACCTGGGTCACGGTATCCATCCTGACGTGCCGCCAGAGCATGCTGGTGCGTTTGTGGAAGCGGTACATCGTCTGTCACGTCCTTATCATCAGGGTTAATCGTGGATTTAGCCGCCCTTCGCCAGGAACAGTTACAACGCGCTGCTGATGTGGTGCGGCAGGATGATTTTGACGTGCTGCCGCCACGCTTTATTGGTGGCGCTGACGTTGGTTTTGAGCAGGGTGGCGAGATTACGCGCGCCGCCCTGGTGATCCTTGAGTATCCTTCTTTAACGCTGGTGGAACATCGCATTGCACGCATTGCTACCACCATGCCGTATATTCCGGGCTTCTTATCCTTTCGCGAAATGCCGGCGCTGCTGGAAGCATGGCAGCAGCTCTCGCAGCGGCCCGATCTGCTGTTTGTTGATGGTCATGGTATTTCCCATCCACGTCGGCTTGGCGTGGCGGCGCATTTCGGTTCGCTGGTGGATGTGCCAACCATTGGCGTAGCGAAGAAGCGTCTGTGCGGACGTTTTGCCGAACTGGATGCCGAGCCAGGCAGCCGTCAGCCGTTGATCGACAAAGGTGAGCAGATTGGCTGGGTGTGGCGCAGTAAAGCGCGCTGTAATCCGCTGTTTATCTCCACCGGCCATCGCGTTAGCCTGGACAGCGCTTTGCATTGGGTGGAAGTCTGTACCTCGGGCTATCGTCTGCCGGAACCGACGCGCTGGGCGGATGCTGTCGCCTCTGGACGCCCGGCTTTCCTGCGTTGGCAAAATGCGCGTTAACGCTGTTTGCACCCGGCTTTTGCGGTACACTGCCGCCAGCTAACCTATTGAGAGTAAGTTTGATGTTACAGAACCCCGTCCATTTGCGTCTGGCGAAGCTGGAAAGCTGGCAGCATATGACTTTCATGGCCTGTCTCTGCGAGCGCATGTTCCCCAACTATTGGGCTTTCTGCCAGCAGACCGAATTCGCCGATCCGCAACTCTATCGCCGTATCCTTGATCTAATCTGGGAAAGCCTGACGGTCAAAGACGCCAAAATCAATTTCGACGGTCAGCTGGAGAAATTTGAAAGCGCGATCCCTGACGGTGACGATTTTGACGTTTACGGCGTGCACCCGGCAATCGATGCGTGCGTGGCATTAAGTGAATTACTGCATGCTCAGCTCAGCGGTGAAACGCTGGAGCACGCGGTTGAAGTCAGCCGCACTTCGATCACCACCGTGGCTATTCTGGAAATGACCCAGGCCGGTCGCGAAATGACCGACGAAGAGCTGCGTGAAAATCAGCCTGTCATCGATGAATGGGACTTGCAGTGGGAGATTTTCCGCCTGCTGTCAGAGTGCGAGGAACGCGACCTGGAATTGATTAAAGGTCTGCGTGCAGACCTGCGCGAAGCGGGAATCAGTAACATCGGTATACTTTTTCAGCAATAAGGCAAGAAAACGTGACTTCAGGCCCGAATTACCGCGCCTGGAGGCTTCACATCGGCCCCCTGTCTGGTCTACATTTGGGGGGCTGAAAATTGTGGCTATCGGTGCGTGCCGGCTGAACAAGGCCTGAGAATGGCTTTTCCCTCGCACTCGTTGCTTAGCAAGCGATAAATACACTTTAAGGATAACTTATGAACAAGACTCAACTGATTGATGTGATCGCAGAGAAAGCTGACCTGTCTAAAACCCAGGCTAAGACTGCGCTGGAATCTACCCTGGCTGCGATCACTGAGTCTCTGAAAGAAGGTGATGCTGTACAACTGGTTGGTTTTGGTACTTTTAAAGTGAACCACCGCGCTGAGCGTACCGGTCGCAACCCGCAGACTGGCAAAGAGATCAAAATCGCTGCGGCAAACGTACCTGCGTTCGTTTCAGGCAAAGCTCTGAAAGACGCTGTTAAGTAAGTTTCCGCATTGCGGTTTAGCTTTAAAAGAGGGGGCGTTAGCGCCCCTTTTTGTTGCCGGGACCTGCCATGCTGAATCCAATTTCTCAGCGCGTCTGCGCCCTGTTATTTGGTGCGCTGCTTACGGGCTGTAGCTCCACTCCCGATCTTCCTGCCTTTACGGCGAGCGGCTATCTGGCCGATCGCGGCACCGTGCGCATCTGGCGCAAGAATAGTGACCATCAGGCTGTCCATCTCCGAACCGTCTTTACGCCGTTCAATGGTGATGCGATGGAGACCACCGATTACAACTGGCAGCAGCAGAAGCTGATTAGCGTAGAGCGACGTGTCGCTGGCGCACAGCCGGACGACGTGACCTTACGCTTCGATCATCAAGGCAATCTTAATTTCATGCAGCGCCAGCTGGCTGGTCGACGTGAAGCGGTCAGTGCCGATAGCGTAGAGTTGTATCGCTTCGATGCGCAGCGCATGTTGGACCAAAGTAATGCCTTGCTGGAAGGGCGGGTATTGCTGCGGCAGGGCCATTGGCTGGGTGATAATCAGGTGCGAGAATGCGACGATAAAGTGGTGAACGCGGCCTTCGATCGTGACACGCTATATGCGCTCGCGCGCCAGCAGCAAGGCCATGCCGCGCCATTAATGGTGTCGTGGCTGGAAGCGCCGGAAGGGGTGCAGTTACTACGCACGACGCCGGATGACGAATGTAGCTGGCAGCCGCAAGAGAGCGATTTCTGACGGGTGAATAATAGAAGGGGCACGTGCAGTGCCCCTTCGCGTATTTATTTGCGGTTAATTGCGCGGTAACCGATATCGCGGCGATAGAAGCTGCCATCCCACGAGATATGTTGCGCCAGTGCATAAGCATTCTGCTGCGCAGCAGCGACATCGTCGCCCAGCGCGGTTACGCACAGCACACGACCACCGTTGGTGACCACCAAATCATCTTTCATAGTGGTACCGGCATGGAAGACTTTGCCGTCCGGCACTTCTTCCAGCGGCAGACCGTGAATCTGATCGCCGGTGCGATAATCGCCCGGATAGCCGCCCGCCGCTAATACCACGCCCAGTGATGGACGCGGATCCCAATGTGAGGTTTTCTGATTCAGTTTGCCGTCGGTAGCTGCCAGGCACAGCTCAACCAGATCCGACTGCAGACGCAGCATGATCGGTTGGGTTTCTGGATCGCCAAAGCGGCAGTTGAATTCGATCACTTTTGGCTGGCCGGCTTTATCGATCATCAAACCGGCATACAGGAAACCGGTATAGATGTTGCCTTCTGCCTTCATGCCGTTAACGGTTGGCCAGATGATCTGATCCATCACGCGCTGGTGGATCTCATCGGTTACCACGGGTGCCGGAGAATAAGCGCCCATGCCACCGGTATTTGGGCCGGTATCGCCATCGCCGACACGTTTGTGATCCTGGCTGGTGGCCATCGGCAGCACATTGTTGCCGTCAACCATGACGATAAAGCTGGCTTCTTCGCCATCAAGGAACTCTTCAATCACAATGCGGTGACCTGCATCGCCGAACGCATTGCCGGCCAGCATGTCTTGCACTGCGGCTTCTGCTTCAGCCAGTTCCATCGCCACGATTACGCCTTTACCTGCAGCCAGACCGTCAGCTTTGATGACGATCGGTGCGCCTTTCTCACGCAGATACGCCAGCGCAGGTTCCACTTCGGTGAAGTTCTGGTACTCGGCGGTTGGGATCTGCTGACGCGCGAGGAAATCTTTGGTGAAGGCCTTTGAGCCTTCCAGCTGAGCAGCGGCCTGCGTTGGGCCAAAGATCTTCAGACCTGCGGCACGGAATGCGTCAACCACGCCAATGACCAGCGGCGCTTCCGGACCGACGATAGTCAGATCGATCTTTTCCTGCTGCGCAAAAGCTAACAGTGCGGGAACGTCGGTAGCGCTGATGGCCACGTTTTGCAGCGCTGGCTCGAGTGCGGTGCCGGCATTGCCTGGTGCGACAAACACGGTTTCCGCCAGCGGCGACTGTGCTGCTTTCCACGCCAGCGCGTGTTCACGTCCGCCGTTACCAATCACTAAAATTTTCATCTGTACTGCTCCCAACAATTAATGGCGGAAATGACGCATGTCGGTGAAGATCATCGCGATACCGTGCTCATCAGCTGCGGCAATCACTTCATCATCACGGATTGAACCACCCGGTTGAATCACACAGCTGATGCCGACCGCTGCTGCGGCGTCGATACCGTCACGGAACGGGAAGAATGCGTCAGACGCCATCGCCGAACCTTTCACTTCCAGGCCTTCATCACCCGCTTTAATGCCAGCGATTTTGGCTGAATAGACACGGCTCATCTGACCGGCGCCAATGCCGATAGTCATATTGTCGCGCGCATAAACAATGGCATTGGATTTAACGAATTTCGCCACTTTCCAGCAGAACAGCGCATCACGCAGTTCCTGCTCAGTTGGCTGGCGCTTGCTAACAACGCGTAGTTGGCTGGCTTCCACCATACCTAAATCACGATCCTGCACCAGCACGCCGCCGTTTACGCGTTTGAAATCCAGCGCCGCAACGCGGCCTTGCCACTGGCCGCATACCAGAACGCGCACGTTCTGTTTAGCGGCGATCACTTTCAATGCTGCTTCACTGGCGGACGGAGCAATGATCACTTCCACAAACTGGCGGCTGATGATGGCCTGCGCGGTGGCTTCGTCGAGTTCGCGGTTGAAGGCAATGATGCCGCCGAACGCGGAAGTCGGGTCAGTTTTGTAGGCACGTTCGTAAGCGTCGAGAATCGAACCGCCAACCGCGACACCACATGGGTTGGCGTGTTTGACGATGACACACGCCGCTTCGTCAAACTCTTTCACGCACTCAAGTGCAGCATCGGTATCGGCGATATTGTTGTAGGAGAGCGCTTTACCCTGAACCTGCTGCGCAGTAGCAACGGAAGCTTCCGCCACATTCTCTTCTATATAGAAGGCAGCATCCTGATGGCTGTTCTCGCCGTAACGCATATCCTGCTTCTTGATGAAGTTGAGATTCAGCGTACGTGGGAAGCGGCCGGCAGGTTCTTTGCTGTCGCCGTGATAAGCCGGAACCAGGCTACCGAAGTAGTTGGCAATCATGCTGTCGTAGGCGGCAGTGTGTTCGAAGGCTTTTATGGCCAGATCGAAACGCGTTTCCAGCGTAAGTGAGTTTTCATTAGCATCCAGCTCGGCAATGATCGCCTCGTAATCGCTGCTCTTCACCACAATCGCGACGTCTTTATGGTTCTTGGCTGCGGAGCGAACCATAGTTGGACCACCAATATCGATGTTCTCTACTGCGTCAGCTAACGAGCAATCAGGTTTGGCAACGGTTTGGGCGAAGGGATAAAGGTTCACAACCACCATGTCGATTGGGTTGATGGCGTGTTGTGCCATGATCGCATCATCCTGGCCGCGACGGCCTAAAATGCCACCGTGCACTTTCGGGTGCAGCGTTTTGACGCGTCCATCCATCATTTCCGGGAAACCGGTGTAGTCAGAAACTTCGGTGACGGGCAGGCCCGCATCTGCCAGCAGACGTGCAGTACCGCCTGTGGAGAGCAGCTCAACACCACGACTGGAGAGTGCCTGAGCAAATTCGAGGATACCGGCTTTATCAGAGACACTGAGCAGAGCGCGGCGTACAGGACGACGTTGTTGCATGGTGGTTTTATCCCTTGGCTTTGTTTCGCGTAAAAAAGAGCGTTACATCAAGCTTAGTGTCTTTCTTCTATATAGAAGGAAGCACTTGCCTCATGTAACGCCCCAAAAGGGGCATCCTTGACGTCGCCGGGCATTGTAGCGAAAACGTTTGCGTGATGCTCGCCTAAATTCATTTGTGCGCTTGTGTGTGGATAACTATGTGCGTAACTGCGTATAAGGCGGGGTTTTGCTGTGGAATGCAGCGAACGGTTGTTTTTGTTGAATTTAGCGGTTGCGTGCTGAGAACAACTCCCTATAATGCGCATCCATCAACACGGCACAACGGTTTACGAAATGTGGTGTTGGTGAGGAAGCTTCGAAAGAACTTCCGCCGGATGAAAGCGCTGAAA
>NZ_AKIU01000011.1:0-3677 GCF_000282675.1 Pantoea sp. GM01 | reverse complement strand
TGCTGTCCAGACACGCGTAGGTATCGTTCTTTTCAGTGCTTTCCACGCGCGCGGGCAGCGTGCCGGCAATCACCGGACGGCGCAGCAGCGCCGGACGCCAGCAGACGGTTTCGCTGTACGCCATGCCGTCAAACGCCAGAATGAAGCTGCTGCTGCGCGAGCCGTGGCTGCGCACACGGGTAATCAGCACGCCGTCCTGCAGTCCGTCCGGCAGCGCGCTGTGGCTTTCCAGCACCTGACCCGGCGTCAGCTGCGCGCGGTTAGTGATGCCGCTGGCCTGCAGCTGACCGCAGAGCAGACGCTCATGATGCAGGCGGGCGAAGAACGCGCCGGACTCCACGCTGCCGGCGTCACCTTCCGACAGAAACGGCTCGGCGTAGCGGTACGCTTCGCCGGTGGTGATGCCTTCGGCGCTGCTGATGCTTTGTGTACTATCCTGCGGCACCAGCGCCTCGCGGTAGTTGTAGTCGCGGGTGCTGACGCTGCCGGTCACCACGTTGCGGCCGGTTTGTATATCAAGAATGCACTCCTGACCGGTGTTGCTCAGACCCGACGCCGGGCGCAGCGGCAGCGAGGTGCCGAACTGATAGTGCTGCTGCGAATCGTGGAATATCACCACGTCCTGCTCGAGGCGCGCGTCCATGTCGAAGCGCCAGAAAATCCCCACCTCGGCCAGCAGGCGCTGGATGAACGCCAGGTCGGTTTCGCGCCACTGGGTGATAAGCTCGCGCTGCGGATACTCGCGCGACAGGCTGAAATCAAAGTCCGGGCCTTCGAAGCCGTGCGAGCGCAGCACCTGTTCAACCACTTCAGGCACCGACTGGTTGAGATAGATTTCGCTGCGGTGCGTGTGGCCGAGCATCGCCAGACGCGGTACCAGCGTCAGCGCGTAGCGGGCTTCATCCTTCGACGTTGAGATGCGGCGAAACGTCTGCACCACGCCAAACACTGTGCGTACCGGCGTGGCAGGCGCGCCGGTGAACATCGGCACCTGGAAAGTGAACGAGGCCGGCTTCATCAGCAGCGCCTCGCAGATGATGTCCGCGTTTTCGCAGGTCACTATGACGTCATAGCGCCACGTTTCGCTCAGCGCCTCTTCGGCCTGAAACTTCAGCACGTCCAGCGTCTCGTCGCAGCCGTGCACCTGCATCAGGTAGCGCGAATGGCCCAGCGTTTGCGCCGCCTTTTTCACCAGGGAAATGACTTCATCACTCATGATTCACCTCATCAAACGCCAGCACGATGCCCTCTTCTTCCATGCAGTCCATCAGCAGATGCTGTGGATGATTGCCCGCCGCACGATGACTGAGAATTTGCTGGCTCAGCACCGGCAAAATCTGCTGATTAAGCAGGCTGTCGACGTTGCGCGCGCCGGTGTCTGGTAGCAGACAGGCGTCGGTGAGCATGTCGTACAGACCTTCGCCGATGGTGGTGCGGATGCCGTAATGGCGTTGCAGCCGCTGGCTGACCTGCTTCAGCTTCATTTCCACGATGATGCGCATTGCCTCGCGCGCCAGCGGACGGTAAATCACCGTCTGGAAGCGCGCCAGCAGCGCGGGCTGGAAGTGGTCGCGCAGGATCGGGCGCAGGCACTCCTGCAGGTCGGATTCGGTAGCGTCCGGCGTTTCGTCCAGCAGCTGCATCAGCGCATCGCTGCCGAGGTTCGAGGTCATCAGGATTACCGTGTTGCGGAAGTCGATTTCGCGCCCTTCGCCGTCGCGCATAAAGCCACGGTCAAACACCTGATAAAACAGGTTGATGACGTCGCGGTGCGCCTTTTCCACCTCGTCGAGCAGCACCACGCTGTACGGACGCTTGCGCACCGCTTCGGTAAGGATGCCGCCCTGGCCGTAGCCGACGTAGCCCGGCGGCGAGCCTTTCAGCTGGGAAACGGTGTGCGCTTCCTGGTATTCGCTGAGGTTGATGGTGATTAACGACTTCTGGCCGCCGTACAGCAAATCGGCCAGCGCCAGCGCGGTTTCGGTTTTGCCGGTGCCGCTGGTACCGACCAGCAGGAACACGCCCTGCGGGCCGTTTTCCGAAGTGAGTCCGGTTTTGGCGGCGCGCAGGCGCTGCGCGATGGCGCTGAGCGCCGCATCCTGACCGACCACGCGGGTGGCGAGCTGGTTTTCCAGCGCCAGCAGTTCCGCCTGCTCATCCTTCATCAATGAGGAGAGCGGCACGCCGGTCCAGTCGGCAATCACGCCCGCCACGATGCGCGCGTCAACGTCGGCGGTGAGCAGCGGCTCGCCGGGCTGCAGCGCGTCGAGGTCGGTCTGGAGCTGTGCGATAGCGCCGCGCTGGCTGGCGTCTTTACGGCCTTCCAGCAGCTGCTGCATCAGCGACTGCACGATGCCGTAGCGCTGCTCCAGCGCCTCCAGCTCTTCATCAGTGAACGCAATCTGCGTCGCGATGTCGGCCAGTCGCTCCTGCGGGATGGCGCCGCCGAGCGCTTCATCGTCGAGAATGGCGCGCTGCTCAATGTTCAGCGCATCAAGTTTCGCCCTTAAGCGGGTAATGGCCTCCGGCGTGGTGTCCTGGCTCATGCGCACACGCGCGGCGGCAGTGTCGAGCAGGTCAACCGCCTTGTCCGGCAGCTGGCGTCCGGTGAGGTAGCGGCGCGACAGGGTGACGGCGGCGCGCACCGCCGCGTCGGTGATGTGCACGCCGTGATGTTCGGCGTAGCGGGATTTCAGGCCGCGCAGCATCAGGCAGGCGGTATCGTCATCCGGCTCGTCGACTTTCACCATCTGGAAGCGGCGCTCCAGTGCGGCGTCCTTCTCGAAATACTGTTTGTACTCGCTCCAGGTGGTGGCCGCGATGGTGCGCAGCTCGCCGCGCGCCAGCGCCGGCTTCAGCAGGTTGGCCGCATCCGCGCCGCCCGCTGCGTTGCCCGCGCCGATGATGGTGTGCGCCTCGTCGATAAACAGCAGCACAGGATGCGGTGCGCTCTGTACCTCGGTGATGATGTTTTTCAGGCGCTGCTCGAACTCGCCCTTCACGCCCGCGCCCGCCTGCAGCATACCGAGATCCAGCGTATGCACGCTGACCGGCTTGAGGCTGTCCGGCACGTTACCTTCAACAATGCGCAGCGCCAGCCCTTCCACCAGCGCGGTTTTACCCACGCCCGGCTCGCCGACCAGAATCGGGTTGTTTTTGCGGCGACGCGACAGGATATCGACCATCTGACGGATTTCGTTGTCGCGGCCAAAAACCGGGTCGATTTTACCGCTCCGCGCGTCAGCGGTGACGTCGCGGGTGAAGCGGGCAAGGGCTTCGGTGGTTGGGATATTGGTTTCACGTGCCGCGGTTTGTTCGAGGCTGCTGACGGGCATCTCCAGCTGTTCCGCTTCCGCACGCTCCTCAGACTGCGCTTCGAGCATCGGCTTTAAACGCTCAAGCTGGCTCATGCGTAGACTCAGCAGCGGCCACAGCCCTTCGCAGCGCACCAGCGACGGCTGTTCGGCCAGCGCCATCAGCAGATGGATGCTGCGGATTTGCGGGTTGTTATCAGATGCTGACGCCATCAGCCACGCCTGTTTTAACAGCGCTTCTAATGGAGTGGAAAGCTGCGGACGTCCGCGCACCGCGCGCGGCTGGCGGTCGAGAAACGCCAGCAAATCCTGCCAGATGGCGTCCATATCCCACTCGTAGCGGCGCGCGATGACGGTGATGTC
>NZ_AKIU01000010.1:0-6704 GCF_000282675.1 Pantoea sp. GM01 | reverse complement strand
TGTTACGCTGAAATTGCTCTTTCGCCATGGCGATAATTCCTTACGTTGTGCCTTCATGAGTCATGAAGGCATCAGTTCACAATTTTTAAACCGTAGCTTATTTGCTACGAGCTTCAATAACGGCCTGAGCGACGTTGTTCGGCGCATCATCGTACTTCAGGAACTCCATGGAGTAAGAAGCACGGCCTTTGGTCAGAGAACGCAGCTGGGTTGCATATCCGAACATTTCAGACAGCGGAACTTCAGCATGGATCTGAACGCCAGTAGCGTTAGATTCCTGTCCTTTGAGCATACCACGACGACGGCTAAGGTCACCGATAACGTCACCGGTGTTCTCTTCCGGAGTCTCTACTTCAACCTTCATGATTGGCTCAAGCAGCACGGGTTGTGCTTTCTTAAAGCCATCTTTAAAGGCCAAAGAAGCAGCCAGTTTAAACGCCAGCTCAGAGGAGTCGACATCATGGTATGAACCGAAGTGCAGACGAACACCCAGATCTACTACCGGATAACCGGCCAGAGGACCTGACTTCAGCTGCTCCTGCAGGCCTTTATCAACCGCAGGGATGTATTCAGTTGGAATCACACCGCCTTTGATATCGTTGACAAATTCGTAGCCTTTCGGGTTAACGCCCGGCTCCAGTGGGTACATGTCGATAACAACATGACCGTACTGACCACGACCACCAGACTGCTTGGCGTGTTTACCTTCGATATCGGTAACTTTCGCGCGAATTGCTTCACGGTAAGCAACCTGAGGTTTACCGACGTTCGCTTCAACGTTGAATTCACGCTTCATGCGGTCAACGATGATGTCGAGGTGCAGCTCACCCATACCAGCGATGATGGTCTGGTTGGTTTCTTCATCAGTCCAAACACGGAATGATGGATCTTCCTTCGCCAGACGACCCAGAGCCAGACCCATTTTTTCCTGGTCAGCTTTGGTTTTCGGCTCAACGGCGATAGAGATTACCGGCTCAGGGAATTCCATACGCTCAAGAATGATGACGTTGTCTGGGTCACACAGGGTGTCACCAGTAGTCACGTCTTTCAAACCGATCGCTGCGGCGATATCGCCCGCACGAACTTCTTTGATCTCTTCACGTTTGTTAGCGTGCATCTGAACGATACGGCCCAGACGCTCACGGTTTGACTTAACCGGGTTGAACACGGTGTCACCAGTGTTAACAACACCAGAGTAAACGCGGAAGAAGGTCAGGTTACCAACAAACGGGTCGGTAGCAATTTTGAACGCCAGTGCAGCAAACGGCTCTTTGTCATCGGAATGACGCTCAGCCGGAGTGTCTTTACCGTCGTCCAGCATACCGTTAATCGCGGTAACGTCAGTCGGTGCTGGCAGGTATTCAACTACCGCATCCAGCATCGCCTGAACACCTTTGTTCTTAAATGCAGAACCACAGGTAACCAGGATGATTTCGTTTTTCAGAACGCGCTTACGCAGAGAAGTTTTGATCTCTTCTTCTGTCAGCTCTTCACCGCCGAAGAATTTCTCCATCAGCTCGTCAGAACCTTCAGCTGCGGCTTCAACCAGATTCGCACGCCACTCTTCAGCCAGTTCCTGCATATCAGCTGGGATATCTTCGTAAACGAAGGTAACGCCCTGATCGGCATCGTTCCAGTTGATCGCTTTCATTTTCACCAGGTCAACAACACCGGTGAAGCCTTCTTCTGCGCCGATAGCCAGCTGAAGTGGAACTGGGTTTGCACCCAAGCGCACTTTCATCTGGTCAACAACTTTCAGGAAGTTAGCACCCATGCGGTCCATTTTGTTAACGAACGCGATGCGTGGAACTTTATATTTGTTAGCCTGGCGCCATACGGTTTCAGACTGTGGCTGAACACCACCAACTGCACAGTAAACCATTACTGCGCCATCAAGCACACGCATAGAACGCTCAACTTCGATGGTGAAGTCAACGTGTCCCGGGGTGTCGATGATGTTTACGTGGTGTGGTTCAAACTGCTTAGCCATACCAGACCAGAAACAGGTAGTTGCAGCAGACGTGATGGTAATACCACGTTCCTGCTCCTGCTCCATCCAGTCCATAGTTGCTGCGCCGTCATGTACTTCACCGATTTTGTGGTTTACACCGGTGTAGAACAGAACACGTTCGGTAGTTGTAGTCTTACCGGCGTCGATGTGGGCACTGATACCAATGTTACGGTAGCGCTCAATGGGTGTTTTACGAGCCATTTGATTCCTCTGATTCTTAGACGTTCTAAGTTAAAAAAGCCCAGCAGGTGAGTCACTGGGACGCCCGCTGGGTTAATAACAACTACGTTGCTGTTACCAGCGGTAGTGTGCGAACGCCTTGTTGGCTTCAGCCATGCGGTGAACGTCTTCACGTTTCTTAACTGCAGTACCTTTGTTTTCTGCAGCATCAGAAAGTTCGTTCGCCAGGCGGAGAGCCATAGATTTATCACCGCGTTTACGAGCAGCTTCTACGATCCAACGCATTGCCAGGGCATTACGACGAACCGGACGGACTTCAACTGGAACCTGGTAGGTAGAACCACCAACGCGACGTGACTTAACTTCGACAGTCGGACGTACGTTTTCGAGAGCAACCTCGAACGCTTCCAGGCCATCTTTACCAGCGCGTTGAGCCAGGGTATCAAGCGCGGTATAGACGATAGATTCAGCAGTAGATTTTTTACCATCTACCATCAGGATATTTACAAATTTAGCCAGCAGCTCTGATCCGAACTTAGGATCCGGCAGAATTTTACGCTGACCAATGACGCGACGACGTGGCATGGAAATACTCCGTTGTTAATTCAGGATTGTCCAAAACTCTACGAGTTTAGTTTGACATTTAAGTTAAAACGTTTGGCCTTACTTAACGGAGAACCATTAAGCCTTTGGCTTCTTCACGCCGTACTTGGAGCGTGACTGCTTACGGTCTTTAACACCTGAGCAGTCCAGCGCGCCACGAACGGTGTGGTAACGCACACCTGGCAAGTCTTTAACACGACCGCCACGAATCAGGATCACTGAGTGCTCCTGCAGGTTATGACCTTCACCGCCGATGTAGGAGGTAACTTCAAAACCGTTAGTCAAACGCACACGGCAAACTTTACGCAGTGCTGAGTTTGGTTTTTTAGGGGTAGTGGTGTACACACGAGTACATACACCACGTTTCTGCGGGCAAGCTTCCAGCGCAGGCACGTTGCTCTTTGCAACTTTGCGTACGCGTGGTTTGCGAACCAGCTGGTTAACTGTTGCCATTAAATAGCTCCTGGGATTTAGCTTTTTGCTTCGTAAACACGTAATAAATCGCCTCGTATTACTACGAGGAGGCAGAATTTTAGGGCTGTGTCAAAAGGGTGTCAAGAAATAACCAGGTTTTCGCTCTTACCAGGCCACTTGTTGTTGATGCTTCGCCGTCAACGCAACGAAACCAGTATAGTCCAAACGTGCTACTTTGGTTGAAATTTGCTCAACCAGGCCGCGCGCCGCCACATCTTCTTCTAATACCCAAAGCGTGGCCGGCGATGCGCTCAGCTTAACTAACATCTGGCTGCCGGCCAGTGCCGCGGTCACGCCATCCTGTAATAAAAGCAGGTCGTCGCCTTCCTGTAATAGCAGCAGCAGGCTATCAATGTCGCATTGCCAGGGAGATTGCAGCAGCGTGTAGAGCATGATCGGTTCTCAGAATCGTATAATACGATGGTAGCTGGCTAGCTTCTCACGAAGCGACGAGGCATCAAGCACTTCTGCTGCCATCACGCGTTCGGCAGTCAGACTTTGCCCGCGCGCTAATAGGGAATCAGCACAAACAAAACACTGATCGATGTCGTAGAGTGCCAGCACGCCGAAGGTGGCGATATAGTTGCGCGCCAGGATCTTCTCGGGCTGCTGGTCACGATTAAGTTGCAGCACGCCATCACCAATAAAGAACAGACCGATATCTTCGCTTAACGCACCGGTCGCGAGAACCGCATCCAGCCCTTCCCTGCCCGCGCTGCTGCCGTGCGGAGCCTGAGTAAACAGAAAAGCTACGCGATTCATCAGAATTGCACCAGACGATCGCAGCTGAGCGCGGCTTCCGCCAGTGCACCCAAGCCGCTAAGTTCAAAACCCGGCTGCAAATTGCTACCCGCCAGTTGTAGACGCGTCGCTTCCTGTGCATCCGTTACGCCACGCCGTAACGCAGCGGCCACGCAGATGTTCAGTGCGGTGCCGCTCTCATCGCGCAGCCGCTGCCATTCACGCACCATATCGACTTCATCACTGGCCGGCGCGCTCAGTTGGTTAGCATTCAACACGCCTTCGCGATAAAAGAATACGCTTTCAAGCTGATGCCCCGCCTGCACTAGCGCACGGGCAAACAGCAGCGCGCTGCTGGCATGTTGGGTGCCATATGCCGGTCCGGTGACCAGCAAGCTGTAGCGCATTAGCGATCCTGCCCCTGAAAATCGCCGCTTTTAAACTGGCGAATGTAGAGGTAAACCGTGTGCTTAGAGATATTGAGACGATCGGCCACCTGGTTGATAGCGTCTTTAATATCGAAAATACCTTTCTCGTACATATTGAGGACGATCTGACGATTCTTGGCATTATTAGAAACGTTACGGTCAGCGCTCACTTCTTCTATTGCGAACTCTAACGTCTGCATCACCAGATCTTCCACCGAGCTGGCAAAGTTAACGTTAGAGTCAACCTGCTGCATTTCCGGCGGCATAAAGGTCGACATAATCTGCGAGAACGGCACGTCGAGGTTCATGTTGATGCACAGCAAACCAATGACGCGCTGCTGGCGATTACGGATCGCGATAGTGACAGATTTCATCAGCACGCCACTTTTCGCGCGCGTGAAGTAGGCCCTGGAAACATTGCTATCGGCGCCATGCATATCGTGCAGCATGCGCAGTGCCAAATCGGTAATCGGTGAACCCACTTTACGTCCGGTATGTTCGCCGTTAGCGATACGCACCGCGGAACATTTCAAATCTTCCAGCGAGTGCAGCACGATTTCGCAGTGCGAGCCAATAAGCATCGCCAGACCGTCAACGACAGCTTCGTAGGATTTGAGAATATCGTAATCAGCTTGTTCGAACGGACGTTGCTCCAGTAAATCGAAGTCAGTCAGTTCACCGGGATTGAATGGATTAGACATCGAAGACATTACCCTAAATGGCTGGAGCCTGTCTCGACAGCATTGGGGCAGACTCATATTGTGATAATTGTGCAGGCGCTAGTCTGGCAAATGTCATGGTCTTTAGCCAGACCTTTACTCTGTTCTCAGAAATAAAAACGCCGCCCAGAGGCGGCGTAATACAGCAAGTGCAAATTACTGCGCTTTCTGATCGGCAGCGACTGGCGCCTGTGCTTTCTCATCGGCTTTAGGCGCGGGTTTGATGTCGAGCAGTTCAACATCGAACACCAGCGTAGAGTTAGCCGGAATACCCGGAACGCCATTTTTGCCGTAAGCCAGGTTTGGTGGAATCACCAGCTTGATCTTACCGCCTTTCTTCACGTGCTTCAGACCTTCGGTCCAGCCAGGAATCACACCGTCAAGACGGAATGACAGCGGCTCGCCACGGGTATAAGAGTTATCGAACTCAGTACCGTCGATCAGCGTACCTTTATAGTTTACCACCACAGTGTCGCTGTCTTTAGGCGCGCTACCGGTACCTTCTTTCTCTACCTGATACAGCAGACCCGATTCGGTTTTCTTCACGCCTTTTTCTTTAGCGAATTTGTCGGCGTAAGCTGAACCCTTATCGGAGTTCTCTTTCGCGTCTTTTTCCATCTTCGCTTGAGCGGCGCCTTTTACACGGCCTTCAAAGGCCTGCAGAGTTTGCTCAATCTCTTGATCGGACAGTTTGCTCTTACCGCCAAATGCGTCCTGAACACCTGCGATCAACTGATCTTTATCCAGTTTGATGCCCAGCTTCTCTTGTTCCTTCAGAGAGTTGTCCATGTAGCGACCAAGGGACGCACCAAGCGCATAAGCTGATTGCTGGTCTTCGTTTTTGAAAGCAGCATTCTTCGGTGCTTGCGGCGCGGCCTGAGCAGCGTCTGCTGGAGCAGCGGTAGTTTCTGCTGCCATTGCCAGCGGTGCATTCAGCGCGAAGGCCATGGTGGTAGCTAACAATGTGACTTTAAACAGTGAATTCATCCTTTCTCCAAAACCGAAGCCTCTCACCTCGGGAATCATTGCGGACTGAGGCCCACACTATAACTTTACGTGGCAGCGGCGAACACTCCCACAATGTAATTACCCGGTCAACCTCCGACCTTTTTTGCTTCAGGAAGTTTCATCAGAGATATAGGCGTTATGCGCCATTTCAATGTAGCGTGCCGCATAAAGGTAAAATATCAGGTGATTCTGAAGCGAAAGGCCGTAGAATCACGCCCGAAACAGATTAACGCGCCGCACCGGAAGATGAGGAAAGATCATGCAGCAAACAGAATGGGAACAACGCCTTGAGGCGCTGGAGAGCAAGCTGGCTTTTCAGGAATACACCATCGATCAGCTCAATCAAACGGTGGTTCAGCATGAGCTGGAGATGATCAGACTGCGTGAGCAGGTCCGTCTGTTAGTGGATAAAGTGAAAGATAGTGCGCCGTCGATGATCGCCTCGCAATCAGAAGAAACACCCCCGCCGCATTATTAAAAAAGAAAGGCCACCCGAAGGTGGCCTTGCCAGACATCACACCACTTAGTGGCTGCAGCCGC
>NZ_AKIU01000009.1:0-55001 GCF_000282675.1 Pantoea sp. GM01 | reverse complement strand
CGTAGCGGCAGCAGGGAGCCGCGACTGGCAAAGCCGACCATCGGCTGGATATCACGCGTGGTCAGCGTTTGGCTAAAAGGCGTGGATAAGGTCGTGCCATCGGCGGCTTTAAGACCGGCATCGACGTTAATCGTCAATTTGCGCGACGGTTCCGGATGACGAAAACGCAACGTTTTACCGTGTTGCGCCAGCTCCCAGCCGCCGTCGACCTTGCCACTTTTCTCGTCAGTAATTTGCACGCGCGAAGCAAAATCCTGTTTGCTATCGAGCGGGGTATTAAAGGTCAGCACCAGGGCAGCAGCACCGTCGAGCTGCAGTTCGGAGAGATCGATAACCGAGAGTGATTGCTGCGTGGCTGCTGCGGCTGTCGTTTCCGCCGCGTGAGTCGTCGACGTTGCGCTGCCCAGTAATACACCCCCGATCAGCGCGCTGAGCAGTAGCCGGTTAAAACATTTTGCCATGGTAAATCCCTCACCAGTCCCAGAAGTTAAGAAAGAGTAATGCTGCGCATTTTCGACAACTTTAGCAATCATGCCCTTGAGATAGCCTTCACATTCCCGGAGACTGGACGTTTCCCGATTGCTAAGAAGAGGTTGCTATGACAGCCATATTTGTCTCCGCTGACTGGTTGAAAGAACACTACACAGAAGAAACTTTGCAGGTGATTGATGCCCGCATGTTACCGCCCGGGCAGGAAGCGGTGCGCGATCTCCAGGCGGAATATCTTGCCGGCCATCTGCCGCATGCCCCCTTCTTTGATATCGAAGCGCTATCCGATCACACCAGCCCCTATCCGCACATGATGCCGCGCGCCGAGACCTTTGCAGTGGCCATGCGTGAGTTGGGCATTAGCCAGGACAAACATCTGGTGGTGTATGACGAAGGCAACCTGTTTTCGGCGCCGCGCGCGTGGTGGATGCTGCGCGCTTTCGGCTGCGAGCAGGTGTCGATTCTTGCTGGGGGATTACAAGGCTGGAAAGCCGCCGGTTATGACGTGGTAACCGGACCGGTTAGTCTGCCGGAAGCTGAGTTCGAGGCTAAATATGATAGTACACAGGTAAAACGCCTGACCGATGTGCTGCTGATTAGTCATGAAGGTGGTGCGCAGATTGTGGATGCACGCGCGGCAAACCGCTTTAATGCCGAAGTGGATGAGCCACGCCCCGGCCTGCTGCGTGGACATATCCCTAACAGCCTGAACCTGCCGTGGAACAGTTTGGTGGCGAACGGTGAACTGAAACCGGCAGCGGAACTGCGCGATTTGTTTGATAAAGCAGGCGTAAAGCTGGATCAGCCAGTGATTGCCAGCTGCGGTTCCGGGGTGACTGCGGTGGTATTGATTTTGGCGCTGACATCGCTCGGGGTACGTGACGTGACGCTGTACGACGGTTCGTGGGGCGAATGGGGAAGCCGCGACGATTTACCGATTGAGAAATGATGGTAGGGTGCGCATTAATGCGCACCTGGCTAAACGCTGCACCGTTCGTCACGGTAATAGATCAAATAATCCGCTGACTGCCTTTAAAGTCGCGCAGGAAACTGCCCCAGCGGCGTTCGTAGAATGGCGTGATGTGGGCAGTAAAAAAATGGCTAACGCCACGATCTTCACTCACCACTTCACAGATATCAATTGGCGCATCATCGGCAAGCGTATCGGTTGCCACACCGCCCGCCGCCTGAATGATCTCATCAATATCGCTATCAGCTTCGATGCCAATCAGCAGATTCGGCGCTTCCGTTGCGCTTTCACGAATGCTGGCGACGTAAGCACGGCGCACCTGCTTATACTTGGCAAACAGCTGCGTCAAAGAATCAATCATCTGCGCCGGTGGCTCTGCCACTTCGGAGAGCAGCAGCGCTTGTCCCCCTTCCAGCACGGTTTGTTGACTCAGCGCACTGCCCTCTTCACTCATCAAATGAGCGATTTCGCCTGGCGAAAACTCTTTGCCGGCAGGCAGTTTCGGATTGAGAAACAGCGTTTCGCCCTGCGTAATCTCAAACAGCGTACGCACCGGCATGCGCAGATAAGGCTGTTCATCTTTGATCGCCTCGCCCATCGCTTCTTCGGAGGTGAAGAAAGGAATCACGCTGCCGCCGCCCTCTTTTTCCCAGTGCTGCAGTTCCACCGGTGACGTGGCATCAAACTGTTCGGCCGGGCTTTCGCCAGGTACCCAAACATCGGCTTCCAGCAGCAGTTGGAAAAATTCCGGACGGTGCGCAGGCTCAGTGGCTGCCAGTTTTAGCACCTCTTCAAGACGGTTACTCATTTAGTCATTTCCAAAAAAAGCAGGCCTGCGCCTGCCGTGATGAGGATTATTTCAGCAGAAGATTGGCAACGGTGCGCACACCCAAACCGGTTGCACCGGCAGACCACTGATCCACCGCGCCTTTGCGGTAGGTGGCAGAGCAGTCAATATGCAGCCAGCCCTGTTGATATTTGCTGACAAAATGCGACAGGAACGCGGCCGCGCTGCTGGCTCCGGCAGCATGCGACGGGCTGGCGATGTTATTCAGGTCGGCGAAGTTCGAAGGCAAATGGCTGCGATGGAATTCGGCCAGCGGCAGGCGCCAGAAAGCTTCGTTTTCACCGGTCGCACTGCCAAGCAGCGATTCCGCCAGCACGTCGTCAAAAGTAAACAGCGCGTGGTAATCGTTGCCCAGTGCCGTTTTCGCTGCACCCGTTAGCGTTGCTGCATCAATCAGCAGCTCTGGATTCTGCTCGCTGGCATCAATCAAGCCATCAGCCAGTACCAGACGACCTTCCGCATCGGTATTCATCACTTCAACGGTTTTACCATTGCGATAGCGGATGATGTCGCCCAGACGGAATGCGTTGCCGCTTACCATGTTGTCTGCGCAGCACAGGAACAGCTTCACGCGCTTATTCAGACCACGCGAAATCGCTAACGCGAGTGCGCCGGTCAGCGTTGCCGCGCCGCCCATGTCGGACTTCATCGAGTCCATAAAGGCGCTCTGCTTCAGGCTGTAACCGCCGGTATCAAAGGTGATGCCTTTACCGACCAGACACGCATATACCGGTGCAGCTTCATCACCGGTCGGGTTGAAATCGAGCGCCAGCAATACCGGTGCGCGGGTTGAACCACGGCCAACGGTATGGATGCCGGTGTAACCCTGGCCGCGCAAATCATCACCTTTGGTGATGCGATAGCTCACCGCTTTGCCGCCGACTTCGTTGATCAGATCAACGGCGTTATGCGCCAGCTGCTCCGGACTGAGATCTTCCGCTGGCAGGTTGATGGTGTCGCGCACCCAATCGATGATCTTCAGACGACGATCAAATTCACTCTGATCGGCTTCACTAAACTCTGGCCACTCGACCTGACGTTTGCCTTTCGGGCTGCGATAGCCTTGCCAGAATGCCCAGCATTTTTCCAAATCCCAGCCTTCGCCTTGCAGTGCTACGTGACGAATGCCCTGACCGTCCAGCTTGCGGCCCGCGCGCTGGATGCTCATCAGCGCATCTGCGCCCGTCAGGTGAAGGGTCATGCCACTTTCGTTGCTGCTCAGCAAAGCTTTGTCACCCCAGCGCGCGTCGGCGGCCTGGGAGCTGAGCGTAATTATCATCGGTTGTGTTGTCATCGCGTGGCTCCGTTTGCGTTAGGTGTCACCTTGCGCCAGAACCGGCGCAAGGGGTGCATGAATTAGCGGGACGTTGCTGCAGGCGAAACTGCCCGCAGACGCGTCACCGCTTTGTTGACCAGCTCGATAGCGTACTCAATCTCTTCTGTGCTGGTGAAGCGTCCGAGCGAAAAACGCAGCGAGCTGTGTGCCAGCTCCTGCTCAACGCCCATCGCGCGCAGCACATAAGAGGGTTCGAGACTGGCCGAGGTACAGGCGGAACCGGATGACAGCGCCAGATCTTTCAGCGCCATGATCAGCGATTCGCCATCGACGTGGGCAAAACTGATATTGAGGATGTTCGGTGCGCCCTGTTCGAGCGAACCGTTGAGGTTCACATTACCCAGTTTACTGATGCCGCTCCACAGACGCTGGCGCAGCTCAGCCAGACGTGCCATTTCGCCGCTCATCTCTTCACGCGCAATGCGATAGGCTTCGCCCATGCCGACAATCTGATGCACCGGCAACGTACCCGACCGCATGCCGCGTTCATGACCGCCACCGTGCATCTGCGCATCAATTTGCAGACGCGGTTTACGTCGCACCCACAGCGCGCCAATGCCCTTCGGCCCATACAGCTTGTGTGCCGAGAACGACATCAAATCCACCGGCAGTTCACTGACGTCAATGGGCAGTTTGCCGACACTTTGGGTGGCATCAACGTGAAACAGGATGTCACGCGCACGGCACAGCGCACCGAGGGCGGCGATGTCCTGAATCACACCGGTTTCATTATTAACCTGCATCAGCGACACCAGCACCGTATCGTCGCGCAGCGCAGATTCAAGCATCTGCGGCGTGACAATGCCGTCGCTGCCCGGCTGTAAGAAGGTGACATCAAAGCCTTCGTTCGCCAGCTGCAAGCAACTGTCGAGCACCGCTTTGTGTTCGGTTTGGCTGGTAATGATGTGTTTACCGCGCGCCTGATGGAATTGTGCCGCACCCTTAATTGCCAGGTTGTCAGCTTCGGTCGCGCCAGAGGTAAAAACGATTTCACGCGGATCGGCATTGACCAGCTCAGCAATCTGATTGCGAGCAACATCAACGGCTTCTTCAGCCTGCCAGCCAAAACGGTGGGAACGGGAAGCGGGGTTACCGAAGGTGCCATCCAGGGTGAGGAACTGCATCATTTTGGTGGCAACACGCGGATCAGCAGGCGTGGTGGCTGCGTAATCCAGGTAAATCGGTAATTTCATTGCGCTAAAACTCCGTATAAAAAATCATACGTCTTTATAGCACGCTTGGACCTTTCCTACCTTAGCAGGAAAGGCCGAAGTGAGATCAATTACGCGCGAAGATTAACGTTGATGGTTTCTTGCACACGATGCTGCTGGAAGCGACGATTATCGACGGTGTTCTGACGATCGGCGACATCAAGGATTTCCTGATTATTGACCAGCTCTGCCAGCGTGATGTTGTTGAGGAAGTCGCTGATGCGCTCACTCAAATCACGCCACAGCACGTGGGTCAGGCAACGTTCGCCGCCCTGGCAGCCTTCTTTGCCCTGGCATTTGGTGGCATCGACAGATTCATCAACCGCGGTGATCACCGCGCCTACGGCGATAGCGCCTGAATCTTTGCCTAACAGATAACCGCCGCCTGGGCCACGTACGCTGGCCACTAAGCCGTGCTTACGCAGACGTGAGAATAACTGCTCCAGATAGGACAGCGAAATGCCCTGACGCTCAGAAATGTCAGCTAGCGGCACCGGGCCCTCGTGTGAGTGCAGTGCAACGTCCAGCATAGCGGTTACGGCATAACGTCCTTTGGATGTCAGTCTCATAGCATACAACCTCGTAAGCGTCCGTCCGGTTATCGGCGGGTTATCTGATGAATTGAGGCCAGTCTGACATTCCCGAGTAAAACGGTCAACTATTTAACCAAGTAATTTACTCAACTATTTAACCAACTGTTTCACTCAACTATTATCCACATTACCTTTGCGCTTTTCGAACGAGGCCATCATGCCGCGCAGGATATTGAGTTCATCACGTTCCGGGCGCGCGCGGGTGTATAGACGACGCAGCTTGCTCATCACCTGGCTGGGCGTGCCTTCACGAATAAAGCCACTGTTCAGCATCATCTGTTCGATGTGCTGATAGAAACGCTCCAGATCGTCGACCAGTGGATACGGCGACTCCTCAGGCTCCGCAACCGGTGCGGCTTTTTCCTGCGCTTCCAGCCACGCCATGCGCACTTCGTAAGCGATGATCTGTACCGCCATCGCCAGATTCAACGAGCTGTACTCCGGATTGGCCTGAATCGCGACATGATAATGACACTTCTGCAGCTCTTCGTTAGTCAGGCCGACGCGCTCACGCCCAAAAACCAGGGCAACTGGCGCCTGCTGGCCCTCTTCCACGCTTTTAATGCCGCACTCGCGCGAGTCAAGCATGGGCCACGGCAGCGAACGCGAACGTGCGCTGGTGCCGACCACTAAACTGCAACCGGCAATGGCTTCATCCATGGTATCAACAATGCGCGCATTGCCGATCACATCACTGGCACCGGCGGCGAGGGAAATAGCCTGTGAATCAGGTTTTACCAGCGGATTGACCAGATAGAGGTTAGTTAAGCCCATGGTTTTCATCGCGCGTGCGACAGAGCCCATGTTGCCGGTGTGTGACGTTTCAACCAATACGATTCGGATATTTTGCAGCATAATTAGAGGCGGTCAGGGAAATGATGGCGCGCATCCTAACATAAAAGTAGGACATTTGCTGAACACGCTGATATACTCCGCGCCGTTTTCCCCGTTCTTTAACATCCAGCGAGAGATACCGATGCATCCGATGCTCAACATCGCCGTGCGCGCAGCGCGCAAGGCCGGAAATTTAATTGCCAAGAATTACGAAACCCCGGACGCTGTCGAAGCCAGCCAGAAAGGCAGCAACGACTTCGTTACCAATGTTGACCGCGACGCAGAACGTCTGATTATCGAAGTAATTCGTAAATCGTACCCGAAACACACCATCATCACCGAAGAAAGCGGTGAACTGGCGGGCGAAGATCAAGACATTCAATGGGTGATCGATCCGCTGGATGGCACCACCAACTTCATCAAACGTTTACCTCACTTCTCAGTATCTATCGCTGTGCGCATCAAAGGCCGCACCGAAGTGGCGGTAGTTTACGATCCAATGCGCAACGAACTCTTCACCGCTGTACGCGGTCAGGGCGCACAGCTTAACGGTTATCGCCTGCGCGGCAGCACCGCTCGCGATCTGGATGGCACCATTCTGGCGACCGGCTTCCCGTTCAAGTTGAAGCAGCATGCAACGCCTTACATCAATATCGTTGGCAAACTGTTTACCCAGTGTGCAGATTTCCGTCGCACCGGTTCTGCCGCGCTGGATCTGGCTTACACCGCCGCGGGTCGCGTAGATGGTTTCTTTGAAATTGGCCTGAAGCCGTGGGATTTTGCGGCGGGCGAACTGCTGGTACGTGAAGCGGGCGGCCTGGTGACTGACTTCACCGGCAACCACGGTTACGTCTTGTCGGGTAACATCGTCGCGGGTAACCCACGCGTGGTTAAAGCGATGCTGGCATCAATGCGTGAAGAATTGAGTGAAGCGCTGAAGCGCTAAAGAAGAAAAGGCGGCTGAATCAGCCGCCTTTTTTTATTACCGACGTTCGTGACTTAATACCTGACGCGGCTGGGTCTTACGACCAACCCGCCCCAGCAATGCCGCCAACACCGCTTCAATGACCAGCATAAAGAAGGTGAACCAGCTGGCTTTCGCCGTCGCAGCTGCTGCTTGCTCAGCAACCTCACGCGCTTTCTGTTCCGCCTGCTGTTTTAACTGCTGATATTGTTGTACGGCTTTTTTGTAGCTCTCTTCCGTTTGCGTAACGATCTGCTCAACTTCCTGATCGCTTTTACCGGTACGCGCCTTGATAATATTTTTCAGTGCATCACGATCGGCAGCCTGCAAAGTATCGGAATGACGACTGACAACGCCTTTCAACCAATTAGCCAGGTCATCATCCGCATTTTGTGGATTCTGCGCCGTTTGCTCTGCCTGATTTTGCGCATTATTGGCTTCGTTATTTACATCCTTCTGCAGATTCTCCGGTTGTAATTCCGACTTACCCGTCTGTCGCAGTGTGGTTTGCAGTTCATTTTTTAAATCGTCCAGATTGATATTACTTTCCTGCAGCTTTTCTTTTGCCATATTGGTAAGGGATGGCGCCGCAGCGGAAATTCCATTACCCACAGCATTAACGCCTGCGCCGAGAATATTAAAGGCGCCACCAATAAGGCCAGTAGCTAAGGTAATCGCCAACCACAATGTCAGGATGGTACTGACACCAAACATTAATAATCCGTGCATCGCGCCTTCGCGCTGCGCCAAACGCCCCGCGACGTAACTACCTACGCCCATGGCGATTAGCATACTGACGCCGGTCCAGATTAATGCGCCGGTCCCCAAATGCTGGAGTGGATTTTGTTCCTGTTGCGGATCGATGGTTGTCGCGCCAATTGCGGTGCCTAATACACCTAATAAAATATGGATGATTAGCGCAGCGATGACGCCGGCAAATACTGCGCTCCAGGAAATACGTTTCAACGGTAAACCGACATGAGCTTCATGAACAGTTTCTACGCCGCCATTATTAAGCCGGGTTTCAGGCATCACATTTTCCTCGCAAAATATTACGATAAATAATTATTGTTACTGAATGGACCAGAAGCCTGACTGGTAATAATCAGCGTAGACGGTGAACGCTATTTCCACCAGATAAGCACAGAGGAGATATTTAATTATATGAAGTGAATAACGTTTTAAACGCAGCCGATAATATTACCGCTGCGTTTATTATTTTAGATTATATGAAAGGACGAATTCCGCCCCCGCTACCCGGGGAAGCGCTCTGCCATAATGCAACGCCCGCGATCATTAATAACACACTGCCCAACAGGGCGAGCGCGGGCAGCAGTAGCCTGGTCGACGCATGCGTCCCGCTGGCTCGCCCTAACTTCATCGCCAATTTGCGGGAACGTTGCACCAGCAAACCGAGAGCTGAAACGGTCAGTGCGGTACCCACCGCCATGGCGACTGCAGACGCCACGCCCCAGGCATAGACCCCAATCACTTTGGCGAACAGCAGCATCATAATGGCACCGGAACAGGGCCGCAGTCCCATTGAGAACACCACCAGCGCCTGAGTTTTAGCGCTTACCGCCTGGTCCATCTGCTCGGCACTTGGCATGTGCGCATGGCCACAGCCGCAGTGCTCGTGATGCTGATGCTGATGCTGCGGCCGAATAGCGTGAATCTGCATCTTTACTGCAGGTTTCAGTTGCTGGCGCAGCGATCGCAACGCACGCCACCCGACCCAAACGCCAAGCGCAATCACCAGCAGATAACTGCCCTTCTCCAGCCAGTAGCTGCCGAGATGAAGCTGGCGCGACGAAGTTTGTAGTACCACCAGCATCAGCGTCACCAATCCAATCGCTACCCCGCCTTGCAACAAGGCCGCCAGCAGCGTCAGCTTCATACTGGTCTTCAGTTTCGCCGGATGGGTGGCGAGAAAAGTCGCGATCACCACTTTGCCATGCCCTGGGCCGAGCGCGTGGAGCACGCCGTAGGCCAGGCTAAATAGCATCAGCGTCACGCCCGCCTGCTGCGGTTGCTCAGCGACCTGCTGTAATAGCTGGGTCATTTCGCGATTGAGGACCTTCTGCCACAGCACGCTTTGCAGCAAAATCTGCGACCAGTGCTGCCAGAGCATCACTCCCACCAGCAACAACAATGCCGCCAGCAGCCACAGCGGCCACAAGCGGCGTGAGCGTGAAGGAATTGAAATCAATGACATGTCAGCATCACCGTTTGCGCGAACTGTTGGCCGAGATCCATATCTTCCGGTGGCGCATCGGCCTTATCCAGCGACAGCGCATATTGCTTTAGGGAGTCATCGGGTTTCGGTGTGTGGAGATCAATTTGGCAATGGGATTTAACGCTATCGTCCATGGTTAATGCCTGCGGATTATCGTAATACATATCAACGAAATAAGTGGGATCAAACGTCTGAATACGATACTGCTTCGCGCTTAGCGACTGCGGTTCGCCAAACGGCACAATAAACTCCAGCACCGCTTTATTGCCCTCGCGCGACAGATGGTACTCTTTCGGCAAATTAAGGAATTTCACCCGGTTTTTGTCCTGCCACACTTCGGTAAAATAGTGCTGGCCCAGCACATTGGCCATCACCTGTGCCGCCAGTTTCTTCCACACCACATCGCCCGGTTTAGCCTTTCCCGCGTCGTAAAGCAGGTCAGCGGAGGTGATTTCATCCATGGTCCACACCATTTTCATGCCACTCAAGCGATCGTTTTCACTGATGAACTGAGTTTTCATATCAATAAAGCTATGTGGATGTGACCAGGCTGCCGTGCTGAACAATAGCGTAAAGATAATGAGTGCAATTTTCATGTGTTATAAAGTAACAATTTTAGAGTGAAGTGTGGAGTGGTACAGAAAAATTGTGACCCGCCCTAAAGCTCTGAACAAAAGTCACGACAAAGAGCAGGGATACCCCGAGGAGTTAGCTATTCTTAGCTGAAAAATGACCTGCGGATAAACCTTTGATGAGTTCTGCACCTTCTTCTGCACCACTCTTCAGCCGCTCCCAGCGTCGTTGTCATCTATTACTGCTGCTCTTTCTGCCCGCTCCCGCATTGACGCTTGAAAAGCTCTGCCAGTTAAATGGCGTGGCACCTGTTGTCGCCCGACAGGATATCGCGGATGTGGGAGAGGAGATACAGCGATACTATCAACTGGAGCTACACCAGATGGTGGATGGCAGCTTCCGCATTCATGGGACGGAACTGGACAGGCGACTGTGCCTGATCCACTGGCTGCGACGCGCGCTGCGTTTGTCGCAGGATTTTGTCTGCGAGCACTTTGCCCCCATTCTGCGCCAGCGCCTGAAAGTGCTAAAGATTGAGAAAGCGCTGTGGGATGAGACCAACCTTCAGGCACTGATTCAGCACTGCAGCCTGCGGCTAACGCGTGACTTCAGCCCGCGCGATCGCCTGTTTTTGCAAATCTTCATGAAGTATTCACTGTGTCAGCGGCAAAACGCCCTCTTCAATCAGGGACAGCGCGCGTGGCTGGCAGAGAAAGCAGAGCGCGCCGCCGCCGACGATGTAATTCATCATTGGCAGAAACGCTGCCACTTAGCGCCCGATGCCAGCGAAACTGACTTCTGGACGCTACTATTCAGCCTGATTCATGCACCGAACGGTGCGGAACTCCATCATCCTCAGGCCATTAAACTGATGCAAGCAGTGCAAGCACTGGTTGTACGTTTTGAACAAATGGCACAGACGCGCTTCAAAAATCAGCAAGAGCTCACCCAGCAGCTGTTTACGCATCTGGCGCAGGCGCTGGATCGTAGCCACTTTTCCATCGGCATTGATAACAGCGTGGCGCTGGATGTTGCGCGGCTCTATCCGCGCCTGCTGCGCACCACCGAACGTGCACTCCACCCTTTCAGCACGGACTTTGGTACGCGCTTTAGCGCGGAGGAAGTGAGCCTGGTGGCGGTGCTGTTTGGTGCCTGGCTAATGCAGGAGAGTGCGTTGCAGGAAAAGCAGGTGCTGCTGCTGACCGGCGCCGATGCGGCGCTAGAACAATTGCTGGAGCAACAGCTACGGGAAATGACGCTATTACCCATTAACATCAGCTATCAGGATGTGATGCATTTTCAACGGGAAGGCGCACCACGGGATATCGCGCTGGTGATCACGCCATACGCCATTTCACTGCCGCTGTTCTCACCGCCGCTGATTCAGGCGGAGCTGCCGCTGAGTAGCCATCAGCAGCAGCGCATCCGCCAATTGCTCGAGAGCTAGGCGGTTCGCGGACGCAGGAACAGCGCCGGCAGCGCCACCAATGCCATTACCCAGAACAGATGTCCTTGCATATGGGCAAACAGCACGCCGCAAATCATTGTCATCACCGCGATACCGCCGCCCATCGCCAGCGCCGAGTAAAGCGATTGCAGACGAATCACTTCTGCGCCTTTGCGTGCGGCAATAAAACGCATCGCCGCTAAATGACAAACGGTAAAGCTGCCGCAGTGCAGAATCTGCGCCACAATCAGCAGTGGCAGCGCGGTGCTGGATCCCAGCAGCGTCCAACGCACGATGGCGCATGCTCCGGATAACAGCAGCAGGTCGCGCGCGGTCCAGCGGCGGAACAGCCGGCCACTGAGCGCAAAAATAATGATTTCGGCGACAACGCCTAATGACCACAAATAGCCAATAATCGACGCAGAATAACCGCTTTCCTGCCACCAGATGGCGCTAAAGCTGTAATAGGCCGCGTGCGCGCCCTGCAGCAGCGTTACGCATAACATAAAGCGCCACACTGCATTTTCGCGCAGCAGCTCACGCCACGCCTGCCAGCCGCCGTCTGTTGACGTCTGACGTTCACTGCCCTGCGGCCTGGTCGCCGGTGTTAACATCATTCCACCCAGCATGCCGATCGCGCCTAATGACAGCAGCACCAAAATCGCCTGAGACGAGAACGCAGTGACTAACATGCCGGTTAAGGCAGAACTGATAACAAACGCCAGCGAACCCCAAAGACGAACCGGCCCATAGGCCAGGCCAATTTGCTGCGTCCAGGTAGCGGCCAGCGCATCGCTCAGCGGCACCAGCGGTGAGAAAAACAGGTTGAAGCCGATCATCACCAACAGCAGCCACATCCACTGTTGCCCAAGCCAATAACCGATGGCGAACAGACAGGTCATAAGCGCCAGCAGGCGCAGAGCAGTGATCAACTGTGCCGGATTTTTAACCTGTGAGGCAATCAGCAAGCTCCCCACGAAGCGGGCCACCATGCCGCAGCCGAGCAGCAGGCCAATCTTTTCGGCATCAAGGCCTGCACCTTTCAGCCAAACGCTCCAGAAAGGCAGGTAGATGCCATAACAAAAGAAGTAAGTGAAGTAGCCCAATCCGAGCCATTTGGCCGAGCCGATTGCCATATTCCCTCCAGCAAAGAAGCTGCTCTGCAGCACGAGTGGTCGCTACTTTGTCAGAGCGCTATAGCGACGGCAATAAAAAAGGATGGCCTAAGCCATCCTTTTTCCTGCTGCATCGACAGACGTAAAAACTTACGCGTATACCGGCAGACGGCTGCAGATTTCCAGCACTTTCTGTTTGGTACGTTCGATGGTCGCTTCGTCGTTGATGTTGTCCAGCACGTCAGCAATCCAGCCCGCTAGTTCACGAACTTCAGCTTCTTTAAAGCCGCGACGCGTCACCGCTGGCGTACCGATACGAATACCAGAAGTTACGAACGGGCTCTTCGGATCGTTCGGAACGCTGTTTTTGTTCACGGTAATGTTAGCGCGGCCTAAAGCGGCATCAGCTTCTTTACCGGTCAGGTTTTTGCTCACCAGATCGATCAGGAATAGGTGGTTGAAAGTACCACCAGAAACGATGTTGTAACCACGCTCCAGCAGAACTTCCACCATCGCTTTGGCATTCTTAGCAACCTGCTGCTGATAAGTCTTGAACTCTGGCTCCATCGCTTCTTTGAATGCCACGGCTTTACCGGCGATCACGTGCATCAGAGGACCACCCTGGCCGCCCGGGAACACCGCGGAGTTCAGCTTTTTATACAGATCTTCGTCACCGTTTTTCGCCAGGATCAGGCCGCCGCGCGGACCCGCCAGGGTTTTGTGGGTGGTAGAGGTTACGATGTGTGCATGAGGAACCGGGTTTGGATAGACATCTGCGGCGATCAGGCCAGCAACGTGGGCCATATCAACGAACAGGTAGGCGCCAACGCTGTCAGCGATTTCACGCATTTTGGCCCAGTCGCACACGCCAGAGTAAGCGGAGAAACCACCGACGATCATTTTCGGCTTATGGGTTTGCGCCAGTTCAGCCAGTTCGTCGTAATTGATTTTGCCGGTTTCATCGATGCCGTAAGGGATAACCTTGTACAGCTTGCCAGACAGGTTAACCGGAGAACCGTGCGTCAGGTGACCACCGTGCGCCAGGTTCATACCCAGAATGGTGTCGCCCGGCTGCAGCAGTGCCGTGTACACCGCGAAGTTAGCCTGCGAACCTGAGTGCGGCTGTACGTTAGCGTAATCAGCGCCGAACAGCTCTTTAGCACGGTCGATCGCCAACTGCTCAACGATATCAACGTATTCACATCCGCCGTAGTAGCGTTTGCCCGGATAGCCTTCGGCATATTTGTTGGTGAGCTGTGAACCTTGTGCCTGCATTACGCGTGGGCTGGTGTAGTTTTCAGAAGCAATCAGTTCAATGTGCTCTTCCTGACGCACTTTCTCTTGCTCCATAGCCTGCCACAACGCGGCATCATAATCGGCAATGTTCATATCACGCTTTAACATCCGGACTCTCCTGACTCAGCTAACTTTTTAACGGCAGTTTAGGCCCCGGCTAAGGGGCGAAGGCGAACAGTGTAAACGGTTTTGACAGGGGACGGTAGCGCCAATCCCCTCTTTTTGCGCAATCGATTGGCATGGCGCTGGAACGGCTTTTTTACGCTTTTTTGCCAGCGAGAAAATCGCGAGATTTGCTCACTTTGCACGGGAATAAATTTCAGCTTTGCGGGCCAGCGCGCACCTTTTTTGCCTAATCCTTAATCACAACGAGGGATTTACAGGCGCTTCGATTAACCATAAGATGCATTTAAAATACATGTTTAAATTCACTCTGAGGATTTCACCATGCTCGACGCGCAAACCATCGCTACCATTAAATCCACCTTGCCTGCCATCGCTCAAATCGGTCCCCAGCTCACCGGTCACTTTTATCAGCGTTTGTTAACCCAGCATCCTGAACTGAAAAACGTCTTCAACATGAATAATCAACGCAGCGGCAATCAGCGCGAAGCCTTGTTCAACGCGATTGTGGCCTATGGCAGCAATCTGGAAAATTTGGCGGTGCTGTTGCCGGCGGTGGAGAAGATCGCGCAGAAGCATGCCAGCCTGAACATTCAGCCTGAACAATACGCGATTGTGGGCGAAAACCTGCTGGCAACCATTGATGAGTTGCTGCACCCGGGCGAAGAGGTGCTGACCGCATGGGGAAAAGCTTATGGCGTGCTGGCCGATGTGTTTATTCAGCGTGAAGAAGCGATTTATTCTGCGTCCGAAGAGAAAGCCGGCGGCTGGCGCGGCGCGCGTGATTTCCGTATTCGCGCCATCACTCAGGAAAGCTCAGTGATTAAGAGTTTTGAGCTGGTACCGAACGACGGTCAGCCAGTGGCAACATTCTTGCCTGGCCAGTATCTGGCCATTAGTCTGCAACCTGCGGGCAACGAAAATATCCAGCATCGCCAGTATTCGCTGACGCATCAACCGAACGGCGCCTTCTATCGCATTGCAGTAAAACGCGAAGCGCTGGGCAGCGTATCGGGTTGGCTGCATGACAATGCACAGGTCGGAGATATCGTGCAGTGCGCCGCTCCAGCGGGCGATTTTTTCCTGCAGGCTGACGCGGCGACACCTATCACCTTAATCTCTGCTGGCGTGGGACAAACTCCGATGCTGGCGATGCTGGCTAATCTGGCGGAGCAGCAACATCCTGCAGCAGTTAACTGGCTACACGCGGCTGAAGCCGGTTCCCAACATGCCTTTGCTGAAGAGGTAAAATCGTTTGGCACACGTCTGCCAAACTTCGCCAGTCACGTTTGGTATCGCCAGCCGGAAAGCGCAGATGCAGGACGTTATAACGATGTGGGATTGATGGATCTGGCGGGCGTATCTTCCGCGTTAAATCAGCCCGAGCGCCAATTCTGGATCTGCGGTCCACTGCCGTTTATGCAGTTTGTCGCGCGTCAGTTAGTCGATGCGGGTGTGAGCGGCGATCGTATCCATTACGAAGTGTTTGGTCCGCACAAGGTGCTGTAAAACAGAAAGCCTGCACAAGGCAGGCTTTCTTAGGCAATGCGCGAAGGGGCTTAAATCGCCTCTTCGTCCTCTTCACCGGTACGAATACGCACCACGCGGGCTACGTCGAAGACAAAGATTTTGCCGTCGCCGATTTTGCCGGTCTGCGCAGTTTTCATAATGGTTTCTACGCAGGTGTCGACGATGTCGTCACCGACCACCATTTCAATTTTCACTTTTGGCAGAAAATCGACCATGTATTCCGCGCCGCGATACAGTTCCGTGTGGCCTTTCTGACGGCCAAAGCCTTTGACTTCACTGACCGTCATCCCGGTGATGCCCACTTCCGCTAACGCTTCACGTACATCATCGAGTTTGAATGGTTTGATAATTGCATCGATCTTTTTCATGACAGATCCTTTTTTACTCCCTCCATGATGGACGGATACCGTTAGTATAAGTGTTCCTGACACCGCCGCAGCACGCTACTCTTTAAATTCGCTGGCGTCTAGCTCATGGCGCGACAGCAGCTTATAGAATTCAGTGCGGTTACGTCCAGCCAGACGCGCGGCGTTAGTGACATTTCCTTTGGTCATCTGCAACAGTTTACGCAGATAGTTCAGCTCAAACTGATTACGCGCCTCGACGAAGGTTGGCAACGCGGTATTTTCTCCCGCCAGCGCCTGCTCCACCAGCGCATCGCCGATCACCGGTGCAGTACTCAACGCTACGCACTGCTCAATCACGTTCACCAATTGCCGCACATTGCCCGGCCATGCTGCGCCAACCAGTCGTTTCATGGCATCCACCGAGAAGCTACGCACGAAAGGTTTATGGCGATCGGCGGACTGGCGCAGCAGATGATTCGCCAGCAGCGGAATATCTTCGGCACGCTCATGCAGCGCAGGAATTTTCAGATTCACCACGTTGAGGCGATAGTAGAGGTCCTCGCGGAAACTCTTTTTCTCCATCGCTTTCGGCAAATCACGGTGCGTCGCGGAAATGATACGCACATTGATATCCAGATCGCGGTTACTGCCCAGCGGGCGCACCTTGCGCTCCTGCAGTACGCGTAGCAATTTCACCTGTAACGCCTGCGGCATATCGCCGATCTCATCCAGAAACAGTGTGCCGCCCTCCGCCGCCTGGAACAGCCCTTCACGCGCGCTGACTGCTCCCGTAAAGGCACCTTTGGCGTGGCCAAACAGCTCAGATTCGAGCAGTTGCTCTGGCAAAGCGCCACAGTTGATGGCAATGAAGGGCTTGGTCGCACGGGGGCTGGCCGCATGAATCGCTTGTGCCAGCACCTCTTTACCGGTGCCGCTTTGGCCATTGATCAAAATACTGACGTCCGATTGCGCCACCATGTGCGACTGATCCAACAGGCGCAGCATCTGCGGATTGCGCGTCACAATCGCTTCGCGCCAGCCGTCATCGCTCATCGGCGCGCGCTGTGCCAGCGCTTCATCAATCGCTTTGTACAACGCATCACGATCGACCGGTTTGGTCAGAAAACTAAATACGCCTTGCTGCGTAGCGGACACGGCTTCAGGAATTGAACCATGCGCGGTGAGAATGATCACCGGCAAGCCCGCATGACGTTTCTGTACTTCGCCAAACAGCGCCAGACCGTCCATCTCATCCATGCGCAGGTCGCTGATGACTAAATCGACCTTCTCTTTCTGCAGATGACGCAGTGCTTCTGGTCCGCTGGCTGCCGTCGCCACCTGAAAACCTTCGCTACTCAAACGCATGCCAAGCAGTTTCAGTAAGCCAGGATCGTCATCTACCAGCAGTAAGCGTGCGCTCTGTTTCATGATTACTGATCCTCAGTTTGCACATCACTGGCACCGTGCGATGCGTCGCTGCTGTCGGGCGCTTTGCGCGATGACAGTTGGCGCTCAATGTCGGTTAAACGCTCGAGCTTACGTTGGGTGTCTGCCAGCGCCTGGCGCATTTTGCTTTGCTGCTGGCGCAGGTTGTCCATTTCAGTGTCGTTGCTTTGCTGCAGGGCGGCGTAACGTCCACGCGCTTCACTCAGCTCCAGCTGAGCGGCCTGATTACTGCGCCACAGCTGCAGTAACGGGCGCACTGCCGCCGGATAAGACGCGCTATAACCGTCCAACGTGGTGACGTAATCACGGCGTTCCACCGGCGTGACGTTACCGTTAGCGAGCAGAATGCCTTGCTTAAAGGCGCGTGCCCAGCCTTGCACCGGCCAGCGACGCGCTTCGGCGCGAGCTTCGGCAGGGGATAAGCGCTCGGCACAATCAACGGCGCGCTGCCAGTAAAGCGGATTACTCACGGCGGCTGGCGTTTCGATTTGCCACACGCTTTGACAATCGATCGCCAGATAATCCGGCAGGCGCACGTCGGGTTCCGGCACGCTCACGCTAGTGTGTTGGAGACGTTGCTGTGACGGTGCCTGGCAGGCACTCAGACCGAGCGCCATCATCGCACAGGTCACAAATTTAAATCGGGGTAATTTCATTAATCAGGCATTCCCGGCGCTGGTAGTCAAAATGATACGAAAACAGACATCCGCATCCTTGCGTGTTACCAACTGCAAATCGCCTTGCATCCTGCGCAGGCAATCTTTGGCGATGCTTAACCCCAGACCGCTGCCTTTAACCGGCCCCTTGCGCTGTTGGCTGCCTTGATAAAAAGGCTCAAAAATCATCGCCTGCTCTTCAGCCGGAATCGGTGTGCCGGTGTTTGCCACCTCAATCCACACCTGGTTGCCCTTCTGCTGGCTCTGCAGCCAGATGTTACCGGATTCGGCGCCGTAGTTCACGGCGTTCGAATAGAGGTTATCAATCACCCGCTGTAGCAGCGTGGCTTCCGCCAGACAGTGATTCACCTGCAGATCAACGTGCGTCGTCATCTCACGTGCACTGGCAGGCAACGAGTGCACTTTTACTACGGAATCAATGATGTCATTTAATACCACCGGCGCCAGCGTCATCGGGCCATCTGCCAGCTTACGGTTGTAATCCAGCAACTGCTCAATCAGCCGCTGTAAATGACGGCTGCTGGTATCGAGAATCGCGACCACTTCCTGCTGCTCAGCGTTCAGTGGCCCGGCGACCTGATCGGCCAGTAGCTCAGTGCCTTCCCGCAGGCTGGCAAGCGGTGTTTTCAGCTCATGCGACAGGTGACGCAGAAACTCATGGCGCTGCTCTTCCAGCCAGCTCAGACGTTCACTCAACCAAACGATGCGCTGTCCCAGCGAGCGAATTTCACGTGGGCCGCGAAAGCTGCCGCTATCGCCCAGCGATTTGCCCTCGCCTAAGCGATTGATCATGCGCTCAACGCGTTTTACCGGACCAATAATCATGCCGGTGAACAGCAAAACCAGCACCAGGCTGATCAGGAACAGAATTAGCGCCTGCCAGCCAAAAAACTGGCCGCGATCGGCAATTTCACGTTGCAGTTGTAAGCCGCGCGAAAACACTACTTCGCGCGTTGCCTGCACCATTTGCGTATTAGTATCGGAAAAACGCTCCAGCGCGCTGGCAGCTTGTACTTGCGGATTACCATTATCGCACTTTACCTGCTGCAGCTGCGGCAAGGTGGTTTGCAGCACTTTGAAGGAGGGCAGATCGGGCAAGCTGGCTGCGTGGCTGCTGAGCATTTGACCGTAGCGCGTCCACTGCGTTTGATACAGTTTGGCCAGCGACGCATCGCCTAATACGCAGTATTGACGATAGCTTCGCTCCAGCTCCAGCGCGGTGCGCGCCATCGCTTCACTGCGCCGTACATCGGTAAAGGTATTGCGATTGGTATCTGCCGCCTGGTTGCTCAGCGCCGAAAGGCTTTCCCATGCTTGCCATGCCAGCACCAGTAACGGCAGCAGCACCAGCAGAAAGGCCATTAAGACTAACTGCCGCAGGGATCGGGGAAACAGACGCCATTTATTCACAACCGCGCTTCCTTAAATATGAGCTGCAGGCATGCTAGCGAAGTATCAAAACGGAAGAAAGGAGAGATATGAAAACGGCAGGCCTTTTGGCCTGCCGTGAGAGCGACGCCGCAGCATCGCTTGCAAAATAGGTGGAGCCTAACTCAACGTTGCGTCCGATGCTTGATAACGTTGCAAAGCAAGCGATTATCGGTGAGGTGGACGACAGGCTCCGTTTGGTGCGTCATTCAGTTTTTATGAGCTCTGCCGCGAAAAGCGGGGCAATCATAAACAGGCGAATGAGCCACGCAGAAAGTATAGCAAGTATCATGCCAACAAATAAATAGTGTTTATTATCAGAGGAATGCCAGATAGAGGGCGAAGACAGGAAGGAAAGCGGACCGGACGGTCAGGGAAAAGTGTCGCTGATTAGCAACGGGTTTAGAGCGCTAACTTCCTTGCATTACAAATCAACGAGTTAAGTGTCACCTTTTGACGACAGCATAAAGTCAGGATTGTCGCCTTTTTCCGACAGTTTGCATACTTGTGCGGTTTTTAGCCAGGTCGCCATTAATGGTGACCCTACAAAAAAATAAAGGCCGCGGTTAGGCGGCCTTGTAAGGTGCGCATTGATGCGCACCAGCATAACAACTCAAGATTAACGCTTAGCCCAACTGCTTACGCGCATTGCGGAAGATACGCATCCACGGGCTATCTTCGCCCCACTCTGCCGGATGCCACGAGTTGCTGACGGTACGGAACACGCGCTCTGGATGCGGCATCATAATGGTGACGCGACCGCTTTCGTTAGTTACCGCAGTGATGCCGTTTGGTGAGCCATTCGGGTTCGCCGGATAGCTTTCCGTCACTTTGCCGAAGTTATCGACGAAGCGCAGCGCTACCAGACCTTTGCTCTCCAGCTGCGCCAGATGCGCACCGTCACGCACTTCGACAAAACCTTCGCCGTGCGATACTGCGATTGGCATATGCGATCCTGCCATGCCCTCCAGCAACAGCGATGGGCTCGCCGCCACTTCGACCAGGCTGAAACGCGCTTCGAAACGCTCGGACTGGTTACGCACAAAACGTGGCCACAGTTCGCTGCCTGGAATCAATTCACGCAGGTTCGACATCATCTGGCAGCCGTTACACACGCCCAGCGCCAGCGTTTGTGGACGATGGAAGAAGTTCTCAAACTCATCACGTACGCGGCCGTTGAACAGGATCGATTTCGCCCAACCTTCACCCGCGCCCAGCACGTCACCGTATGAGAAGCCACCACACGCAACCAGTGCCTGGAACTCTTCCAGACCGCGACGACCGGCGAGCAGATCGCTCATGTGTACGTCAACTGCAGTAAAGCCAGCGCGATGGAAGGCAGCCGCCATCTCCACGTGGGAGTTCACACCCTGCTCACGCAGCACCGCCACACGCGGACGTGCGCCAGTGGCGATCATCGGTGCCGCCACATCCTCTTCTGGCTTGAAGGTCAGATGGACGTTCAGACCAGGATCGTTATCGTCTTTCTTCGCTTCATGCTCCTGATCGGCACAGGCTGGGTTATCACGCAGACGCTGCATCTGCCAGGTAGTTTCTGCCCACCAGGTTCGCAGCGTGGTGCGGCTTTCGCTGTACACCGTACTGTCGCCAGAACGGATCACGAAGCGGTCGCCCGGCAGCGCTTTACCCATCACATGCACGTTAGCGCTCAGGCCGTGATCGGCGAAGACTTTCTCTACTGCCACGCGATCCGCTGCGTTGATTTGCAGCACCGCGCCCAGCTCTTCGGTGAACAGCGCTGCCAATGCATCACTGCCCAACGCGGCGATATCGGCTTCGATACCGCAGTGACCGGTAAAGGCCATCTCCGCCAGCGTGACCAACAGGCCGCCGTCAGAACGGTCGTGATAGGCCAGCAGTTTCTGCTCGGCCACCAGCGCCTGAATAGCGTTAAAGAAGCCCGCCAGCTGCGTAGCATCACGCACGTCGGCAGGCTTGTCACCGAGTTGACGATAAACCTGTGACAGCGCGGTAGCACCCAGCGTGTTAGCGCCGTTACCCAGATCCACCAGCAGCAGCAGGTTATCTTGATCGGCCTGCAGCTGCGGCGTAACGGTGCGACGTACATCCTCAACGCGCGCAAACGCGGTAATCACCAACGACAGCGGCGAGGTCATTTCACGCTGCTCGGTGCCTTGCTGCCAGCGGGTTTTCATCGACATTGAGTCTTTACCGACGGGAATCGTGATGCCCAGCGCCGGACACAGCTCTTCACCTACCGCTTTAACGGCGGCGTACAAACCAGCATCTTCGCCTGGGTGGCCGGCGGCGGCCATCCAGTTCGCGGAGAGCTTGACGCGCTGCAGCGAACCAATTGAGGTCGCTGCGATGTTGGTCAGCGCTTCACCCACCGCCAGGCGACCGGAAGCGGCGAAGTCGAGCAACGCGACTGGCGCGCGTTCGCCGAGAGAGAACGCTTCACCGTGATAGCTATCCAGGCTGGCCGTGGTGACGGCGCAGTTCGCGACCGGAATTTGCCACGGACCGACCATCTGATCGCGCGCGACCATGCCGGTTACGCTGCGATCGCCAATGGTGATCAGGAAGGTTTTTTCCGCCACGGTTGGCAAATGCAGCACACGATTCACCGCATCAGCAACGGTAATCCCGTCGCGCTGCAGGGCATCGCCTTTGGCTTGCTGGCTGGCAACATCACGCGTCATCTTCGGCGTTTTGCCCAGCAGCACGTCGAGCGGCATGTCGATTGGCTTATTGTCGAAATGGCTGTCGGCGAGGTTAAGATGCAGCTCTTCAGTCGCTTCACCAATCACCGCATACGGCGCGCGTTCACGCTGGCACAACTCATCGAACAGCGCCAGTTTCTCAGGCGCCACCGCCAGCACATAACGCTCCTGTGATTCGTTACACCACACTTCCAGCGGACTCATGCCCGGCTCGTCGCTCAGGATGTCGCGCAGGTTAAAATTGCCGCCGCGGTTACCATCACTTACCAGCTCTGGCATCGCGTTCGAGAGACCGCCCGCGCCCACGTCATGGATAAACAAAATCGGGTTGGCTTTGCCCAGCTGCCAGCAGCGGTCGATCACTTCCTGACAGCGACGTTCCATCTCTGGGTTGTCGCGCTGTACTGAAGCAAAGTCGAGATCGGCATCCGATTGGCCGGAAGCCATCGACGAAGCGGCACCGCCGCCCAGACCGATGTTCATCGCCGGGCCACCCAGCACGATCAGTTTGGCCCCCACCACAATCTCGCCTTTCTGCACGTGATCGGCACGAATGTTACCGATGCCGCCCGCCAGCATAATCGGCTTATGGTAGCCGCGCAGCTCCACACCATTGTGGCTGTTGACGCGCTCTTCATAGGTACGGAAGTAGCCATTCAGGGCAGGACGACCAAATTCGTTGTTGAATGCCGCGCCGCCCAGCGGGCCTTCGGTCATGATGTCTAAGGCGGTGACAATACGATCCGGCTTACCGAAATCCTCTTCCCACGGCTGTTCGAAGCCTGGAATGCGCAGGTTCGATACAGAGAAACCGACCAGACCGGCTTTTGGCTTCGCACCACGTCCGGTTGCGCCTTCATCACGAATTTCACCACCAGAACCGGTCGCAGCACCCGGCCATGGCGAAATAGCGGTTGGGTGGTTATGGGTTTCCACTTTCATCAGGATGTGCGCTTCTTCCTGATGGAATTCATATTCGCCCTTCTGCGCATCTGCGTAGAAGCGGCCAACCTCGGAACCTTCCATCACCGCGGCGTTGTCTTTATACGCCGACAGCACGTGCTCAGGATTATGTTCAAAGGTGTTTTTGATCATTTTAAACAGCGACTTCGGCTGCTTTTCGCCGTCGATAATCCAGTCGGCGTTGAAGATTTTGTGCCGACAGTGCTCAGAGTTTGCCTGCGCAAACATATAGAGCTCGATGTCGTTTGGATTACGCCCCAGCTTGGTAAAGGCATCAAGCAGGTAATCGATCTCATCATCGGCCAGCGCCAGGCCCAGTGTGGTATTGGCCTGCTCCAGCGCGCTGCGACCTGCGCCCAGCACATCGATGCTTTTGAGCGGCTGCGGCTGATGATGGGCAAACAGCTGCTGCGCATCGCTGAGGTCAGCGAACACGGTTTCCATCATGCGGTCATGCAGCAGGCTGGCAAGTTGCTGCCACTGCGCTTCCGTCAGCTCAGGGGCCTGCACATAGAAAGCCATGCCGCGCTCAAGGCGTAACACCTGTGGCAGATCGCAGTTGTGCGCGATATCGGTGGCTTTCGAGGACCACGGAGAGATGGTGCCGGGACGCGGCGTTACCAGCAACAGACGCCCTTGTGGCGCATGTCCGGCGAGAGAAGGACCGTATTTCAGCAGACGTTGCAGGCGGGCGTGCTCATCCGCGCTGAGTGGTGCGCTGACATCGGCAAAATGGACGTACTCGGCGTAAATATCACTCACCGGAAGGTGAGCGTCCTGAAAGCGGGTCAGCAGTTTGTTTACACGAAATGCCGACAGAGCGGGCGAACCACGCAGAATTTCCATCATTAAAGATCTCTCGTCTTTGAAGTGCCGGGCGACGCTTCATTGGGCGCAACAGGGGAAAACGGGCGGTATTATAGAGAAACAGCACGGGATACGAAACCGTTTGCGCATAAATTCTGGCACCTGGCGTTTGGCTGAATTTTGCACAATTCTTGCTATAAAAGTTGCCCTGCCCCTTTTTGTTGCGCAAAATGCCCCTCGCTCTGGGAGTTAAAACAACATAAATACTGCCTTTAAAAGACAGAGGCCTGTGAGCCATTACGAGACAACTATTTGAAACGCCTAAAAATAAACTATCTGTTTATCGGTCTGATCACCGTGCTGCTTGCGCTAGCATTGTGGCCTTCAATCCCGTGGTACGGGGGTGGAACAGACGCGCTATCACAGATCAAATCACGCGGAGTGCTGCGCATTAGTACCGTTAACTCTCCGCTGACTTACTACACCATTAACAATGCACCAGCCGGTATGGATTACGAGCTGGCGAAGCGCTTCGCCGATTACCTTGGCGTAAAACTGGAAGTTGAGGTGCGTCCCAACCTCGGCGACCTGTTTGATGACCTGGATGACGGCAAGGCGGATTTGCTGGCTGCCGGCCTGATCTACAACAGCGAGCGCCTCGCGCACTACCAAAGTGGCCCGAGCTACTATTCGGTGTCGCAACAGCTGGTGTACCGCATTGATAAGCCACGGCCGAAAAATCTCGGCGATCTGAAAGGCCGCCTGATTGTGCAGTCCGGTTCGGCATATCTGTCAACTTTACGTTCCGCCAAAGCCGACAGCTATCCCGATCTCGACTGGGCGATCTCGACCGATCAAGGGCAGAAAGCGCTGCTTGAAGCGGTTGCTGACGGCAAACTGGATTACACCGTGGGTGACTCAGTCACCATTGGCCTGCTACAGCGCATTCATCCGCAGCTGGCAGTAGCGTTTGATGTGACGGATGAAGAGCCGGTCACCTGGTATTTGCCGCGTAACGAGGACGACAGCCTGAACGCGGCAATGCTCGACTTCTACAGCCAGATGGGCGAGGAAGGTGCGATGGCGCGACTGGAAGAGAAGTATCTCGGCCACGTCGGCACCTTTGATTATGTGGATACCCGCACCTTCCTGCGCGCCATTGATAACACGCTGCCGGACATCAAACCGCTGTTTGAGAAATATTCGGCCAGCATGGATTGGCGATTGCTGGCGGCGATCTCTTATCAGGAATCGCACTGGAATCCGCAGGCCACTTCGCCGACCGGCGTCCGAGGCATGATGATGTTGACGCGCAATACCGCTGACAGCCTTGAAGTCAACGATCGCCTCGATCCTGAACAGAGCATTCGCGGCGGCAGTGAATATCTCAAGCGCATGATGGAAAAGGTGCCGGAGACGATTCCTGAAGATGAGCGCATTTGGTTCGCGCTGGCGGCGTACAACATGGGCTACGCGCACATGTTGGATGTGCGCAAACTGACGGCGAAACAGGGCGGCAATCCTGATAGCTGGGCGGATGTGAAGCTGCGCCTGCCGATGCTGAGCCAGAAGCGCTACTATACGCAAACTACCTATGGTTACGCGCGCGGTCACGAAGCTTATAACTACGTCGAGAATATCCGTAAGTATCAGATAAGCCTGGTGGGCTATCTGCAGGAGCAAGAGAAGCGATTAGCCCAGCAATCGGCGCTGGAAGCGGAGTTAGGTGCCGGCTACCCGGCGGTCGAACCGAAAATTGCCATGAATTAATCTGCGCGCTGCGCCTGACGCAGCGCCTTCTTCTGCTCGCGACGCATGCGGAAGAAGTCACTCAACATCACAGCGCACTGTTCCGCCAGCACACCGCAATCAATCTGAATTTGATGATTCATGCCGGGATGGCCAATCACATCCAGCAGTGAACCGGCCGCGCCGGTTTTCTCATCTTTGGCGCCATACACTAACCGCGTGATGCGGCTGTGCACCATCGCGCCAGCGCACATCACGCAGGGTTCCAGCGTGACATACAGTGTGGTATCCAGCAGACGATAGTTTTCCAGCACTTTGCCACCCTGACGCAGCGCCATGATCTCAGCGTGCGCGGTGGGATCGTGCTGACCAATCGGTCGATTCCAGCCTTCGCCGATCACTTTATCGCCCTGCACCAGCACCGCACCGACCGGCACTTCGCCCTGCTCCCACGCGCGCTTAGCCAGTTCCAGCGCATAACGCATCCAATATTCATCAGTTTGTGGGTTCACCGGGCAACTCCTGCGGGCATCAAAAGGCGGCGCATTATAGCGATGCTGCTGCCGGAATCGAAGCGTTATTCCAGCTGTTGCAGCTCACCGCGCGGCGTGACGCGCCAGCGGTGCTGACAGAAGAACAGCAGCGGGTTGTCCTGCTTGCTGTCGCTGTAGCCGCTATACAGCTGCAGCGGCGTGCCGATTTTTTCCTCCAGCTGTGCCACCTTCTCATGGCCGAGGCAACGCATCGCCAGCAGGCGGCCGCCGCGGCCCGGTTTCATCTGACTGGCGATCAGCTGCACGCGCGGTAAGAAGGCGGAATCGAAATAGACTTTCTCCACCAGCGATTGCGGCGAACCGGTGATCAGCCAGACATCGGCATCGTTGCTGCTGAGATAATCAGTGAGCCGCTGCTGCACCACCGGAAAGGCGGTAACGCGCTGGCGGAACCAGTCAGCGAATTCGGCTTCGCGCTGGCGCAGACGCGTTTCGCTATGGCCGAAGGTAATCGCCCATAGCAGCAAACTCATTGGCCAGCGCGCCGCGCGACCTTTGATCAGCATGCCGAGACCAATCACCGGTAACAGCGGCACCACCAGCAGCAGATTGATCGGCTGACGTCGCAGCAGATAGCGCATATAGGTGCCAAACATGTCTTGCTGATGCAGCGTGCCATCGAGATCGAAAAACACCACGCGTCGTTGCGTACCCTTTGTCAAACAACACTCCTTCTCTATCCTTCGTGGTTTCTGCACTACAGTGTAGCCAGCTTCAGCGTTTGGGGCGAAAGCTGCTATTTTTAATTCCAATGACTACAATGCCAGCTGAATAGTTTATTCTCTGTGCCCGCGCGCTGTCATCTGGCGGCAATCGCCCGACATCCTGCGCGTAACCGCACTACGCTCTATCTGGAAAGATGAATTAAGGATCGAACAATGAGTTCATTGCTGCGCATTCGCCAACTTTATCCTCGACTGGCGCTAAATGAGCGTCGCCTGGCGGATTTTTTGCTGTCGCAGCCGGACCGTGCACGGCATCTGAGTTCACAAAAACTGGCTGAGGAGTCGGGTGTCAGCCAGTCCAGCGTGGTGAAATTTGCCCAGAAGCTGGGCTATAAAGGCTTCCCGGCGCTGAAGCTGGCGCTGAGCGAATCAATGGCCGATCGCGATGCCATTACCGTGCATAACCATATTCTTAGCGATGACCCACTCAAAGTGGTGGGTGAAAAGCTGCTGACGGAAAAGATCTCGGCGATCCGCGCCACGCTGGATATCAATAGCGAAGAGAAGCTGCTGCAAACCTTACAGCTGCTGAAAAATGCCAACCGTATTCTTCTGGTCGGCATCGGTGCATCGGGTTTGGTGGCGAAAGATTTCTCATGGAAACTGATGAAAATCGGCATTAATGCGGTGGCGGAGCAGGATATGCATGCGCTGCTGGCCAGCGTGCAGGCGATGGCGCCGGGCGATGTGTTGCTGGCGATCTCCTACACCGGCGAACGTCGCGAAATCAATCTGGCGGCGCAGGAAGCGGCGCAGGTTGGCGCCGATGTGCTGGCTTTTACTGGCTTCACGCCGAATGCCCTGCAGCAGTGTGCGACGGTTTGTCTCTACACCGTAGCGGAAGAGCAGAGCACGCGCAGTGCGGCAATTTCCTCAACCAGTGCGCAACTGGCACTCACCGATTTGCTGTTTATGGCGCTGGTGCAGAACGATCCGGAACGCGCATCCAGCCATATTCGTCACAGCGAAGAGTTGGTGAAAAAGCTGGTCTGATGAGATGAGGCGCGTATAATACCCGCGCCTTTTCTGCTGTTATTGGATTTCCGCTATGGCCCTGCTCATCACCACTAAATGCATCAATTGCGATATGTGCGAACCTGAATGCCCAAACCAGGCAATCAGTTTAGGCGACGCGATCTATGAGATTGATGTCGACCGCTGCACTGAGTGCGTGGGCCATTATGATGTGCCGACCTGCCAAAGCGTCTGCCCGATTGATAACACCATTATTGCGGATCCACAGCACCTGGAGAGTCGTGAGGCGCTGTGGGAGAAGTTTGTGGTGTTGCACCCTTAATTCTCGATAATCACCGTCGCGCAAGCGTAGTGGCGTTCATCCGCTAACGTCACATGCACGTGCTGCACTCCGAGCTGGCTGGCAATCACTTTCGCCTGCTCAAAGAAACGTAATCCCGGCTTACCCAGCGCATCGTTGTACACTTCAAACTGATTGAACGCCAGGCCACCGCGAATGCCGGTGCCAAACGCTTTCGCTGCCGCCTCTTTCACCGCAAAGCGTTTAGCAAGAAAGCGCACCGGTTGCTGGTGCGCCTGATATTGCTGCCACTCCGCTTCGCTCAATACGCGGCGCGCCAGGCGATCGCCGGAGCGCTCAATCACGCCCGCAATGCGCTCGATCTCTACGATGTCGCTGCCGAGTCCGAGAATCGCCATTAGCGACGCGCTTCCCGCATCAGCTGCTTCATTTCGCTGACCGCATCGGCCAGGCCGCTGAACAGTGCGCGACCAATAATCGCATGGCCGATATTCAGTTCGTGCATTTCCGGCAGTTCAGCAATCGGCTGCACGTTGTGGTAGGTCAAACCGTGGCCAGCATTCACTTTCAGGCCAAGGCTGGCGGCGAAAGTCGCGGCTTTACGAATGCGCGACAGTTCAGCCTGGCGCGCCAGACCTTCAGGCGCTTCGGCGTAGGCGCCGGTGTGAATTTCAATATAGGGTGCGCCGCTGGCAACGGCGGCTTCAATCTGGCGATGATCGGCATCGATAAACAGCGACACCAGGATGCCAGCGTCGCTCAGCAGGCGCACCGCGGCGTTAATTTTATCCTGCTGACCGGCCACATCCAGCCCACCTTCAGTGGTCACTTCCTGACGCTTTTCCGGCACCAGGCAAACGAAGTGAGGTTTGATTTCGCAGGCGATGTCGATCATCTCGTCCGTGACCGCCATCTCCAGATTCATGCGCGTCTGAATGGTGTCACGCAGAATGCGTACATCGCGGTCAGTAATGTGGCGGCGATCTTCACGCAGATGCACGGTAATGCCGTCGGCACCGGCCTGCTCGGCAACAAACGCAGCCTGCACCGGATCGGGATAGTTTGTGCCACGTGCGTTACGTACGGTGGCAATGTGGTCAATGTTGACGCCTAACAGCAACTCAGCCATGACAATCCTTAAATGTGTTCAGTGTGTTTGCAGTGTACTGCGCTGAATATATCAGGCGGTACGACCAGCGCTAGTCGTTTGCCACATCGGGTCTCTTTTTTGGCACGAACTGACGAAACAGTTCCTGACTCTTCAGCGGTTTGCCGCCCAGATAGGGCTTCAGCGCCATCCGCGTAAAGCGTTTGGCGGCGCGCAAAGTATCGGCATCGGGGAATTCACGTTCCCATAGCGCACGCAGTTGGCGGCCAGTAAAGCTGCGCTGATTGACCACCAGGCTGGCGATAAAGCCCTTCTCTTCGCGGTAGCTGTAGGTCATGCCATCGGCAACCTCTTCGCCGCTGCCGGCACAATGCCGGAAATCGACGCCGTAGCCGAGATGACCCAGCAGCGCCAGCTCAAAACGACGCAGCGCCGGCTCAGGCGAGCCGTTGCCTGCTGCCAGCGTTTGGATGCAATTCAGGTAATCGAAGAACATGTCCGAGAAGGGGATTTGCTGCTCCAGCACGCGCGACAGCAGTTCATTGACGTACAGCCCGCAGTAGAGCGTAATGCCGCTGAGCGGCAATGCCAATGAAACGGCTTCGGCATTACGCAGCGTTTTGACGTCGCCACGACCGCCCCAGCGCACCAGCAGCGGCGTGAAGGGTTGTAGCGCACCTTTCAGTTGGGAGCGGCGCGAACGGGCGCCTTTGGCAAGGACGCGGACGCGCCCTTCGCTTTCGCTGAACAGATCGAGGAGCAGGCTGGTTTCGCTGTAAGGGCGACTATGCAGCACAAAGGCGCGTTGCCAGCCTTCCATCGATTACCCTTCGTCAGAGTAACCTAAGCTGCGCAGCGCACGTTCATCGTCCGCCCAGCCAGATTTCACTTTAACCCACAGTTCAAGATGCACTTTCGCCTCAAACATCTCTTCCATGTCTTTACGCGATTCAATGCCGATAGTTTTGATCTTGGCGCCTTTATTGCCGATGACCATCTTCTTCTGGCCTTCGCGCTCAACGAGGATCAGGCCATTGATGTCATAGCCGCCGCGCTCGTTAGAGACAAACTGCTCAATTTCTACGGTGACGGAATAAGGCAGCTCAGCGCCAAGGAAGCGCATCAATTTTTCACGGATGATCTCAGATGCCATAAAGCGCTGCGAGCGGTCGGTGACATAATCTTCTGGGAAATGATGCTCAGATTTTGGCAAGCATTTGCGCGCAATCGCCGCAATAGCGTCAACATTTTTGCCGCTTTCCGCAGAGATCGGTACGATTTCGAGGAAGTTCATCTGCTGGCTGAGGAACTGCAGATGGGGCAACAGAATGCTCTTATCCTGAATGTTGTCGACTTTATTGATCGCCAATACCACAGGAACTTTATTATCCCGCAGCTTGTTAAGCACCATCTCGTCGTCTGGCGTCCAGCGCGTGCCTTCAACCACAAATATCACCAGCTCAACATCACCGATGGAGCTGCTGGCCGCACGGTTCATCAAGCGGTTGATAGCCCGCTTCTCTTCCATATGCAGCCCTGGCGTATCCACGTAGATCGCCTGATAAGCGCCTTCGGTGTGGATGCCCATAATACGGTGACGCGTGGTTTGCGGTTTGCGTGAAGTGATCGACACCTTCTGCCCCAGTAACTGGTTCAGCAAAGTGGATTTACCGACGTTTGGTCGGCCTACAATCGCGACAAAGCCGCTATATGTTTCGAGTTCGCTCATTCGAGTCCTGACTTGGGCAGCGCCGCTTTCGACGCTGCGATGTGACTATTTATTCGAGGCCAAGCTTGATTAACGCCTGTTCGGCGGCTGCTTGCTCGGCTTTACGGCGGCTGGAGCCAATGCCCACCACCGGTTCTGCCATGCCACTCACCTGACAGTGAATGGTGAATTCCTGATCGTGGGCTTCGCCACGCACCTGCACCACCAAATAAGAGGGCAGCGGCAGATGACGTCCCTGCAAATACTCCTGCAGGCGCGTTTTCGGATCTTTCTGTTTATCACCCGGACTGATCTGTTCCAGTCGTGAGTGATACCAATCGAGAATTAACTTTTCGACGGTCTGAATACTGCTATCAAGGAAAATGCCGCCAATTAAGGCTTCAACGGTATCCGCAAGAATCGATTCACGACGGAAACCGCCGCTTTTCAGCTCGCCCGGACCGAGGCGCAAACACTCGCCGAGGTCGAACTCTCGCGCCATCTCCGCCAACGTATTGCCGCGCACCAGCGTGGCGCGCATGCGGCTCATATCGCCTTCATCCACGCGTGGGAAGCGGTGATACAGCGCATTAGCAATCACATAGCTGAGAATAGAATCGCCAAGAAATTCAAGACGTTCATTGTGTTTGCTGCTGGCACTACGATGCGTCAATGCCTGCTGCAATAAATCCGGATGAGTAAAAGTGTAGCCCAGTTTGCGCTGCAGCTTGTTAATGACGATGGGGTTCATGCGATTCCAGTTGTTCAGTGCGTCTGTCACTCTGCATACGAAACAGGGCTGAGGTGCCAACCTGTTCTGTTTCGTGTGCACTGGCCCCCAAAAGGAGGCCAACCATTGCTGTTCAGCCAAGGCTAAACAGCGCTTTTATCAATGAATCCCACCAATGCGGCTAAAGCGCACGCCGGTCGGCCACTGTCCTTCTTGTTTCTCGAAGCTCATCCAGATAGCTACCGCTTTACCGACCAGATTCTTCTCGGGCACAAAGCCCCAGTAGCGGCTGTCGGCGCTGTTATCACGGTTGTCACCCATCATGAAATACTGCCCTTGCGGCACAATCCATGTCGATTGCGGCTGGCCAGGCTGCTGATAATACATGCTTGCCTGACTTTGCGCTTCGTTTACCAGCAAGATATCGTGCGTTACGTTGCCCAAAGTCTCTTTACGGGTGCCGAGACGCAAACCGCCCTTCATGGTTTCACCCTGCGGAGCCTGGAAGAAGCCGTTACCGGTTTCATTGCCATCAAAGCCGCTGAAGGTTTGAATGAAGTTGCTTGGCTCAACGTTAGTGTACGTTACCGGCAGCGCGGTACTGCAATTGCCGCTGCTGCAACCCGGATTGATGGTCAGGGTTTTGCTGTAAGGATCAAACACCACTTTGTCGCCTGGCAAGCCAATCACGCGCTTGATGTAATCCACGCTCGGATCTTTCGGATATTTGAATACCGCGACATCACCGCGCTGCGGATGACCGGTTGGAATCAGCGTGGTTTGGGTAATTGGATCTTTAATGCCGTAAGCAAACTTCTCCACGAGGATGAAGTCACCAATCAGCAGCGTTGGCATCATAGAGCCTGAGGGAATCTGGAACGGCTCAAAAATGAACGAACGCACAATCAATACCACCGCCAGCACCGGGAACACCGATGCCGTGGTTTCTACCCAACCCGGTTGTGCGGCCACTTTCGCCAGCGTTTTGCTGTCGAGTGCGTTGCCAGCCTGCGCTTGCGCTGCAGCCTGCTTAGCACGACGTGCCGGTGCCCATTTAAAGCGATCGATACACCAGATAACGCCAGTGACCAGCGTTGCGATCACTAAAACCAGGGCGAACATGTTAGCCATTAAAAATCCTTATTTGCTGTCTTTACCGACATGCAGAATGGCAAGGAATGCTTCCTGCGGCAGCTCAACGTTGCCGACCTGCTTCATTCGCTTCTTACCGTCTTTCTGCTTCTGCAACAGTTTCTTCTTACGGCTCACGTCGCCGCCATAGCATTTCGCCAGGACGTTTTTACGCAGCTGTTTGACCGTTGAGCGAGCGATAATGTGGTTGCCGATTGCCGCCTGAATCGCAATATCAAACTGCTGACGAGGGATCAGATCTTTCATCTTCTCCACCAGATCGCGGCCACGATATTGTGAGTTATCACGGTGAGTAATCAGCGCCAGCGCATCAACACGTTCTGAGTTAATCATCACGTCGACACGCACCATGTCAGAGGTTTGGAAACGTTTGAAGTTATAATCCAGCGATGCATAGCCGCGCGAGGTTGATTTCAGACGGTCGAAGAAGTCGAGCACCACTTCAGCCATCGGAATTTCATACGTCAGCGCAACCTGCTTACCGTGGTAAACCATGTTGGTTTGTACGCCACGTTTTTCGATACACAGCGTAATGACGTTACCGAGGAACTCCTGCGGCAGCAGCATATGACACTCAGCGATCGGTTCACGCAGCTCTGCAATATTATTCAGCGGTGGCAGTTTCGACGGGCTATCGACGTAAATCGTTTCACCATCGGTGGTTTCCACTTCATAAACTACGGTCGGCGCGGTGGTGATCAGGTCGAGATCGTATTCACGCTCCAGACGTTCCTGAATGATCTCCATGTGCAACAGACCGAGGAAGCCGATGCGGAAACCGAAGCCCAGCGCCGTTGAGCTCTCTGGCTCGTAGAACAGTGATGCATCGTTCAGGCTCAATTTGCCCAGCGCATCACGGAACGCTTCATAGTCGTCGGAACTGATCGGGAACAGACCGGCATAAACCTGTGGCTTCACTTTTTTGAAGCCAGGTAACACTTTCTCCGCCGGATTGCGCTGCAAGGTCAGCGTATCGCCTACTGGCGCGCCGAGGATATCTTTAATCGCACACACCAACCAGCCCACTTCACCGCAGTTCAACTCGTTGCGATCAACGCGTTTCGGCGTGAAGATACCCAGGCGGTCAGCGTTATAGCTTTGGCCAGAACTCATGACCTTCACTTTGTCGCCTTTGCGCAGCGTACCGTTTTTGATACGAATCAGCGACACCACACCAAGGTAGTTATCGAACCATGAATCGATAATCAGCGCCTGCAAAGGACCTTCTGGATCGCCTTCTGGCGGCGGAATGTCGCGCACCAGACGTTCCAGCACATCGGGCACGCCGACGCCGGTTTTCGCCGAACAACGTACCGCATCGGTAGCGTCGATGCCGACGATATCTTCAATCTCTTCCGCTACGCGCTCTGGATCGGCGGCAGGCAGGTCGATTTTGTTCAATACCGGTACCACTTCCAGATCCATTTCCATTGCGGTGTAGCAGTTTGCCAGCGTCTGCGCTTCAACGCCCTGCCCTGCATCGACCACCAGCAATGCTCCTTCACACGCCGCCAAAGAGCGGGAAACTTCATAGGAGAAGTCAACGTGTCCGGGAGTATCGATAAAATTGAGCTGGTAAGTTTCACCGTCCAGCGCTTTGTAATCGAGCGTTACGCTCTGCGCTTTAATGGTAATGCCGCGTTCACGTTCCAGATCCATTGAGTCGAGAACTTGCGCAGCCATCTCACGATCGCTCAGGCCACCACAAATTTGAATCAAACGGTCAGAGAGCGTTGATTTGCCGTGGTCAATGTGAGCGATGATGGAGAAATTTCTTATGTGCTTCATTTATATGAATATCTTCACGTAGAAAATCAGTGGGAAACTTGAGCACAGACACATTCAGGAAAGTCAGCTTTACCCGGAACCCTGTCGGCCTCATTAATGACGACGCATATTACACTGTTAACGCCGCGCGTTAAAGAATGGAACTGTGGGGAATCGCAACAGATTTCAGCGGTTAAGCAGAATAGAGGAAGCCGCATCCGATGCGGCCCTGACGGGGATCAAACTTCGCTTTCCACACGCAGTGCATCGGGAGGTAACGCAACACTGAGAATCACAGGCTGAAATGCCTCGCGATCGCCGAATACGTTAGAGACACCTTTCGCCACGATAAAGCCGCCAATGCCGCCTAACAGTGCGCCACAGGCCGCAGCAACATCGCTGTGGAACAACATCTGGAAGATACCTGCAACCAAAAACAGGCCAAACAGCGGCGTCATGTAAACCAGCAACGCCGATCCCAGTAAACTGCTTTCACGAATGCCTAATTCGATACGCTGCCCAGGTTGCAACGGCTCCGCGCTGGCGATAGTCATAACGTGAGCATTTTTGGGTCCCAGCTGATTAAGCGCGTGGCTGCCGCAGCCTTTGCGCGCCGAACAGCTGTTACAGGAGGTTTTAGCTTCCGTATGCAACGTAGCAATGCCTTCCTTCCACGCCACGACGGTGGCCCATTCTCTCATCATTTTGGTGAACCCGAATCTATGCTGTCCGCAATACGTTTGGCAGTAGCTGGCGGCAATTCGCCCACCACCGTGATTTCACTATTATTGCGCACTTCTGTCTGCACCGTACGACGCCCAGTGCGCAATGCCTGCACGCTGCTGCTTTTATCTGCTGGAGTAATATTGATAGCGAAGCTGAATAAGCCGTCGCTATACAGGCGAGATTCGACAGTTTTGTTCATCGACGGAATATTGCGTCGACTTTGTGAAATCAACTTCATGCCTGCCGGAAGCCAGCCTGGCTGCCAGCTAAGTTCAACTTTATCTCCCGCCGGCAGTGACAGCGACGGCGGCAGATTAGCCTTTTCCAGACCTTGCATCAGATTACGCACGCCTTCATCAACGGCAAAACTGATCACCCGGAACTGCTCCAGCGTTTCTCCGTCACGATCGAGCAGATCAATACGCAGCGGCAATTTGGTATCCACATCCAGCCACACCACATAGCTGTAGCGTGTGCCATCGCGCGACACGATACGCACCACTTCGCACATCTGATCGGCCATGCGCGAGCGCCCCACGGGGATGAAATCGTAAGACTCGCCCAAACGGGAGAAGTCCGCGAACATCAACGCAGGAAGTGCATCAATAATGTGATTGCCCGGCAGCGAGAATGGATCTAATCCCGGCTCGAAATAGCTGATGTCGTTACCGCGCTGAATCACTTCACGGCGCGGCCCATCCATCTGCAGAAGTTGAGCGAAGATACGATTGTCGATTACCGCGTGACGATAACGCAGAGATTCAATGCCGAGACGCGAGACATTGATGTAGGCAAATTCGTAGTTGAGGTTCTGGCTTGCCTGCTCCATCTGCTGTAACAACGCCCCGGACGCAGATGTCTGCGCCGAGGCGATAGATGAGCAAAACAGGCTGCCTGCCAGCAGGCTAACGGCACACCAAAGCTGCTTCATTACTGCTGCTGAGTTCCTAACGACTGGTTTCCAGGAACATTAGCCTGTGCCTGTTGCGGATCGTTCTTTTCAAACTGAACCTGATCGGCATGCAGACGACGTTGCAGTTCATAATCCTGCAGCATGGCATTCACGCGACGACGCTGTTCCTGCACCTGCTGATTAGAACTATTGGTGTCGAACGCTTCAGACGGCACACCTAAGCTAACCGGCGACGCTTTACCCATCATTGGCAAGGTATTAAACGCGGGTGAGTCAGAGGCTTCCGTTGCACTGCCGGTTGGTGAACTGTTGTAGTGCTGAACACCCACAATCACCGCCAGTGATACACAGGCAGCGACACCAACCTGAGTCAACTGTGCAGCCCAGCTGCCACCACGACGCCAGAACGGCATCTTTTCATAGCGTGACGGCTCAGGCTGCGCTTCAGGGATCAGCGGAGTGACTTTGCGCGTCGGCTCATTTTCGATGGCCGCAGCTACACGTGCGGAGATATCAAAATGCAGCACTTCACCGATATCACCTCGTAAGGTGTCGCGGATGAGATGGTAGCTTTCCCAGCTTTGCTGAAGATCCGCATCCTTTGACAACGACGCCAACAGCTCGTTATCTAAAGTTTCACCATCCATTAAAGCGGAAAGTTTTTCTTTCTGCATGCCTTGGTACCCTTCCAGTAGCCGTTATCACTGACGTTGGATAAGCGGTTGAACTTTATTATCAATAGCCTCTCGTGCACGGAAGATACGCGAACGTACGGTACCAACCGGACAATCCATGATGACGGCAATCTCTTCGTAACTTAAGCCATCCAATTCCCTAAGGGTAATGGCCATACGAAGATCTTCGGGAAGCGCCTCAATGGTGCGAAAGACGATTTGTTTCAGTTCCTCAGACAACATTAAGTTCTCAGGGTTCGAAATTTCTTTTAACGCACCTGCACTTTCGAAATTCTCGGCGTCGATAGCATCCACATCACTGGATGGCGGACGTCGCCCCTGAGCAACCAGATAATTTTTTGCTGTATTCACCGCGATACGGTACAGCCATGTATAAAAAGCGCTGTCGCCACGGAACGACTCCAGTGCGCGATACGCTTTAATAAAAGATTCCTGAACCACATCAGGCACATCGCCTGAGGGAACATAGCGTGAAACCAGGCTCGCCACTTTATGCTGGTATCGAATCACCAGTAAATTAAAGGACTTTTGATCTCCCTTCTGAACCCGCTCAACGAGAACCTGATCCGTTAACTGCTCGCTCATCCGAGGTAATATCTCCCCAAAACTTTTTTATGCGTAAGTGAACTGCCAGCACATCTCATTGTTCTGAGCAAGCATGCGCTTAGAGTGATCTGCTGGCCTAAAGTTCACAACGACCTGAATATTTCCGTATCGGAACCACGACATCATTGTTGTTGATGGTCTTTCAGTGTAGCGACTTGCCACGCCGGTGGTGTCTTTTGCGGCACCGATAATCGCTGGCAGAGTACCTTATGATGCGGTCATTTTCACCTTTATTACCTGAATTTTCAGAGTGTTTACTATAAAAAACACATTCTGCTTATTTTAAACGTTAACCTACTGATATCGCGTTACTATCCTGAGTGGCAGGATAATTTTCCGGCGTAATTTGTTCAAAATACTTCACAGCATCGCTATCCAGGCTTATGCTCAAGCGACCTTTTGTTTAGTAAATTAAACATCATGACCTCTCTTCCTGATTATCAGTGTGATGTACTCATCGTCGGCAGCGGTGCGGCAGGTTTATCTTTAGCACTGCGACTGGCACCGCATTATCAGGTGACTGTGCTCAGTAAAGCCCAGGTCAATGAAGGCTCAACGCTGTATGCGCAGGGCGGAATTGCCGCAGTGTTTGATGAAACGGACAGCATTGAATCTCACGTAGAAGACACGCTGGTGGCCGGAGCGGGCTTATGCGATCGTCAAACAGTGAGTTTCATCGCCAGTAATGCGCGTCACTGTGTGCAATGGTTAATTGATAATGGCGTAGCATTCGATAAAGAGCCGCAGGTTGACGGCGAAGCACGTTACCATCTCACACGCGAAGGCGGCCACAGCCATCGTCGTATCCTGCACAGCGCCGATGCCACTGGTCGTGCGGTTGAAACCACGCTGGTAAGCCAGGCGCTGAGTCATCCCAATATCCGCATTATCGAACGCACCAATGCGGTGGATTTAATTCTCTCCGATAAGCTCGGTTTGCCGGGCAAACGCCGTGTGGTTGGCGCGTGGATCTGGAACCGCAATCGCGAACAGGTAGAAACCTGTCGCGCGCGCGCCGTGGTTTTAGCCACCGGCGGCGCAGCGAAAGTGTATCAATACACCACGAATCCGGATGTGGCGTCCGGCGATGGCATCGCGATGGCATGGCGCGCCGGTTGTCGCGTGGCCAACCTGGAATTCAATCAATTCCACCCTACCTGTTTATTCCATCCGCAAGCACAGAATTTCCTGTTAACCGAAGCATTGCGCGGTGAAGGTGCCTGGCTGCTGCGACCAGATGGATCGCGCTTTATGCCTGACTTTGACGAGCGAGCCGAACTGGCCCCGCGCGATATCGTCGCGCGCGCGATTGACCATGAGATGAAACGCCTGGGCGTCGATTGCATGTATCTCGACATTAGCCACCAGCCGGAAAGCTTTGTGCGCGCCCACTTCCCGATGATCTATGAAAAGTTATTGACCTTCGGCCTGGATCTTACCAAAGAGCCTATTCCCATCGTGCCCGCGGCGCATTATACCTGCGGCGGTGTGATGGTTGATCAGCAGGGACGAACTGACGTAGACGGGCTCTATGCCATCGGCGAAGTGAGCTACACCGGCTTGCACGGTGCCAATCGCATGGCATCAAACTCACTGCTGGAGTGCCTGGTTTACGGTTGGTCAGCGGCGGAAGACATGATCGCTCGCCTGCCCGATGTCGCGGCGGTGGAACATCTACCCGCATGGGATGAAAGCCGCGTTGATGATGCCGATGAGCGCGTGGTCATTCAACACAACTGGCACGAACTGCGGCTGTTTATGTGGGATTACGTGGGCATTGTTCGCACCACCAAACGGCTGGAGCGCGCACTGCGACGCATCAATTTGCTACAGCAGGAGATCGATGAGTACTACGCGCATTTCCGCCTATCCAACAATCTATTGGAGCTACGTAATCTGGTTCAGGTCGCCGAACTGATGGTGCGCTGTGCACTGCAACGCAAGGAGAGCCGCGGGTTGCACTTTACCCTCGACAATCCCGACCTGCTTGCGGAAGCCTTACCGACCATCCTGCAGCCAACGCTAACGGAATAGGTAAAACGCTTTGACCAGGCTGAGCCAGTCTGCCGAATAGCTTTTATCTTCATCGCGAATGGCGAGACGCTCCAGCAGCGTTTCGCCTGCGGTTGGAGAAAAGCCTAAGACCACCCGATTCGGTGGACGCTGCGCATAAGCGGCTACGTCGTAGCGATAGCGCAGATGCCAGCCGTCGGCTTCTGCGAGTGCAATCAGCGCTTCTCCTGCCTCTGCGGGCAGCACCACACAAAAAAGTCCCTCTTCCTCAATCAACTGCGCCGCGCAACGCAGCAGGGTGAGATGATCGAGTGTGGCGGTACTGCGTGCGGTATCTCGCTCTATGCTGCCAGAAGCCATACCTGGCGCAAAAAAAGGTGGGTTACTGACGATCAGCGAATAGCGTTTTTCGCACTGCTCGCTCCAGCTAACAATATCCTGATGATGAACCGTAATGCGATCCGCCCACGGCGAAGCCTGCATATTTTCCTGCGCCTGCTGCGCAGCGCTGGCTTCCAGCTCGACCGCATCAATCTGTACCTGAGACGACGTGCGCTGCGCCAACATCAGCGCAATCAGTCCGCTGCCGCAGCCTATATCGAGGATGCGACGGACATCTGCAACAGGCGCCCATGCGCCAATTAACACGCCATCGGTGCCCACTTTCATCGCACAGCGATCGTGTGCGACGAAGAATTGTTTAAAGGTAAAACCATCTTTTCTTAACGTTTGCCGCGCCTGCGGCTGGTGCTGAGACATTCTTCACTACCATTGAATTTTTTACTGCCGGAAGTGTAACGTGGTGGGGATGGGAATTCACCTGCGCCTGTAATAACTACACAAACAGATGAAGATTATATTCGTTCTGTCTATAATCAGCGCCCCAAACTGAGGTAGACCATGACCGTAACCACATTCTCCGAACTCGAACTCGACGAAAGCCTGCTACAAGCTTTGCAGGAAAAAGGCTTCACTCGCCCTACTGTTATTCAGGCCGAGACCATTCCTGCCGCGCTGGAAGGCCGTGACGTTCTGGGTTCGGCTCCAACCGGGACGGGGAAAACTGCAGCGTTTTTGCTGCCCGCTTTACAGCATTTGCTCGATTTCCCGCGCAAGAAATCAGGCCCGCCACGCATTTTGATTGTCACCCCAACGCGCGAACTGGCGATGCAGGTTGCCGATCACGCACGCGAACTGGCTAAACACACGCATCTGGATATCGCCACCATCACCGGTGGCGTGGCGTATATGAACCATGCCGAAGTGTTCAGCGAAAACCAGGACATCGTCGTCGCGACCACCGGCCGTCTACTGCAATACATCAAAGAAGAGAACTTTGACTGCCGTGCTGTGGAGACACTGATTCTTGATGAAGCTGACCGCATGCTCGATATGGGCTTTGCGCAGGACATCGAAACCATCGCCGCAGAAACCCGCTGGCGCAAGCAGACGCTGTTGTTCTCGGCGACGCTGGAAGGCGAGCACATCAAAGACTTCGCCGAGCGTTTGCTGAATGAGCCAGTCTTTATCGAGGCCGACCCAAGCAAAAGCGAACGTAAAAAAATCCAGCAATGGTATTACCGCGCTGACGATCTCGAGCATAAAAATAAGCTGCTGATTCATCTGCTGAAACAGCCCGATGCCACGCGCGTCATCGTGTTTGTGCGCAAACGCGAGCGTCTGCATGAGCTGGTCACATGGCTGCATGAAGCCGGCATTCGCACCAGCTATCTTGAAGGCGAAATGGTGCAGGTGAACCGTAACGAAGCGATCAAACGCATGAATGATGGCCGCGTTAAGGTGATGATCGCTACTGACGTTGCCGCTCGCGGTATCGACATTGACGATATCTCACACGTTATCAACTACGACTTGCCGCGCACTGCCGATACCTATCTGCACCGCATCGGTCGTACCGCGCGTGCGGGCCGTAAAGGTACAGCAATTTCGCTGGTTGAGGCACACGATCACGTGCTGCTGGGCAAAATCACCCGTTACATCAACGAGCCGTTAAAGGCGCGTGTGATTGATGAACTGCGTCCAGAAAGCCGTGCGCCAAGCGCTAAAGTGACGGGAAAACCGTCGAAAAAGGCCCTTGCGAAGCGCAAAGAGAAGAAAGAGAAAGAAGAAGAGAAACCACGCGTGAAAAAACGCCATCGCGATACCAAAAATGTCGGTAAACGCCGCAAGCCAAGCGGTAGCGATGCACCAGAATCCGGTGCGGAATAAAACAGCAACGTCTGAAACTGATCGCCTCTTTTGAGGCGATTTTTTTGTTTTAAGCGTAGCGAAATAGCGCTTTCGTTATGAACGTCCCTTCAGAAGCCTCTCTTTTTCAACGCACAATATAAAAAAGCCGCGCCAATCAACATTGGCGCGGCTTGTATTGCTGTGTGTCTTTTCTTCAGCGCTGCAATTACAGGCTTTCGGTAAATGTACGAGTAATAACATCACGCTGCTGCTCTGGCGTCAGCGCGTTAAAGCGCACGGCATAGCCGGAAACGCGAATGGTCAACTGTGGATATTTTTCCGGATGGTTCACGGCATCTTCCAACGTTTCACGACGCAGTACGTTTACGTTCAGGTGCTGACCACCTTCAATACGCACCTGCGGTTTCTGCTCAAGTGGAATTTCACGGTAAGCAATTTCACCCAGATCGCTGATAGCAACGACCTGATCTTCAGAGAAATCACCTTTAGCACACAGGCAGCGTGCTTCAGCTTTCTCATCGTCCAGCAGCCAGAATGAGTTCATCAACTGTGGATTACTTGCCTGAGTAATTTGAATTCCGGTAATCATAGTGGGCCTCCAGGGCTTTAGGCTGCCGCACAGGGACAGCGTTTATCAATCGGTTATGGAATGCTCTGGTATATCACTCAAAGAAATCCTTGGTTTTGACCTGTATCAATTTTGTCCAATCGCTTTAAACGCGTCAAAAGCTAACAAATTGATTCACAACAATTTTTAAAGTTAACTTTTTACGTAAATTTTCAAATTATTTTTACTCTTCTGCTGCTGTGCCTGACACGTTAAGCTAGGCGTATTAATTTGCAGGGAGTCAATGATGGCTGAGAAGCTAACCTGGCATGATGTGCTGGCTGAAGAGAAAGAGAAACCTTACTTCGTGGAAACTCTTAAAGCGGTTGCCAATGAACGCGCTGCTGGCGTAACGGTTTATCCGCCGCAGAAGGATGTGTTTAACGCCTTCCGCCTCACTGAACTGGGCGATATCAAAGTGGTTATTTTGGGCCAGGATCCGTATCACGGTCCAAACCAGGCGCATGGGCTGGCATTTTCCGTGCTGCCCGGCGTGGCCATTCCACCGTCGCTGCTGAATATGTACAAAGAATTAGAGTTGGATATTCCCGGTTTTGTACGTCCCAAACACGGTTTTCTCGAGAGTTGGGCAACGCAAGGCGTGATGCTGTTGAATACCGTATTAACGGTGGAAGCCAGCAAGGCGCATTCGCACGCGCGCTTTGGCTGGGAAACCTTTACGGATAACGTTATTAGCGCCATCAATCAGCACCGCGAAGGGGTGATTTTCTTACTGTGGGGTTCACATGCGCAGAAGAAAGGCAGCATCATTGATACGCAGCGTCATCATGTCCTAAAAGCACCGCACCCTTCTCCGCTCTCGGCCCATCGCGGCTTTTTTGGTAGCAAACACTTTTCACAGGCTAACGCGCTATTAAGCCAATCGGGTCAAACCCCGATCGATTGGATGCCGCAACTGCCATAAAAACAAACGACCGCATTATGCGGCCGTTGTCATTACAGCAAGGAATTAGCCTTTGGCTTTGGTCACTGCCACCATCGCCGGACGCAGCAGACGACCGTTGAGGGTGTAACCACGCTGCATTACCATCAACACGTGATTTGGCGCCATATCATCAGACTCCATCATCGACATTGCCTGATGGATTTCCGGATTGAACGGCACATTGGTGTCGCCCACCACTTCCACGCCAAACTTACGCACCGCGCCCAGCAGCGACTTCAGCGTCAGCTCGATGCCTTCAATCATCGAAGCCAGTTCAGCGTTCTCTTTATCAGCCACTTCCAGCGCACGCTCCAGGCTATCGATCACTGGCAGCAGTTCGTTGGCGAATTTTTCTAGCGCAAACTTGTGCGCCTTTTCCACATCCATTTCGGTACGGCGACGGATGTTTTCGATCTCCGCCTGAGCACGCAGCTGTGCATCACGAACGCCGGTTTGTGAAATGGCTAACTCGGCTTCGAGTTGCGCGATACGCTCATCACGTGGATCCACCTCAGCGGCTGTCTCTGCGTCCACGTGCTGTTGATCCTGTTGAATTTCGTCTGAGACTTGCTCGTTTGGGGTGTTCTGTTCTTTACTACTCATGAATTTCTCCGCGTTTTGCACATTCATCTCGCTGGTTGGCTTATTATGGGGATCAGTTTGACGGTTTCAAGTAAACCCATCACATTGCCTGGCCGTTTTGGCTTATAAGGAACTCGCGCTAAATGAACAAACACTTTAACTGCATCGGGATTGTCGGCCATCCGCGCCATCCTACTGCGTTAACCACCCATGAAATGCTCTGGCGCTGGCTAACGGCAAAGGGTTATGAGGTGATTGTCGAGCAGCAGATTGCGCGCGAACTGGATTTGAAAAACGCTGTAACTGGCAGCCTGGCGGATATTGGTCAACGTGCCGATTTAGCCGTGGTTGTCGGCGGCGATGGCAACATGCTCGGCGCTGCTCGCGTGCTGGCGCGCTATGACATCAAAGTCATTGGGATCAACCGTGGCAACCTCGGTTTTCTAACCGATCTCGATCCGGACAACGCACAACAGCAACTTGATGATGTGCTGCAGGGTGATTATTTCGTCGAAAGCCGCTTCTTGCTGGAGGCGCAGGTTTGCAAAGAAGATTGCTCGCCGCGCATCGGTAGCGCCATTAATGAAGTGGTACTGCATCCCGGAAAAGTTGCGCACATGATTGAATTCGAAGTCTATATTGATGAGGTGTTTGCCTTCTCGCAGCGCTCTGATGGCTTAATTATCTCCACACCAACCGGTTCAACTGCCTACTCGCTTTCAGCTGGCGGCCCGATTCTTACGCCGTCGCTGGACGCGATTACGCTAGTGCCCATGTTCCCGCATACGCTCTCCGCACGTCCGCTAGTAATTAATAGCAGCAGCACTATCCGTCTGCGCTTTTCCTCCTTACGCAGCGACCTTGAGATCAGTTGCGACAGCCAGATAGCCCTGCCGATTCAGGAAGGTGAAGATGTACTGATTCGCCGCAGCGCCAATCATCTCAATCTTATTCACCCTAAAAATTATAACTATTTTAATACGTTAAGCTCAAAGCTGGGTTGGTCGAAAAAATTGTTCTGAAAATCATCGCCGATCACTTTACTGTATAAAAAACCAGGATATACTGTATGTAAAACCATATCTGTTTTTACATACAGGTGATTCTATGCTGGCACAACTGACCATCAGTAATTTTGCTATCGTTCGTGAACTGGAGATCGACTTTCATCGTGGTATGACAGCGATCACAGGTGAAACCGGCGCAGGTAAATCTATCGCTATCGATGCGCTGGGCCTGTGTTTAGGCGGCCGCGCTGAAGCAGATATGGTGCGTCAGGGCGCCAGTCGTGCAGATATCTGCGCCCGCTTCCAACTGAAAGCCTCGCCTTCCGCACAACGCTGGCTGGTTGAGAATCAGCTGGATGAAGGTAATGAATGCTTGCTGCGCCGCGTGATTAGCGCAGATGGCCGTTCGCGTGGCTTTATTAACGGCACCTCAGTGCCGCTGTCGCAGCTACGTGAACTCGGCCAGTTGCTGATTCAGATTCACGGCCAGCATGCTCACCAGCTCCTGCTCAAAGCCGATCACCAAAAGCACCTGTTGGACGCTTACGCAGCACATGACAATGTGCTGTGCGACATGCGCCAGCACTACCAGCGCTGGCACCAGAGTTGCCGCGCGCTGGCACAGCATCAGCAGTTATCGCAAGAGCGGGAATCACGTCGTGAGCTGCTGCAGTATCAGCTGAAAGAGCTTAATGAATTTGCCCCACAGTTGGGCGAATTTGAACAGATTGATGAAGAGTACAAACGTTTGGCGAACAGCGGCCAACTGCTTTCAACCAGTCAGCAAGCGTTGCAAATCCTCGCCGATGGTGATGACACCAATCTGCAAAGCCTGCTGTACAGCGCCCGCAATATGCTAGGTGAACTGTTAACGCTGGATAATAAAGTTAGCGGCGTTTTCAACCTGCTGGAAGAAGCAGCCATTCAACTCAGTGAAGCCAGCGATGAACTGCGCCACTATTGCGAACGGCTGGATCTCGATCCTAATCGTCTGCATGAACTCGAGCAGCGCCTGTCACGACAGATCGCCCTTGCGCGCAAACATCACGTTTCTCCTGAAACCTTACCTGTGCTTTATCAGCAATTACTGGATGAAGCGGAGCTGTTGTCACAGCAAGAGAGCGATCAGGAAGCGCTACAGTCAGACGTGGTGGCTCATCATAAAGCGGCGTTAGTCAGTGCTGAAAAGCTGCATCAATTGCGCGAGCACGCAGCACAAGAGTTGAGTCATCTGATTACCGAAAGTATGCGCACGCTGGCGATGCCGCATGGCCAGTTTGCCATTGTTCTGGAGTTTAATGCAGATCAACTCACCGCTGACGGCGCGACACGTATTGATTTCCGCGTTACTACCAACCCAGGTCAACCGCTTCAGCCATTGGGCAAAGTCGCGTCGGGCGGTGAACTATCGCGTATCGCTCTGGCCATTCAGGTGATCACCGCACAGAAAATGGAAACCCCAGCAATGATCTTCGATGAAGTGGATGTTGGAATCAGCGGTCCAACCGCCGCTGTGGTTGGCCAGATGCTGCGTCAGTTGGGTGAATCAACTCAGGTGATGTGCGTAACGCATCTGCCGCAGGTTGCTGGCTGCGGACATCATCATTTCTATGTCAGCAAAGAGACCGATGGCGCGATGACTGAAACCCATATGCAGCCGCTTGATAAGCGTGCGCGCTTGCAAGAGTTGGCGCGACTACTGGGCGGCAGTGAGGTCACTCGTAACACGCTGGCAAACGCGAAAGAACTTTTAGCCGCCTGATACAGCACTTTTTTCCCGGCTGGTGGTCATATGCTTGCTCTGTAGAGGTTTCAAATAGCGGAAAGGTTTATTATCATCGGCAGTTATATAAATCGAATGATAAAGCCTGCCGCAGGCAGAGTTCAGAATTTGATGGCAAAAAAATAGCCTGCTGAAAGGCGTTTGGCCCCAGAAAAGGAATGTATAGATGCGCTGTAAAACGCTGACTGCCGCGGCAGTAGTAATGTTGATGATGACCGCTGGATGTTCCACCCTTGAGCGCGTTGTGTATCGTCCGGATATCAATCAGGGGAATTACCTGGTCGCCAACGATGTGTCGAAGATTCACAACGGCATGACGCAGCAGCAGGTCGCCTACACGCTTGGCACGCCGATGATGCACGATCCCTTTGGCAGTAACGTTTGGTATTACGTGTTCCGTCAGGAACCTGGCCATGAAGGTGTGAAACAGCAGACCTTGACGCTGACCTTTGATAGCAACGGAACGCTGACCAACATCGATAACAAGCCCAAGCTCACTGGCAAAGAAGGCTAAGTGAACAGCAATAAAAAAGGCGCTTTAGCGCCTTTTTTAGTTTTCCTATCCGACTATTTCTTATCTGCCGCACGCTCTGCGCGTTGACGCCGCATCTCTTTTGGATCGGCAATCAGCGGCCGATAAATCTCGATACGGTCACCATCCTGCACAGTATCAGCCAATTTCACTGGGCGACTATAGATACCGACTTTATTGGTGCTAAGGTCAATATCCTTGCGCAGCGACAATAAGCCCGACGCCTGAATGACCTGCTCAACCGTCGCGCCCTCTTCAATAGTGACTGAGCGCAAATATTGCTTCTCGGGCAGCGCGTATACCACTTCCACGCTGATATCAGGCACGATAAACCTCTTTCGCGCGCTGACTGAACGCCTGCACCATGCTGTTAGCGAGCTCTTTAAAGATGCGACCAAACGCCATTTCTACCAGCATATTGGTGAACTCAAAATCAAGGCTCAACTCAACTTTACAGGCATCATCACCTAACGAAGTGAAATGCCAGCCGCCGGTCAATTTTCGAAATGGACCATCAACCAACTGCATTAAAATGCTTTGATTACTGATCAACGTATTACGCGTAGTAAATGTTTTACTGATGCCTGCTTTCGAGACATCAACGGCGGCGGTCATTTGATCTCCGCTGTTATCCAGCACGCGGCTGCCGGTGCAGCCCGGCAGAAACTCAGGATAAGCATCCACATCATTCACTAGACGGTACATCTGCTCAGCGCTATAAGGGACCAGCGCTGAACGGCTAATCTGGGCCATAATGGTTCCTGTTCATCACAAAACCCTTGAATAATACCATTTTCAGTCACCAAACAAAAATTCACGGCTTTGCTTGCTGTGCTAAAATGGAGTGTTTTTTACCGCCCTGCAGGACAGGGGATGCGCCCATAAACTGAGTGATGTAGACTACGCCGCACTATGACAAAGAAAAAAGTTAACAAACCCGGTTCAGCCACTATTGCCCTCAATAAACGCGCACGTCATGAATACTTCATTGAAGAAGAGTTCGAGGCGGGTATGTCGTTGCAAGGATGGGAAGTCAAATCACTCCGTGCCGGTAAGGCTAACATCAGCGATAGCTACATTCTGCTGCGCGATGGTGAAGCTTACCTGTTCGGCTCTACCTTCCAGCCGCTGGCAGTGGCTTCAACGCATGTGGTGTGTGATCCCACGCGTAGCCGCAAGCTGCTGCTGAAACAACGCGAACTCGATTCCCTCTACGGACGCGTTAACCGTGAAGGCTTTACCGTGGTTGCGCTGTCGATGTATTGGAAAAATGCCTGGGCTAAACTGAAAATTGGTGTGGCACGCGGCAAGAAAGAGCACGACAAGCGTGACGACGTTAAAGAACGTGAATGGAAGATGGATAAAGCACGTATTATGAAGAATTCAAAGCGTTAAGCACTGGATTTGAACATCTGTTTTCTGTAGTATTGAAATTTCTTGGGGCTGATTCTGGACTCGACGGGATTGTGAAGCCTTAGGAGCATGCCGAGGGGCGGTTTGCCTCGTAAAAAGCCGCAAAAAAATAGTCGCAAACGACGAAAACTACGCTTTAGCAGCTTAATAACCTGCTTTGAAGCCCTCTCTCCCTAGCTTCCGCTCTTAAGACGGGGATCAAGAGAGGTCAAACCCAAAAGAGATCGTGTGGATGCCTTGCCTGGGGTTGAAGCACTAAATCTAATCAGGCTAGTTTGTCAGTGGCGTGTCTGTCCGCAGCTGGCCGGCGAACGTAAAGACTGACTAAGCATGTAGTGCCGACGGTGTAGTAATTTCGGACGCGGGTTCAACTCCCGCCAGCTCCACCAAAATTCTCCATCGATGACACCAGAGTCATTCGATGAAGTCCTAAGAGCCCGCACGGCGTAAGCCTTGCGGGCTTTTTTGTATCTGTACTCGTACTCTTTCAAGGCGACAGGAATGAAAATCCCAAACAGACTCCAACCTCTCGTCGATGATGGCTTGATCGACGAAGTACTTCAAAGACTTAGAAGCGGCAAAGAAGCTGACGTATACACAGTTTTAAGTGGCGGTAAAATTCAATGTGCCAAAGTGTACAAAGAAGCCACGCAGAGAAGCTTTAAGCAGGCGGTGAATTATCAGGAAGGACGTAAAGTCCGTAACTCGCGTAATACGCGTGCCATGCAAAAGGGCTCGAAATTCGGACGTAAGCAACAGGAAGAGACCTGGCAAAGCGCGGAGGTCGATGCGCTATTTCGTCTGGCTAATGCTGGCGTGCGCGTCCCGCAACCCTATATCTGCATCGACGGTGTGTTGTTGATGGAGCTGGTCACGGATGCAGAAGGCATGGTTGCTCCACGTCTGAGTGACGTGATGCTTTCGGCAGAGGATGCCGCTGTTGATTTCGCAACCATGATCCGCAACATCGTGCGCATGCTGTGTGCCGGCATTGTTCATGGTGACCTGTCAGAGTTTAACGTATTACAGGACGCGAACGGGCCAGTGATCATCGACCTGCCACAAGCTGTCGACGCCGCCGCTAATAATCATGCCGAATCCATGTTTGAGCGCGACGTCAATAATATTACCGCTTACTACGGCCAGTTTGCCCCGCAAATACTGCAAACCCGCTATGCGAAAGAGATCTGGCAGCTGTACGAAGATGGAAAATTAACGCCAGAAACACCGTTAACCGGCCTGTTTACCGAAGAGTTGCATAGCGTAGATGTTGATTCGTTGATGGACGAAATCATCGCCGCAGAAGATGAGTTTTATGCCCGTCAGCGGGCCGCCAAAGAGCGTGACGATGAGTAAAAGTTGCTCCAGATTTTAGGTGAGCTAGTCGAGCAGATCCCACTGAGGATAAGTGATGACAGTACAACCATTCAGGGCGGGGTAACGTTGGCATGCAGGCTTAATCTTTGTTGCTGAACGTAAAGCACGTCATTTGCGCTTGCCCCCTGTAAAAGCCAACGGCTTAAAATGCTATCTGCACGTGATTTCACCAGCGAAACTAGACCTTTTTCATTCCTGGTTTATTCTTAAATCTTTCCATCGTGGCTTATGCCAGGATGAATACCTGAGACGACATATTTCAAGAAAGAGGGAATTATGAAAAAGACAATTATTGCAGTATCGGCTCTTCTGTTGGCTTCTTCGGCTTTTGCCGCTACTACACATGCTACTGATGACACCGTCGCTAACGCGCAAGCCGGTGCTAACACCGCTAAAGAAAAACTGCATCAGGCGCAGAACGAAGGTAAAGAGCAGCAGCTGAAAGCTAAACATGCTGCTGAAGGCAAAAGCGATAACCTGAGCAGCAAAGCGAGCGAAGGCACGCAAAAAGCCTGGAACAATACTAAAGAAGGTTCCGAGAAAGGTTGGGATGCCACGAAAGAAGGCACGCAGAAAGGCTGGAATAAAACCAAAGAAGGTGCCAGCGATCTGAAAAAGAAAGTGACTGAATAACGCTCTTTGCCCAATCCAGAGGCCGCGCTTGCGGCCTTTTTTATTGCCCCGTTTTCGTCAATTTTGCATCTTCAGCCTAATCACCTTAGACTTTACGCAACACTCTATTAACCAATAATTCTTATGTCTGATACCTTCACACGCCAGCCGCTACCTTTACCCAACGGTCACAATAAAGTACTGCTGCACTCGTGCTGTGCGCCCTGCTCGGGCGAAGTGATGGAAGCGATGCTGGCTTCCGGCATTGATTACACCATTTTCTTCTACAACCCAAACATTCATCCGCTGAAAGAGTACGAACTGCGTAAAGAGGAGAACATCCGCTTTGCCGAGCAGTTTGGCGTCCCTTTTGTGGATGCCGATTACGACAAAGACAATTGGTTTGCGCGCGCACGCGGCATGGAGTGGGAACCGGAACGCGGCGTGCGCTGCACCATGTGTTTCGATATGCGTTTCGAGCGCACCGCGCTGTATGCACATGAAAACGGTTTTCCGGTGATCACCAGTTCACTTGGCATTTCGCGCTGGAAGAACATGCAGCAGATTAACGATTGCGGCGTGCGTGCGGCTGCACACTATCCCGATATGCTTTATTGGCAATTTAATTGGCGTAAAGGCGGCGGATCGTCACGCATGATTGAGATCAGCAAGCGCGAACGTTTCTATCAGCAGGAGTATTGCGGCTGCATCTATTCGCTGCGCGACAGCAATCGCCATCGCGTCGCCAGCGGGCGCGAGCGCATTGAAATCGGCGTGCAGTATTACCAACCGGATGAAGAGTAAAGAAAAGGGCAGGATTTCCTGCCCTTCATGTGATTAACGCAATACCAGCGTCAACACCACGATGACCACCATCATCAGCAGCAGATGGAAGACCACCTTATTAAGATTTCTGTTGCGCATGTCACCTCCATCGTCTTAGAACCACTGACCAAAGCGCTTGATGTAGAGCATTTTCATGCCCTGCGCGACGACGCAATAGCCGAGCAGCGTTGCCACCAGCCATGGGAAGTAGGACCACGGCAGCGGCACTAATCCAACCATGGCACCCAGCGGTGAGAACGGCAGCAGAATGCCGGCGATCATCACGCAGGCCGTGGTCAGCAGCACCGGCAGCGCAGCGCGACTCTGGATAAACGGAATCTTTTGCGTCCGCAACATATGTACCACCAGCGTTTGCGACAGCAGGCCTTCAATAAACCAGCCAGACTGGAACAGCGATTGCATCTCTGGCGTATTCGCCGCAAAAACGTACCACATCAGCGCAAAGGTGGTGATATCGAAAATGGACGACGTTGGGCCAATCCATAGCATGAAGCGTTTGATATTACGCGCGTCCCATTTACGCGGTTTACGCAGGAATTCACGGTCCATTTTGTCCCACGGCAGCGCCAGCTGAGACAGATCGTACATCAGGTTCTGAATCAGCAGATGAATCGCCAGCATCGGCAGGAACGGAATAAAGGCGCTGGCCACCAATACCGAGAACACATTGCCAAAATTAGAACTGGCGGTCATGTTCAGGTACTTAATGATGTTGCCGAAGGTTTCGCGCCCCGTCATCACGCCCTCTTCCAGCACCATCAAATCTTTTTCCAGCAGGATGATATCGGAAGATTCTTTCGCGATATCCGCCGCGCTATCGACGGAAATCCCCACATCAGCATCACGCAGCGCCGGAGCATCATTAATACCATCGCCCAGGAAACCAACGGTGTGACCAAGCTGCTGCAGCGTGCTCACCAGTCGTGATTTTTGCAGCGGCGTGAGTTTAGCGAACACCGAACTTTGTGCTGCAGCCGCCGCCAATTGCTCATCGCTCATTAATGCAATTTGGTCGCCGGTAACGATCGCGCCGCTATCGATGCCAACCTGCTGGCAAATGCGTGCGGTAACCACCGGATTATCGCCGGTTAATACCTTGACGCTGACGCCATTGTCGCGCAGTGCGCTAATGGCTTTCGCGGCGCTCTCTTTTGGCGGATCGAGGAAGGTCAGCAGTCCTTCCACCGTCAATCCCTGCTCATCCGCCACGCTCAACGGCTGCTGTAAACCCGGCTCCGCCAGCACGCGACTGGCCACCAGCAACACGCGGAAACCCTGCTCATTATATTGATGTGCTAGCGCCAATAGTTCTGCACGGCGCGTTTCGTTCAGCGGCTGCACCAGCTTGCCTTCGCGCTCGGCGGTAGCGATGCTCAGCATCTCTTCCACTGCGCCTTTGCAGATCAGCATCTGTTGATTCAGGCGACGATCGCGCACCACTACCGAGACACGGCGCCGGATAAAATCAAACGGCAGTTCATCCACTTTGATGTAGCTGTCGCCAACCGCCTCGCTAACCCGGTTTTTACCGTACTGCAAAATGGCGCGATCCATCAGGTTCAGCGTACCGCTTTGATAATGGCTGTTGAGCCAGCTCAACATCAGCACGCGTGAGTTTTCCACCCCAGCACAATCCAGATGATGCTCCAGAATGATGTTGTCCTGCGTCAGCGTACCGGTTTTATCGGTGCAAAGGATGTCCATTGCCCCGAGGTTTTGAATCGCGTTCAGGCGCTTAACGATCACTTTGCGCCGCGACATGGCGATGGCGCCTTTCGCCAGATTTGAACTGACAATCATCGGCAGCATTTCCGGCGTTAATCCGACCGCCACCGCCAGCGCAAACAGCGATGCGTCGAGCCAGTCGCCTTTGGTGAAGCCATTGATCAGCAGCACCACCGGCACCATCACCAGCATGAAGCGGATCAGCAGCCAGCTCACGCTGTTAACGCCGCGGTCAAAGGCGGTTTGTGAGCGGTTACCAACAATCGATTTCGCCAGGCTACCAAAATAGGTTTCGCTGCCGGTCGCCACCACTACTGCTTTAGCGCTGCCGCTGGAGACGTTGGTACCCATCAGGCAGACGCTGCCCAGTTCCAGCAGCGACGTGCCCTGCTCGCTGGCACCGCTGCTTTTGCTGGTGACATGGCCGGTAACGTCATACTTTTCAACCGGTAACGATTCGCCAGTTAAAATTGCCTGGCTGATAAACAGATCGCGCGAATCCAGCAGGCGCACATCGGCGGGCACCAAATCCCCCGCGGAGAGATAGATGATGTCGCCAGGCACCAGCGTAGCGATGTCCACTTCCTGTTTGCTGGGCGCGTGCTGCGCTGATTCACGACGTAATACGGTCGCGGTGGTGCGCACCATCGACTTCAGCGCCTGTGCCGCTTTATTGGTGCGGAACTCCTGCCAGAAGCGCAGCAAACCGCTGAGCGTTACCATCGTCACAATGATGATGACACCGGTCAGATCGGTCTCCTCGCCGTTGCGCATCGGCAGCCAGAAATCAGTGAAAAAACTCACTGCAGCCAGCGCCATCAGGACATAGATAAACGGATTGTTGAACGCGTGCAGCAGCTGCACCAGCGCCGGCGGCGCTTTATCGTGTTCAACCTGATTACGGCCATATACCGCTAAGCGCGCCTCGGCTTCACGCTCATTCAGGCCCAGCGCATCACTACGCAGGCGCACCAGAGTTTCATCGGCAGTGAATCCGGCTTCATCTTCAATCAGGTAGCGCGGCGTTTTGTGACGCTGCGGACGTGTGGTATTCCAGGCTTTTTTGTCCTGGTTGAGTTTCATGTCAGTCATGATGACATTCCTCTGTTTTACGGCAATAGATATCCCTGCATGCCATGCACACAAAATGGATGTAATTAAATTAACGGCAATGCGTTATTAAATTAAAAATAACCTGTCGGGAATTTCCATATCACCTCCCGGAAATTAAAGACGAAAAGAGTCGCTCGTTAAATAACGAGTAATAGATAATGACGATGGAAAACACCACGCAGTCGAACAGCGAAGAGCTGTCTAACGCGCAGCGTAAATCAGCACGCTGAGGTTCAGCGCGCGCATCGAGGCGGAGGGAAAAGTGTGTTAAAAATCATGTGCATGATGATGTTCCCACGAGCTTCGGCCCGTTACAGTGTCGTTGTGAGGGAACAATCATCAGAAGAGAGGAGGATTGCTGCCCGCCGTGTTGGCAAGCAGCGACAAAAAAGTTCGCGCGTCAGCTTGCCTTGTAATGCCATCTAAAAGGGTGACTGTCCAACTGAACTCTCCTGCTTTGAAATTGCGGCTATTATATTCCGGGACGTAACGAAGTAAAGTTAATTATCTATAACTCAATACTCATTTAAATTCCGTTGTGGTTGAGTTGATATTAACTATTCCGATCGCCATTAATGGCGACCCTAC
>NZ_AKIU01000008.1:0-44367 GCF_000282675.1 Pantoea sp. GM01 | reverse complement strand
GGATAGGTGGCGGCGGCAGCCGCCGTTGAAGCCAGTAACCCCATTGCCAAAAGCAGGCGCGTTTTCATGCCAAAACTCCGTGTTAAGAAGAATAGTTATTATTATCAATTACCTTAACACAACCTTAAGTGACGGAAATAAACGCCACTTCAATCAGTTGTAACGGAGTTTTGCATTTGGCTGGCCAGGTGAAATCTGACAGCGTTTGGTCTGAGGCGATTGGGTAGGCTGCGGCATTTCGCATCCGTGCACCGCTTTTGACAAATGGCGCTATCTGCCGCTGGTGGATGATGATTATTCCGTCACATATTCACTGGAAACAGCATTTTGAGGAGATTGATCGGTAGTTAACCAGGTCGCCATGAATCGCCTGCTGCCGATCAGTGAAGCGCCGCATCAACACACCGCACATTGCGTAGCGGCGCGATTAATCGCGCAATGAATGGCGCCGCTACAATGTGTGCGCTCGATAGGGGTTTTCATCTCTAACTGACAAGCATTACGCCATGAATGACGACCCTACGATAGCGCCAGCTTTACCGCATCTTCAGCATGAATCAACGTGGTATCAAACAGCGGCACGCTGGCATCTTCGGGCTTTACCAACAGGGTGATTTCAGTGCATCCGAGAATGATGGCTTCGGCACCTTGCACCACCAGCCCAGCGATAATCTCGCGATAACGCGCCCGCGATTCGTTGCGGATCACGCCAAGACACAGCTCCTGATAGATGATGTCGTGCACCACCTTGCGTTCTGCTGCTTCAGGCACCAACACCTCAATTCCCGACCGATGAAGCCGACCTTTGTAGAATTCCTGCTCCATGGTGAACGCTGTCGCCAGCAAACCCACCTTTTTCACACCAGCCTGCCGAATACGCTGCGCCGTGGCATCAGCGATATGCAACAGCGGAATACTCACCGCATCTGTAATCTGCTGCGCCACTTTGTGCATGGTGTTAGTACAGAGCACAATGAAATCCGCCCCACCCTTCTCAAGGCTAATGGCGGCAGCTGCCAGAATTTCACCCGCCTTTTGCCATTCACCCGCGGCCTGCAACTTTTCGATCTCATGGAAATCGACGCTATACATCAGGCTGCGTGCAGAGTGCAAACCGCCCAACTGCTGTTTCACCTGTTCATTGATAATGCGGTAATAGAGCGCGGTAGATTCCCAGCTCATCCCGCCAATTAATCCGATCACTTTCATCTGCTTAACTCCGTTTTAAACATCCTGCTCAGCACTGTACGGGATTTCCGGCCAGCGCGCTGAGGGAAACAGCGATAGGCGGATATTGAATAGGTGGAACATCGGCGCAAACAGCGAATTCTCCTGCATTGCCGCCGCCTCCAGCCGCAGTAGCAGCGTATTCAATTCCGCCAGTAATTCTGGTTGTGGCACGCTTTGTAACGACTTCAGCCGACGTTTAAGAAACTGGCTTAATTCATGAAACATCGCCGCACTCTCAATGTGATGCGCAAGTAATAGCTCGCGATGACGTGTGTAATAGTCATAGCAATTCGCGCCCAACCAGGCTTCAGCAATCAGATTGCCACCAGAGACCAGCTCCGGTACTGGATCGACACGTTTACGCGGCAGGATAATGTTGACCTTATCCAGCGTGCGCGAGACAAACTGCTGGCGCGCCGTCAGCGTGACGCTATTCAGACGTACCGTGGCGATAAAGTGCAGCAGATCGCGTATACCTTTGCGCACCGCGCGTTTAGCGGTCCACGACGGACGCTTGTTGCGGATTAGCGCCGTAATCACCACCGCGAAAGCAATGCCCACCAGCGTCGAGAGAATAGCGTTCACTATAAGCTGTAGATCGGGTTTGAAATTGTGGCTCATGCCAATTAAGCTTGGAATCTGCGTGGCGACAATCAAACCAATCAGGTTGGTCGACGGATTGGCGATTACCAAGCCCAGCGCCAGCAACCCCGGCGCAAGGCAGATCACCAGCGCTTCGAAGGTGACCGCCTGCGGAATCAACAAGGTGATGTAGAGAAGGCTGATGACCACCGAGATCAACACGCCTTTAAGGAACAACTTCATCGGCGCAATCGGACTGTCCATTCCGGCAAAGAAGGAACAGAGCACGGCCGCCATCATCGGCGCGGTGGCACCATCAACCCAGCCGCTACCAATCCAGAATACGCAGGTCACAAACGTGGCGATAAAGGCGGTAAACGACGACAGCAACAGCAATCCTTTATCAACGTGCTTATGCGCGCGCGCCATTTTTCCGGCTTTCACCGCTGGCGTCCACTCACTCACGCGCTCGCTGACGCTTTGATAGGCATCGACAATGCGCACGAAATTGAGCAAGCGTTCCAGCAAACCCATCAGCAGAATGCTCTCCTCGCTGTTGAGCCTACTTTGTTGCCAGGCCTGCTTCAGCTGTTGTTGCGCGTCTGTGAGCTTATCGCGCACCGGCAGCTGATCTTCGCCGTTCAGCCACAGCAAGAACTGCTGGAACACCTCGGCGATGTAGTCAGGAAAGCGGATTTGCTGCTGCGCCAGTAGATTCAGGCGCGATTCAATCGCCGTCAGCGTGGGAATAAAATATGACAGGTGCTGATACTGCACGCTGACTAAACGCACCAGCCGCCGCGCCGCATCGCCTTCATAGACGCAATGGGTAATTAACGTTTCGACATTCAGCGGATAATTAGCCATCTGCACCAGAATATCTTCGCGCTCGACTGACTTATCGGCCGGCATCACCGTGACCAGTTCGCTGCACAGCTTGCGCGCGTTCTGATACCACAGGTTGACGCTCTGCTCTAACAGATTGCGCATCGAAACCGGCCAAAGCAGCCGATGCACCAGGCTGCTGCAAATGATCGCCACGGTAATCTCCTCAATACGGGAAATCACCGTGTAGGTGATGGCCGAGGGCGACACCACATCCGGAAAGCCCATGATCGCCGCGCTATAGCCTGCCAGCATAAACACATAGCTTTTCGGCGTGCGGTCGTGCAGTGAAAGATAGAGGCAAACCGCCACCCACAGCGAGATACACAGGCTAAACAGCAGCGGATCCTGCACCGTAGCGGGATAGATCAACAGGGTAAACAGCCCGCCCAGCACGGTGCCGAAGAAGCGGAAAATCGATTTCGATACTGTCGACCCCGAATAGAGCTGCGAGGCAACGTACACTGTAGTCAGTGACCAGGCCGGTTTATCGAGATTGAGTTCCAGAGCGATATAAAAAGCCAGAAAGGCAGCAAGACAGGTTTTAGCAGAGAACAGCACTGCGCTTCGTGAAAACCACTTCATAGAACAGGTAAGACCTTATGCAGGCAGCGGAATTACTTATCCTGACAGAAGCTTATCGCAATGGCATTTTGATTTGTTATACAAATTATTACCGTGCTAATTATATGGGCATCTATGGAAATATCTGCGCCTTGTTGCGTGGAATACTGATTACAGTGAATGATCTGGATCACATAAAAATCAGTTATAAGCGATCGAAATTAGTTATTTATTGGTTATATAAGGCCTTTGCTAAGGTGGCAAAAAAACCACGAGAGAATCATCATGAAAGTAAAACGTCCTGTCCTGAGCGCATTAGCCCTCAGCGTTGGCCTGCTCTCCGCACACGCCTTTGCCGCTAACCCAGAAACCGTCACTATTGGCTATCAAAAAGCCAATATCTTTGCCTTGCTGAAATATCGCGGCACGCTGGATGAAACCTTTAAAAAAGAAGGCATCAACATTCGTTGGGTAGAATTCCCGGCAGGTCCGCAGATGCTGGAAGGATTAAACGTTGGCAGCATTGATTTGGCCGCTACCGGCGATGCCCCACCCGCTTTCGCTCAGGCAGCCAAAGCCGATTTGATCTATCTCGGCCATTCACCCGCCAACCCTAAAACCGAAGCCATTGTGGTGCCAAAAGATTCATCGATTAAAACCGTTGCCGATTTAAAAGGTAAACGTGTTGGCCTGAATAAAGGCTCCGACGTGAACTATCTGCTCGTGAAAGCATTAGAAGATGCTGGACTGAATTATAAGGATGTCACGCCAGTGTATCTGCCGCCGGCCGATGCCCGCGCGGCGTTTCAGAAAGGTGCGATTGATGCATGGGTAATCTGGGATCCGTACCTTGCAGAAGTTGAAGCGAACGCCGATGCGCGTGAAATCCGCAACGCTGAAGGGTTAGTCCCACATTACACCTTCTATCTTGCCAGCCGTCCGTTTGCCGAAGGTCATCCTGATACCGCGAAGCAAGTGGTGGATGAGCTCAGCAAACTCAGCGATTGGGCGAATAAGAATCAGGACGAAGCCGCTGCCATTCTGTCGAAATCAACCGGCCTGGATAAAGCCATCTGGCAAACCACCATCAAACGTCTGCCCTACGGCGCATCACGCATGACACCGCAGGTGTTTGATGAGCAGCAGGCATTAGCCGATACCTTTACGCGTGTAGGCTTGTTGCCGGTAAAAGTGGATGTACGCAGCGCAACCTGGTCGCTGGATAAGAAGTAAGTCATCACAAACTAGCTGGTCGCCGTGCAGTTATTTGACGAGGGTTTCGTAGGGTGCGCATTTATGCGCACCTACTTATATGACGTGCAGCCACTGCCTGGCGCCAGCGCGCTACACGTCACTGACCGAACGCACCGGTTCAGAAACCGGAAAGGTGTTTTCTAAAGGAAGAGAACTCATAACGCCTCACGTTGTTGTTTTGTAGTGCAGGTGAGGTTGTTATAAGCGTTTAATTTGTAGAGCCAAAACAACATTTATTGATATTAAATTACATATATATCAATAACATAATTAAAGTCAGGCAATAGAAATACCCGGACGCGCATGCCGAGTCCGGGTGGTAGCAATAAGGAAAAAATTAGTCAGCAGAAACCGGCACCAGCACCCCTTTTACCAGCGGATCGTCGGTGGTTTTGAGCCATTGTTGAACACGCGGATCGGAGAAGGCTTTTTTCAGTTTCTCGATATTTTCCTGCTCCAGATACGGCGTACCAATCACCAGCTGCGAAGCGAAGGTGCGCGGCGCAGGCGGGAAGAGAATACCTTTCTCGCGCGGTACCTTACCAGCATCGAACTGCGACACGTAGCCAATCGCCGCATCTACCGAGTTCAGCGCGCGCGGCATGGTCAACAAATCCAGCTCCTTAAAGACGAAGCCGTGTGGATTGCCGACGATATTCTTCAGCCTGGCGGTGCGCGGCTCCACGTTGGGATCGAGCGTGATTAAGCCCTGACGCGCCAGCAGCCATAATGCCTGGCCCTGATTAGCACCGTCATCCGGCACCACAACTGTCGCACCCTGCGGCAAATCGGCCACTGATTTGTAGCGATCGGAATAAATGCCAAACGCCCACTGGAACAGCGGTAATGCCGAAGTCAGCGCAAAGCCGTTGGCATCCACCACTTTCTTCAGCCACCACTGATGCTGGTACACCGTGGCGGCATACTGCCCTTCCGCCACTGCACGGTCGGCCTGCACCGGATCCTGCACGCCAACGGCTTCAAGTTTTAGGCCGTAATCCGGCGCAATGTGCTCGCCAACGTATTCAATCAACTTCTGTTCGCCCGCCATTGCCGGCTCAAAATGCACTTTCAGCGTGCTGCCAAATACCACCGCCTGCGGCTGCTGGCTGCGCCAGAACCAACCGCCTGCCGCCAGTACAACGACCACTATAATCAGTAGCAGCCACGGCCAGCGCCGCGTTTTACGCAGTTCAAAATCTTGTGTTGTCATAATGAGGTCCCCTGAGGATGGCGTAATGCGGTAACCAGGCGGTCGCCGAGAAACTGGATGGTTTGAATTAAGGCGATCAGCACCACGATGGTGGCGAGCATGATGTGGTTATCGAAGCGCTGATAGCCGTACACCACCGCCAGATAGCCAATACCGCCCGCGCCGATGGTACCGGCAATGGCGGAGTACTCAATCATGGAGATCAAATTGAGCGTCACCGCCGCGACAATCGCTGGTAGCGCTTCGCTGAGCTGTGCCGAACGGATGATTTGCCAGCGCGAACCGCCACATACCAGGCCGACCGCAGTCACTTCGCCAGGCAATTCGCGCAGCGCGTTATCCACCAGACGACCAAAGAACGGAATGCCTGCGGCAATCATCGGCACCACCGCTGCCGGAATGCCGATGGTGGTTCCGGTCAGCCAGAAGGTGAACGGGATGATGGCGGCCATTAACACCAGAAAGGGCAGCGAGCGCCCCATGTTGACGATCCAACTGAGTACGCGATGAATACCGCGATGTGGAAACAGACCGCGCGGCGAGGTGTTAAACAGCACCACGCCCACTACGCCGCCAAACGTCACCACGAACAGCATCACAATGGTGACCATCAGCGCCGTTTCACCGAGTGCGGGCAGCATCAATGCCGGGATTTCTGGCCACGGCGTATCCTGACTTATGACTGATACGCTCATACCGCTTCCCTCAGTGGTAACACGCTGCCCGATACGCTGGCGATTAAGCCCAGTTGCTCTAATTGCGCCAGCAAACGCGCTACAGGAACACGCTCATGCTGGAAGTGAATGCCCACCTGCAAGCGTCCGGCCTGCAGACCATTGACCTGCTCGACGTGCGCGCCGAGCAGATCAATACGCAAACCCAACTGCTGGCTGAGGCGTGAGATCCAGTCACTGGCAACTGCCACATCGGTACGATAGCTAAGCTGTAGTATCAGCTCGGCGTCGCCCGCTTGCGGCGTCAGCGGGAACAGTCGCTGCCCCAGCACAGAATCCGGCTGTGCCAGCAGCTCTTTCACCACGCCATACTACACAATCTGGCCATCGCGAATTTCGGCGACCGCATCGGCTGCTTGTCTTACCGCGTCCATTTCATGGGTAATCAGGACAATCGCCAGCTTGTAGTCATCGCGCAGTCTTTTTAGCAGATCGAGGATGGTGACAGTGGCTTCAGGATCGAGGCCGGACGTGGCTTCATCGGCCAGCAACACCGAGGGACGCAACGCCAGCGCACGCGCAATGCCAATACGTTGACGTTGGCCGCCGGAGAGCTGATCGGGATAGGCTTTAGCTTTGTGGCTGAGGCCAACGCTCTCCAGCAGTTCACTCACGCGCGCGGTGATGTCGCGTTCCACCACGCCGAGATAGTGCAGCGGCAGCTCGATGTTCTCCCACGCCGTTTTGCGTTGAAGCAGTGCGGAAGACTGGAACACCGTGCCGATTGAACGACGCGCCTGGCGCAACGCTTCGCCATCCAGCCGGGAGAGATCGCTGCCGTTAACGCGAATGCTGCCAGAACTCGGTTGCTCCAGCAGGCTGATGCATTTCGCCAGCGTCGATTTCCCCGCGCCGCTCGGCCCCACCACCGCAGTGATATTGGCCTGCGGTACTTGCAGGCTGATAGCTTTCAGCACCTCGGTCACACGGCCGTCCGGCGCGCGGTAGTGCTTGCTGAGCTGATCTATCTCGATCATGAAACCTCCTGCGGCGTGGAAGTTTTGACGCGGTAACCCGCGCCCGGATGCGGTGCCTGCAACTGTGGACCGGCAGCAAATAACTTCTCGCGCAATGTGCCCTGCGCGTACTCTTTTTTGTATACGCCGCGCTTCTGCAGTTCCGGGATCAGCAGCTCAACCACATCTTCAAAGGTTTCGTGCGTTATGGCGTAGGCGAAGTTGAAGCCATCGACGTCGGTATCCTCTATTCAGCCCTGCAACTCATCGGCGACGGTTTCTGCGCTGCCAACAATCAATGGGCCAAAGCCGCCGATGCCCACCCAATCCGCCAGCGCTTGCACCGTCCACTGACGATCGGGATCGGCAGTGGAGAAGGTTTCAACCGCTGATTGGATGGCGTTGGTGTGGATGTATTTCAGTACCTGATCCGGCTGATACTGACTGAAGTCGATACCTGTCCAACCCGATACCAGCGCCAGCGCGCCTTCGTAGCTGACCCAGCTGGTATACTCCTTCCACTTGGCCTGCGCCGCTAAGTCGGTTTCACCAACAATCACGGTTTGCAGATTGAAGATTTTAATACTGTAGGGATCGCGGCCAGCTTCCACCGCACGACGGCGAATATCGGCGACGGTTTTCTTCAGCAACACTTTCGACGGGGAAGCGACAAATACACATTCAGCGTGTTCTGCGGCAAACTGCTTACCACGGCTGGATGCACCAGCCTGGTACAACACGGGCGTACGCTGCGGTGACGGTTCGCACAGATGAATGCCTGGCACGTTGAAGAAGGTACCCTGATGATTGATAGGATGGATTTTACGCGGGTCGCTGAAGATACGGCGTTCGCGGTCACGTAACACCGCATCCTGCTCCCAGCTGCCTTCGAGCAGCTTGTACACCACCTGCAGATACTCATCGGCATAATCGTAGCGGCTATCGTGATCGATCTGCGCTTTGTGGCCAATATTGCGCGCACCGCTCTCCAGATAAGAGGTCACGATGTTCCAGCCAATGCGCCCTTTGGTCAGGTGATCGAGCGTGGATAAGCGGCGGGCAAATGGATAAGGATGTTCAAACGACAATGACGCCGTGAGACCAAAGCCGAGATGTTCGGTGACCAACGCCATCGGGGTGATGAGCGCCAGCGGATCATTAACCGGCACTTGCGTCGCCTGGCGAATGGCCGCATCGCCGTTGCCGTTCAGCACGTCGTAAACGCCGAGCACGTCTGCAATAAACAGACCGTCAAATTTGCCGCGCTCGAGCAGGCGCGCCAAATCCACCCAATATTCCAGATCTTTATACTGCCAGGAACGGTCACGCGGATGCGCCCACAGGCCCGGCGACTGGTGTCCGACACAGTTCATATCAAATGCGTTCAAGCGAATTTCACGTTGCGATGGCATAGCAATCTCCATAGCGAGGCCGTGATCGTGTTACGACCCGGCGTTCGTCAGTTAATTTTTAGGATGTTGAGAGATTAAAGCGCTGAAGGGGGACATCGCTCGACCTGAGCGATTTGCAGTTCTTCTAAAATGTTTTTCGCCACATCGGCGGCGTGATCGGCGACCTGCGGCAAGCCCATCAGTTCACCGAAGCGCGCACGGGCCGCCGGACCCACGACCCACAGACGCGCGTTTATCTCGCCTGCGCGGTTGAGTGCCTGCGACTGACTGTCGACATCAATACCGAAGCCCAGCCGATCGGGGCGAATCAAACCCTGCTGGCTGAGCGACTGCAGTAAAGGTTGGCTGGCGGTTAAGGCTTCATGGCCGGGGCCGGTGGTGACGATCAGATGATCGAGAAGGTGCGTTTGGCGATCGCCCTTGCGTGTGCGGAGTGTAATCTCCAGCTGCTTACCGCGCGCGGCAATAGCGGCCAGGCGCGCAGCCTGCACGTTAAGGCTGCCTTGCTGCTGACGCTGGCGGATTACTGCGGAGACCTGCGGCGCGATACGATAGCGATGCACATCCCACCACGAGCGCAAATGGCGGACAAAACGCTGCTGCTCGCGTAACGGCAGCGATTGCCAGATGTCCTGACCTTGCACACGCACCTGATCCAACACGCGCTGCCACGGTAGTTGTTGTTGCGCTGCACGCGCAACTTCCGCGCGGATATGACGGAGCCAGTGACGTGCGCTGGGCACATCCTGCGGAGCTAACGTCCATTCTGGCCAGTCACCGCTCAGGTTGTCACGCGAGAGCTGTCCACGGCGCGAGAAGGCGATAAGCGGACCACGATGCTGACGCGTTCCCAACGATGCCACCACGTCAGCCATACTTAAGCCGGTGCCAATAATCGCTACCGATGCCGCCGGAACGATGGCATCTAACACGCCATGCTGCCACGGATTGGCTATCAACGCCGGGTGCGCCGAAAAAGGCTGCAACACACGCGGCAGCGACGGCGGCGGATGGCTGATTGCTAATGCCAGCACATCACCTCGCAGGGTTTCACCGTTGCTGAGCAACAACTGCTGCCCTTCCCAGGCAATCGCGCTGGCCTGAATGTGGCGCAGCGTGATGTGCGGATGCGCTTGCGCTGCTGCCGCAAACTGCTCTGCCAGATAGCGACCAAACATCCCACGCTGCGGATAGACCGCGCCATCAGCGCAATGCGCTACTGAATCCAGTGAACATTCAGGCTGAGCGCGATACCAGCGATCAAAGGCGCCCTGCTCTTCACCACTCAACTGCATGCGTGAAGCAGGCACATTGATGCGGTGCGCAGGCTCCTGCGTGGAATAGGCAACGCCGCCGCCGAGATGATCGCGCGGTTCGACCACTGTAATCAGTAATTCGGATGACGAATGACGTGCGAGATGAATCGCCAACGCAGTACCGCTGAAGCCGCCACCCACAATGATTACCTGTGCCGTTGCCATCGCCTTCTCCTGCATTAGCTGGCGCTTGTCTGTTTTGACGGACGTTTGTCACCACCAATGGTTTCACCAAACGGGCCGGTATTAATAGTGCGTTCACGCTGCTGCTGACCGTTAGCCAGTGGCAACAGCGGCAGCAGCAGTTCGGCGACGCGATGGGCCTCTTCCAGATGCGGATAACCCGACAGAATGAAATTAGTAACGCCTAAAGCCTGATATTCACGAATGCGCTCCGCCACCTGCTCTGGGCTGCCAACCAGTGCAGTTCCGGCACCACCGCGTACCAGCCCCACGCCCGCCCACAGATTGGGGGAGATGTAGAGATTATCGCGCGAGCCGTTGTGCAAGGCACTCATACGCGCCTGACCGGCGGAATCCATACGCGCAAAGATTTTCTGCGCCTGCGCGATGGTCTCCTCATCAAGATGCGCAATCAGTTTATCAGCCGCCGCCTGAGCCTCTTCTTCAGTCTCACGCACAATCACGTGTAAGCGGATGCCATATTCCAATTTTCTTCCACGCTGTTCAGCACGTGCACGCACCACTTCCAGCTTCTCAGCAACCTGGGCTGGCGGTTCGCCCCAGGTAAGATAGGTATCGATTTGCTCAGCCGCCACATCAATTGCCGCTTCAGAGGAGCCGCCGAAATAGAGCGGTGGGCCATTTTCCTGTACCGGCGGGAACAGCACTTCCGCCCCTTCCACATGAATATGTTTCCCTTCGTAGTCCACTTTCTCACCGCGCATCAGGCGACTGTAGACATCAAGGAACTCTTTGGTGACCTCATAGCGTTCACTGTGGTTGAGGAAAATGCCGTCACCTTTGTTCTCAATCGGATCGCCTCCGGTCACCACGTTTATCAGCAGGCGGCCTTCGGATAGACGATCGAGCGTGGTTGCCATGCGCGCGGCGAGCGTTGGCGGCTGTAAGCCAGGACGCACCGCCACCAGATAGCGTAAGCGGCGGGTGATAGGCGCTAAGGCCGACGCAACCAGCCACGAATCCTCGCAGCTTTTGCCGGTAGGAATTAACACGCCGTAGAAGCCGAGATTGTCGGCGGCCAGCGCCACTTGCTGTAAGTAGGGTAAATCAACCGGGCGTCCACCTTCAGTGGTGCCAAGATACCGTCCATCGCCGTGTGTCGGTAAAAACCAGAAGACATTGATTTTATCGTTCGCGGAATCGGCCATTATGCTTTTCCTATATAACTTTATTAATAAATGATTATTTTGAAGTGTTTATTTAGTTATATAGCTCTTAGCAGGAAGCGTGCCAGGTCACTTTTTCGTACGAATCGCCGTATATCAGACTGTTAGCACTTAGACCCGATGTACTCACAGTCGCGTTTGCAACTCAGGCACAACAGCAATTGCTGCATATGCAACTGCTTATGCTTTTTTCATGGTGTTCTTAGTCTGCGTGAGCATTTAGCGTGGTGCTACGCTCGCTCAAGGATTCACTGCCATGTTAACGCCTTACGCCAACCTTAATGATTCTCCTCGCCTTGTCGATCCCGCTTCTCTGGCGTTCCAGTCGCTGCTGGATAAATTCGCCCCAACTGATGCCACGGTGCTGATTGTCGGCGAGACGGGAACCGGCAAAGAAGTGGTCGCGCGCTATCTTCACCATCATAGTCAGCGACGTCATGGCCCTTTTCTGGCCGTCAACTGTGGAGCACTGACCGAAAGCCTGGCTGAAGCCGAACTGTTTGGCCATGAGAAAGGCGCGTTTACCGGCGCGACTCAATCACATCCTGGCTGGTTCGAATCAGCGCAAGGCGGCACCTTGTTGCTGGATGAGATTGGAGAGCTGAGTCCATCGCTGCAAGTTAAATTGCTGCGCGTTTTACAGGAGCGTGAGATTACGCGAGTGGGTTCGCGCAAACCGATTAAGGTGGATGTGCGCGTGATTGCTGCCACGCATGTGGATCTGGCTCAGGCGATACGCGAGCGACGCTTCCGCGAAGATCTGTTTTATCGGTTAAATATTGCCGTGGTTCCTTTGCCGCCTTTGCGCCAGCGGCGTGACGATATTCCGCTGCTGGCACAACATTTCCTCGCCCTCTACGCACGAAGGCTGGGACGTCCCGCACGTCGACTCTCGCCTGATGCACTTGAAGCGCTTCTTGAGTACAGCTGGCCGGGCAATATCCGTGAACTGGAAAATACGCTACACAATGCCGTATTGCTTAGCCGCGAAGAAACGCTGACGCCAGTGCAACTGCGACTTGCTGGTTACAGTGAACGCGGCTTCAACGACACCGCAGATTCCACACTCGACAACTTTCTCAAGCAGCAGCTAAGTAATCAACCACAGCAGCTGTTTGACCGGGTCATCAACAGCCTGATTAATAATGCGCTGGAGATGACCGAACAGAATCAAACGCAGGCCGCTACGCTGCTGGGTATTAGTCGGCATACGTTACGTACGCATCTGGCAAATCAGGGTGTGATTAAAGGACGCCGCAAGGTCACGCTATCACCAACTGTGTCTGTTCCGCAGGGCACGCAAGAGCGTGAACTACGTATTGGTTATCAGAAGTTCGGTAATCTTGGCGTGTTGAAAGCACGCCAGAGCCTTGAACACGGCTTTGCTCAGCAGGGCATTAATGTGGTGTGGAGTGAATTCCCGGCAGGGCCGCAACTGCTGTACGCGCTGCAAAATAATGAGATTGATTTTGGCACCACTGGCGAAGTGCCGCCGATCTTCGCACAGGCCAACGGTAGTGCCGTAACCTATATCGCCTGGGAACCCCCGGCGCCAAGCAGCGTAGGCATTGTGGTGCCACAGGATAGTGATATTCGCAGCGTCAGCGATTTACGCGGCAAACGCATTTCGGTTAATAAGGGTTCCAACGTTCACTGGTTACTGCTGCAATTACTGGAGGAAGCGGGAATCGGTCTTGAGGAACTCAAAGTAGTTTACACTCCGCCAAAGTATCCCTTAACGGCCAGTGATTATCTGTCAGTTGATGCGTGGATGATGTGGGATCCGCTGCTTAGCGCGGCCGAAAGCAATCCAGAACTGCGCATTTTAGTGAATGGTGAAGGGCGCGTGCGTAATCATCAGTTCTACCTGGCGCGACGTGATTACGTTGAGCAGCATGATGATATTCTCAGGCAGCTGGTTGAAACTTTGCAACAGACGGGATTATTTATTGATAGTCATCGTCACGAAGCTTCCGCTTTATTGGCGCTTGAACTAGGGATGGAAATCGCATCGGTTGAACGTGCACTGACGCGCCGCAGTCATAAAACCCGCGCCATGGCATTTGAAGTGATTAAAGAGCAGCAGATCATTGCTGACCGATTTTATGCGTTGGGGCTGATTAATAAACCTGTTCGCGTGCGTGATGCAATCTGGCAGTTTTCATCAGCGTTATCACTGGTTGAGTAATTCTCACGGTTAAAGTTATCCACGCTTTCTGTGGATAAAGCATTGAATATCATCTGGCTAAACGTAACTCGGAAACGAGATTTTAGGCTAAATAAGCGTTATAAGCTGGCGATTTCACCCTGAAATTATTTATAAAAACCCTTTATATTCATATTCATAACATTGAAATTAATTGGGCGAATAGCTGAAATTTCACCCTTCTTGCCGATAATTATCTCTTCTTAAACTAGCTGCTGCTGCTTAAGCATACAGCTGGTCAAATAGCCTGCAGTTAGTTAATAAGTACTGGTTAATTAGTTTGGGTAGCCAACATTGATTGGCTTGGAATAGCGGCGATTTCAGCCTGAAATTTCGTTGGCGACAACCTATTTTTCATACAGTTAGCGATGAAATCGGACTGGCGAAGGAAAGAGAAGGGCAAAAAAACCGCCCGAGGGCGGCATTGCGATTATTGATTTAAATATTTGTTGAGCGTCTCGTTGATTACCCTGTCCAGCTCTTCCTGTAGCTCTTTCGACTGACGATTAAACTCATAGCTAAACATACGTCCACGCGTTTTCTTCCGCGCAAAGCGATCTTTGTCTGCAAAACTCCACAGCGGGGTTGCGATGGTTTTGTCTTTGGTCGGCGATTGAATCAGCGTCTGGCTGCCATTGCGCACCAGACGCAGAATGCCATTCTTCACTTCATCTTCTGCCAATCCATCGCGAGCGCATACGGTATCGACATCCATACCAATGGTATCGATCAACGCATCAACCGTTTGGCCGGTTTCCTGCAGTTTTTCGTAGGCCTGCAGCAGCGTTTTGTAATCTGGATAGGTCAGTTCAGAGTGGTTGGGGAATAACGTTACCAGCTCCAGCGGTACGCTGGCGGCCTGCAAAGCACGCGTCACTTTAGCCTGCGAAAGACCTTCGCTCTGCGCTATTTCCTTTTGCGACAAGCCACCGTCTTTCAGTGCCAGTAGACGCATGCCCACTTCGCGCAGATTATGCTCTCGCGCGGTTTGAATATCCTGAGCCAATCGGCGCGCTTCATCAGCGGTAATAGCGACTTCGGTGACCAACACATCAAGCCCGGTTTTGCAGTGCAGCGCCGCAGCACGACGACGGGAGCCGTCAAGGATTTCAATGCGGTCATCGCGCTTCACGCCAATTGCCGGGAAAAATTGCTGCAGTTTGATGGTGCGGATAATGTCGCGCAATGATTCCGGCGTCAGCCCTGACTGATCACGACCATTGGTTTCCATCTTGACGAAGGTTTTCTCTTCTATTTCCTTCGCCGTGATGTGTTCAAGCGTGAACAGCGCGCGCTTGCCGGTTGAAAGGATGAAGGTCTGAGAATGGCTATCCGCGCTCTCCTCAGTTTGCAAAGGTGTCTGGCTGAAGGTTCGGCCAATAGTGATTCTTTTTGCGCTCATAATAACCTCAGTTCAGGCGAATGAATTCAATACGATCAAATACGGCTTTGGCGAAATCTTCCGCCGCTGAACGCGCATTTTTTAAGGCCTCGGTGCTGCCCACATAGGTTGAGGGATTGGCTGAGATTACCGTGTCAAACGACTCACCACAGCGCTCAAAGCCATCCAGACGCGGTAACGCAGCATCCAGCATATCGCCGCCAAAAATCTCTTTTGCCAGGCTGTGGCACAGTTTGTGGTCGGCTTTATTAGAGAGCTTTGACATAAAACCGATATTGCCCTGTAAGCGGCAGGCTGCGCCTGACTCTTCAATGATGCCAATCAGCTCCGGCAAACGCGTCAGATACTTTAACGTGGAGTGGAAATCCACCTGCGCGGGGGGCACTGGCGTCATCAGCAGGTCTGAAGCGGCAATAGCGTTCTTCAGGAAGGCATCCAGATGTGGGCCGCTGTCGATAAAGATGAAGTCATAATCTTTCTTCAGCTTGGCCACCACATTTTCATACAGGACCGCGTGAATATTCTGCTCCGGCAAGTGGGCAGCACAAAGCTCTTCCCAGCGTGAGGCAATAAAGGCGTCATCAATCGAAGCCGGCAGCACATCGACGCCGGGAATAATCGACGAAACGATAAACTCATTGAGCAATTCTTCACGGCTGACGTTTTGCAGCATAGCCTGGGCGGCTGTCGCTTCCACTAATCCCACTGAACGCTGATGATTCAGGAACATGGTGGCTGAAGATTGCGGGTCAAGATCGATGACCAGAATACGCAAATCTTCAAACAGCAAATGAGGATGCGCACGCAAAGCATGGGCAAGCGAGACAGTGGATACCGTTTTCGACACGCCGCCTTTCAGGTTACCCACAAACATTGTGAACGCTTCGGCGTGACGATCGCGATATTTGGGTACGCCGCGATGATGATAGATGTCGATGATGTTTTGAATCGACATCGCATACTTGGTAGAGCTTCCCGCCGCGCGTTTATCGAATGGATAGCCGTTTTCTTCCATTTCATTCACCGCATAATCAACGCTCGCACGCGTCAATTTAGGCAGTTTGGCTAACGCCGCTTTCGCGTAAACCTGATAAAACGTGTTTTCACGCAACTCTTCTTTTTGTGCCTGAATCTGTTCGGTCAGGCTCATTAGCATGCGCTCTGAACGTTGTGCGACTTTCAGAACCTGCTTCTCATCGTTAGCCATACTTGCTCCACACATGTAGGATTTATGACTTTATACATAAATCCTGCACATGAGGCAAATATATCTCTTCTGCACAGGAACAATAAGTTCTGCGAAATCACCTTGATTAAGATGGGCTTATCGCAAACGTTCACTGTAATCAGTGATCACGTTTTAATCTTTCAGGTTATTTCGCTCAGAAATGAATCGCTCGTTCTTTCTTCGTTAGGTAAAGATTCACTGTAATCAGCAACTGGGTTCGTACTTTTGCTGCTTTAAAGAAAAGGCAGAGGAGGGCGATTACGACTGAAATAGGCCAATCATTCACTGTAATCAGTAGAGGTTATCAGCTGAAAGCTAACGTTCACTGCAATCAGTAAAAGGTTCACTGTAATCAGTAATTCTCCGATAAAGATTCACTGTAATCAGGAGATCTCATTTGTTCTTCCGTTCTGGAACATACGCTACGGTTTAACCTTGACCAACCGAGCGTTCACTGTAATCAGTACATTAGGATGGTAACGACCTAACGCCAGTAAACATTCACTGTAATCAGCAAAATGGCTTGAGCGCCATTCCAGCAAACATTCACTGTAATCAGTGGATAACCTCGTGGCTTGGTTTAACGTTCACTGTAATCAGTAACTCAAATCTGAAAGATGAGCTGGGCATTCACTGTAATCAGTAAATGTTATGACGCGAAGAAGAACATTCACTGTAATCAGTAGAAGTGAATTTGCTTCTTATGAGGAGTGTTCACTGTAATCAGTAGAGCATCTTCTGGCAGTCTACATCAGAGAATGTAATGCCCGGAAAAAGGATGCTGACACTGTGCGTGCGTTGAGTGAAACATTCACTGTAATCAGTACGCACTTCACTTTCATTCGGTCAGATTAACTCGGGGTTTTGGTATTGGTGTTCACTGTAATCAGTAAACTTACCACGAGAAACTCAGCCTGGAACGTTCACTGTATTCAGTAAAACGGATGCATTTCCGATGATGGTTATTTTGCTTCAAATCCGGATAGGGCAGGGCAGGAGAAACAAACATTCACTGTAATCAGTGGCAGCGTGACGTTGTTTTAAAATGACACTTTAGTCCTTAATAGAGTGCTTCAACTACGTTCACTGTAATAAGCAGACGAGCCCAACGTTCACAGTAATCAGTGTTGTGACCAACCCTGTCACTTTTACTGTTCGTATCAACAGGATAAATGCTGATTACAATGAACGCTGACAACAAAAGCAATAAAACCGTATTTTTTTCAAAAAGTTACACCTAAATATTCACTGTAATCAGGAATACTTTAAGTCTACGTCATTCACTGCAATCAGCAGAGCTACTCGTGGTATTTGACGTTCACTGTGAACAGTAGAATAGGGATATAAGTCTATATGACGTGATGCAGAACCGCCCTTGTAAGTACTCACTATCAATAATTATCAATGAAAACGTGGATTCGTTGAAATGATACTCTTACGATGAGTGGGATTTGGCAATGAGTTGCTGATTACAGTGAATACTACTGATTACATTGAATGCCGGTAGGATTGCTGATTACAGTGAACGAAGGGGAAAAAGCAGGTGTCACTTTTGCTCAAAAAGTGACACCGCTGATAGGCGATTACTGATTACAGTGAACAGAACGCATCACTCTTCAAACTCGATATCTTCCAGCGAATCGATACTTTCAAGATTGCTAATGCCATCAAGTTTTGGTGTTCTGCTATGAATGATAAAAAACACCGAGCGGCCACGTTTCACTTCCGAGTAGTCGAGATAGCCAATCTCTTTCAGCTGCTCCATTGCACGTCGAACCACGTGATTCTGCGTTGTAGTCTTTGAACCAAGATTGAGTCGCATACGTAAACGAGCAAGTGAAATCGGCGCGGGGTTCGTCGGCAGACTTTCAAGATAGGTGTATAACGCTTGCGCCGACTCTTTACGTTTGAGGCGTGAAATCGCACGCAGCTGTAACAACACCTTGTGGTCAAAATTATACAGTTCAAATAACTTTGGATCGGCCTGGATTCGCACCAGATCCTTTTCACGATCGTAATACGCCGATTGCACAAGGTGAGTGTGATAGGCTTTGCCATTACCTTCAAAGGACAACGTGTTGGTTGCGATGCGTCGCAAAGAAGCATCTAAACGCTTACGTAGCGCTGCTGACGAGTTCGCTGACGGGATCCCGCACATCTTAACGAAATCGATGAACGGCAGCGTCACGGTATCGCCCTTTGAGGGATAACGCGAGAAAGACTGAATGATGCCAGCCCAGGTTTTGAAATCATTATCCATATCCAGCCTTGCGCCGGTAATGGTAATCTTTTCATAGCCTTCAGACTTCACCAGTGAAAGGTTCTTCAACTCTTTTGTCGCATCTGTCGATGCCATCGCACCGGACTTACCGCGCGCAGTTGATTTCAATGTAGGAACAAACAGACCCAGGCGCATCAAAGCGACCGGTTGTACGGTGTTATTTTTATTTGGGTGCAGTTGAATAACTTCACCACTGTTTTTTGTCACCGACAGAAAAGGCTCGAGTAACGCCTTGTTTTCACTCTCTTTATCTGCCATAGCCTGAGATCTTCATTCTGTGGATGAAAAGGGTCGTCTTCTGATTACAGTGAACATTAACACTGTTTATAGTGAACATTCTACTCTCTATAGTGAATAAACTACTGACTACAGTGGACACTTTACTCATTATAGTGAACGCGATCACCTTCTGAGGCCTTGTGGGGTGCGGCCTGCGACGATCGGGGATCTCTTAGGATCTCTTTAAGATCTCTATATGATCTTTCTTTAAGATCTATTCACTGTATAACTGAATAACATCAGTTCTGAAGCGGCTTGCACCCCTTAAAACACCTAAAACACCTTCATCGCGTCAACATACCTTTCGATCCCTTAAAACCATCAGTTCCTGGCAAGGAAGATCCTTCCACTTCTCCTGATGTGAACAACTTCCTCATTATTATTCATTTTAAAGAAACTTCTGCCGAGCGTAAGGTAAACACCATTGAGCATCACTTCACTAAGGCAGAGGACATTTCCATGACTGACAACGTTATTTCTCGCAATCCGACCAACGGCGAAATCATTGCGACCTATCGGCTGCAAAGCCCAGCTCAGCTTCAGTCTGCACTGCAAGAAAGCGCAAATGCATTCGCTGAATGGCGTTACACCGCAATGCCACAACGTGTAAAAGTATTGCGTCAGCTGTCAGAGCAAATTCGTCAGCGTCAGGATGAGCTGGCAACAATGGCCACACTGGAAATGGGCAAGCCCATCGCTCAGGCGCGTGCTGAAGTTCTTAAGTGCGCCAATCTTTGTGACTGGTACGCAGAGCATGGTCCCGCGATCCTCGCCGACAAACCGACGCTGGTAGAAAATCAGCAGGCATGGCAGTCATTTCGACCGCTAGGTGTGATCCTCGCAGTCATGCCGTGGAACTTCCCTTATTGGCAAGTGCTGCGTGGCGCAGTGAGCATGCTGCTGGCCGGTAATACCTATGTGCTAAAACATGCGCCAAGCGTCATGGGATCAGCGAATCTGATGACTTCACTGTTTGATGCGACCGATCTGCCAAAAGGTGGATTCACCGTAATTAACGTCGACAACGATGGCGTCTCAGCCGCGATTAAGGATCCGCGCATTGCCGCGGTAGCGGTCACCGGCAGCGTACGTGCTGGTGGCGCAATTGCAGCACAAGCCGGTGCGGTACTAAAGAAAACGGTATTAGAGTTGGGCGGCGCGGATCCTTTCATTGTACTGGCAGATGCAGACCTCGATGCTGCAGTGGCCTCAGCGGTCACAGGACGCTACCAGAACACCGGACAGGTCTGCATGGCAGCCAAGCGCTTCATCATTGAAGAAAGCGTCGCAGAAGCGTTTGAAGCGCGTTTCAGCGCAGCGGTTCGGGCATTGAAGATCGGCGATCCTTTGGATGAAGAAACCTACATCGGCCCAATGGCGCGTTACGATCTACGCGATGAACTCGATAATCAGGTTCAGCAAACCATCAGAGAAGGTGCGCGTTTAGTGTTAGGTGGTCATAAGATCGATGGCGTTGGTAACTATTACGCTCCAACGATCCTTGCAGATGTCACGCCAGCCATGACCGCTTTCCAGCAGGAAATTTTTGGCCCAGTTGCCGCGATTACCGTAGCGCGAGATGCGCAGCACGCGCTTGAACTGGCCAACGACAGCGAATTCGGTCTGAGCGCCACGGTGTGGAGTGGTAATGAAGCTGTTGCCAATGAACTGGCAGAAAAGCTGGAAACTGGCGCGGTCTTCATCAACGGCAATGGCGCATCGGATCCGCGTGTCGCTATTGGTGGCGTGAAGAAAAGCGGCTATGGCCGTGAGCTCTCAAGTTTTGGTGTCCATGAGTTCTGTAACATTCAAACCGTGTGGAAAAACCGCCGTTAATTCTCCAGGGGCGCGTTAACCGCGCCCTTACTCCTGCCTGCATCCCCGCCTAAAACCGTTACACACCCGTTAAAATGTTGTGGACCAGTTCAAAAAATCCACCAGTGGTATTATAAAGGTATTACATCTGGTGTTAGATTTTCCCCACCTACACCGGGGAGTCCAATTTAAATGAAAACAACAATCCCAAAACTGTCATTCATGATGTTTTTAGAATGGTTTATCTGGGGCGCATGGTTTGTACCACTCTGGGCATTTCTCAGCAAAAACGGCTTCTCGCCGGTTGAGATCGCCTGGTGCTATGCCTGCACCTCGATAGCCGCCATCCTGTCACCGATCCTGGTAGGATCGCTGGCCGATCGCTTCTTCCAGGCACAGAAAGTACTGTCGCTGCTGACCATCGTCGGATCGATTCTGATGTTTCTTGCCGCCCAGCAAACGCATTTCAGCGGCTTCTTCCCTTTGCTGTTGCTGTATGCACTCACTTATATGCCAACCATTGCGCTCACCAACAGCATCGCTTTTTCGCATGTCGCTGATGTGGAGCGTGATTATCCGCGCATTCGTGTTATGGGGACGATTGGCTGGATCGCGTCTGGCATCGTTTGCGGTTTTCTGCCGCCGCTGCTGGGATATGGCGATATCTCCGCAAGTAATGTGCCGCTATTGATCACCGCCGCCAGCTCACTGTTACTGGGCATTTTCGCGCTGACACTGCCCGCAACGGAGCCAAAAAGTAGCGGTAAATTCAGCCTGCGCGTAGCGCTTGGCCTGGATGCGTTGCATTTGCTCAAAGATCGTAGCTTCCTCGTCTTCTTCATCTGTTCGTTCCTGTTCAGCATGCCGCTGGCGTTCTACTACATCTTTGCTGAAGGCTATCTGACTGAAGTCGGCTTGCCGCATGCAACCGGCTGGATGACGCTTGGACAGGTATCGGAAATCTTCTTCCTGCTGGCGCTGCCCTTCTTCATTAAGCGCTTTGGCATCGGCAAAGTGCTGCTGCTGGGGTTAACCACCGCTGCACTGCGCTATGTGTTCTTTGTGTTCGGCGGTGATCAAAACATGCTGACTTACGGTTTGCTGTTTATGGGCATTCTGCTGCATGGCGTCAGCTACGATTTCTACTTCATTACTGCCTATATCTACGTTGATAAGAAAGCGCCCGTGGCGATGCGCAATGCCGCGCAAGGTTTGATAACGCTCGCCTGCCAGGGCATCGGCAGCCTGCTCGGTTATCGTCTTGGCGGCTATCTGATGCAGGAAATGTTCGCCTATGACCAGCCGCGCAATGGCCAGACGTTCAACTGGGCGGGCATGTGGATGTTTGGCAGCGTGATGATTGTGATAATCACCATCGCCTTTATTGTGCTGTTCCGCGACGGCAAAAAACGCAGCGATGAACTGACCGCTTTTGATAACTCAGCAACTGCTGAAAGCCATAAATAAGAGATTTCACCATGACGATGACACTGCAAGAAAAACGGATTTTAGGCGCGTTTTATGGCCAGGCGCTGGGCGATGCGATGGGCATGCCATCAGAATTATGGCCGCGATCGCGCGTGAAACAACATTTTGGCTGGATCGATCGTTTCCTGCCCGGTCCGGCAGAAAATAACGCCGCCTGTTACTTTGGACGCGCATCTTACACTGACGATACGTCGATGGCGCTGGCATTAGCTGATGCGATCGTGACTCATCATGGCGAGATCAATGCGGAAACCATTGGCGCGAATATTTTGCACTGGGCGGAGTCGTTTGATGCCTTCAATAAAAACGTACTGGGGCCAACCTCAAAAATCGCGCTCAATGCCATGAAAGCCGGCACGCCGGTGTCGCAGCTGGAAAATAATGGTATGACCAACGGCGCGGCAATGCGCGTCTCGCCGCTCGGTTGCCTGGTGCCTGCTCGCGATCTCTCCACCTTTATCGAGGCCGTCGCGCTGGCATCGAGCCCAACGCATAAATCAGATGTTGCGATTTCCGGTGCTACGGTGATTGCCTGGGCGGTGTCGCGCGCTATTGATGGCGCTAGCTGGGCAACCATCTGCGATGAACTACCAACCGTCGCGCGTACGGCGCAGGAAAAGCGCGTGACTACCTTTAGCGCGTCAATGGCGGCGCGTCTGGAGCTGGCGTTGGGCGTGGTTAAGCAGGGCAGGGGCGTGGAATCCAGCATGCAGCAGATTTACGATCTGGTCGGCACCGGCACCAGCACTATTGAATCGGTACCGGCAGCGATTGCCATGGTGGAACTGGCAGAAACCGATCCTAATCGCTGTGCGATTCTCTGCGCTAACCTCGGCGGCGATACCGACACGATTGGCGCGATGGCGGTGGCTATTTGCGGCGCGCTGCACGGTATCGATAGCATTGATACTGAGCTGAAAGCCGAACTTGATGCCGCTAACGCACAGGATTTCACGCGCTACAGCCAAGCCTTTCTCGTTTTCCGCCAGCAGCGCGAGGCCGCTTATGCTGACGCCTGACGATCTGCAGCGACTTGAAGCGCACCTGCCGGTGTGTGTAATTGGTGCGGCAGTGGTGGATGTGATTGCCGATGCGTACTCGTTGCCGCATCGCGGCAGCGATATCGAGCTCCACCAGCAGGGCGTCAACGTAGGTGGCTGTGCACTGAATGTAGCGATTGCACTGCATCGACTCGCTATTCCATCAACCAACGCGCTGCCGCTCGGCAATGGCATCTGGGCGAGCATCGTGCGGCAGAAGCTAGCGGAATACGGGATTCACAGCGTACTGGAAACAGCGAAAGGCGATAACGGTTGGTGCCTGGCATTAGTTGAACCGGATGGCGAGCGCACCTTTCTTTCAGTAAGCGGCGTGGAAAACCAGTGGGATGCTGCACTGCTCAGCTCGCTGCCGCAGCCGGCTAATCGCTGGATCTACCTTTCAGGTTATCAACTCACCAGCAAAAGCGGTGAAGTGCTGATCGATTGGCTGGAGCAGCAAACTCAGCCCTATCAACTGCTGGTGGATTTTGGACCACGGCTGGCTGATATCGCTAATACACATTTTGATCGCATTATGGCCTGCCATCCACTGATTACAGTGAACAGACAGGAAGCAGAACTGCTGTGGCATGAACGTCTCGGTGAGCATCAACCCTTTGATGTGCAGCAATTAATGACGCGCTGGCAGCAGCGTTTTAACGCTGCGCTGGTGGTGCGGCTTGATAGCGAAGGTGCAGGTTTCGTTGACGCTGACGCTCAGGGCTGGATACCGGCGCTGCCGACTCAGGTCGTTGACACCATTGGTGCAGGCGACAGCCACGCTGGTGGTCTATTGGCGGGATTGGCTTCAGGTTGGTCGCTGGCGGAGAGCGTCGCGCTGGGCAACATCGTCGCGTCTTATGTGGTTTCACAACGCGGCGGCGACTGCGCGCCCGATCGCGCCACGTTAAGCACCTATTGGCAGCAGCGCCTTACTCAGCAATAAACACATACATGTCGCTACGACAGTAGCTAATGCTGTACTCCAGCGGATTGCCCTGCGCATCTAACGCCAGCTGCTTAATAACCAAAATGGGTACGTTGTCGGGCAGGGCGATCTGCTGCTGGAGCGCCTCATCAGGCATGCGAGCACTCACTCTACTTTGCGATTTCACCGGCAGGATTTGCTGCTGGTGGAAATAGTCGTAAAGCGAAATACCAATCTCATCTACATCAGCGATCAAGCGCGCCGGCACCCAGGATTCTTCAACGGACACCGCCAGTTGATCGACATAGCGAATTCGCTTCAGCAGAAAAACCTCACTGCCTATAATCACGCCCAGCTTCCCGGCAATTTCGGCGCTACAGTGGATTTTACTTTTGTTAATCCACACCGTATCCGGCTTCTTACCGCGTAATACCGCTTGTTGCGACAAACCTTTCGGCTCTTTCAGTGAATACTCAAACTGACTGCAAATCTGCGTGCCGTAACCGCGTGAGCGCAGCACCACCCCCTCTTTTTCCAGTGCATCCATGGCTTTACGGACCGTAATACGCGAAATACTCAGCGATTGGCTGAATTCACGTTCACTCGGCAGGATCTCTTCATGCACCAGCACGCCATCGCGCACCGCATCTTTAATCGCGCTAGCGAAACGTTTGTACAGCGGCGTGCGGCTCTCATCGGCAAGGGTAGAAGTAAGCCGCGAAAATAGTGCTGTTGGGTCGGTCATAGCAGGTTGGTTCACTCAATCCGGTAAGCGGCAGAACGCTATGATACTGACTTTTTGCGGCGGGCGAAGCATCTTTGGCGGTTACTGTTAGCGTCGCCGTTTTTAAGGTTGATGGAATGTCTGATGGTAAAGGAGATTTGATCTTACCCGTAAGCAAGACTATAGTCGTGCTTACGGATGTAATAACGGCAAGGAAGGGAAAATGGGAATTTACCTGACGCCAGAATTTCAGGACGGACGTTCAAAAGCACGAATTACAGATACAGTGTTATGCAAGGCGGCAAGGTCGATTTTCGCCGGGCTTTATGGTGATCACCTGGGGCGATTCACTTATAAGAAGCGATTGGGCTTACCCGGCGTTGGTGCTTCTGATGGGGCGCGCTGCATCGTGTTTTTTAATGACGGAAAGAATATTTATTTCTTTGATATGTATTTAAAAAGCCAGCTTTCAAAGAAGAAAGGCAAAGAGTTAGAAGACGATGAAATCGATGCGTATTGTAAAATTGCCCGAGATTTCATTGCGATGCCTGACGAGCTCATTGAGACGTTAGTGAAAGCTAAAGAGTTGATTGAGGTAACCTGTAATGACTGATCGTTTGAAAAAAATCCAGAACATGGCGCAACGCTACAACCAATTGGGTGCAGTGAAAGATGAAACGCTTGCTGAAATCAATGCAGCGATTGAAGCGCGTAACATTCCACCCGTGCGCACAATGAGCGGTTTAGAAATCAAAGCCGTACGCTTGCGCTGGAATATGTCACAAGCGGCATTGGCATTAACCACCGGAATGTCGGTAGAAAGCGTGTCAAAGTGGGAGCGCAACGAAAGCAAGCCAAACAATGCCGCCCTACGTATTCTCAATACCATTGATGATAAAGGGCCAGCTGTCTTTATCCTCTAAACAATAAAAGCCCCTTTGGGGCTTTTCATAATGCGAAACTCAAAATCAACGCTCATCAAACGGCACGCCGCCTTTGGACTTATGGTGTTTTGGCGTTTCGATGATGGAAACCGTCACCGAATTGGCATCGATCTCGAACGAGTCCGCCACCGCTGCAGTGACGGCCCTTAATAACTTTTTCTTCTGCTCCACGGTGCGACCTTCTGCCGCATAAACAACGATTTCTGGCATATCTGCTTCTCCTTGACAATGAATATCAATTTTCAGCATACCTCAGGCAAAGGCAATCCGGCAGCGTGAATCTCAGCGCAACGCAGCCTGGCGCAAATCCGTTCAGCGTTCCATAAATGCAATCTGTGTTGAAATGTGAATTGTTATGTTATAACGTAATTATAGCGTTCTTTTTGTCGCGATATTTTACGGAAAACATAATGAAATCAATTAAAAATTTGCTTATCGCCTCGGCGCTAGGCCTGGCTTCTTGCGCCTCATTGGCGGCGGAACATCAGGATAAACCGGTGCGTATTGCGGCACCGTTCGAAATCAAAGGTGCCGATCCCGCGCTCTCCGGTGACATTCTGCTACGCATGGATGTGGTCGAAACGCTGGTGGAAGTTAACGAACGCGCCGAGCCTATCCCGGCGCTAGCCGCAAGCTGGCAAGTCTCTGCTGATGGTTTGCGCTGGCAATTACAGCTGCGCGATAACGTCCGTTTCCATGATGGATCGCCGCTGGATGCCGCCGCTGTGGTGAAATCACTGAACACCGCGCGGACTAAAGCGGGTCTACTGGATAAAACGCCGATTACCGAAATCAGCGGAGAAGGGCAACAGGTCACCATCACTTTACGCGAACCCTTCGTCCCCTTGCTTTCGGTGCTGGCAGACAGTCGTTCGCAGATTCTTGCTTTAGCCAGCTGGGATGCGCAGGACAAGATCACTCGCATCATCGGTAGCGGTCCGTTCATGCTGACATCGTTTCAGCCACCACAGTCGCTGACGGTGAAACGCTTCGATGATTACTGGGGCGAAAAGCCTGCCATTGCAGCTGGCAGTTATCTCTCCTCTGGACGTGCTGAAACTCGCGCGTTGCTGGCGGAAAGCGGTGATGCAGATTACGTTTTCAATCTTGATGCCGCCAGCCGTCAGCGCTTAGCCCGTAAGCCATCGCTGCAACTGCCGGCCATTCCGGTGCCGCGCACCCTAATGCTAAAGCTGAACCTGGGCGATCCGCTGTTAGCCGAACAGCCGGTGCGAGAAGCGATCAGCATGGCGATTGATCGTAACGCGCTGGCGATGGCTGTGCTGCGTTATCCGGGCGCGGCCAGCCAACTGTTTCCACCCAATATGGGCGGCTGGCATAACAGCAACCTGCAACCGCTGCAGTTCAACCTGCAACAGGCAGCACAACTGCTGCAGGCGGCGGGGTGGAAAGTGGGGACCGATGGCGTCTTAGTGCGCAACGGTCAGCGCTTCAGCCTGACGCTGCTGACGTTCCCGGATCGTCCCGAACTGCCGCTAATGGCGATGGTGATCCAGCAGCAACTGCGCAAAGTGGGCATTGAAGTGAAGATCAACGCCACCAACGCCAGCGAAATTCCTGCACAGCATCACAGTAATCGTCTGCAGCTGGCGCTGTTCTCCCGCAACTTTGCCCTAACGCCCGATCCAACCGGCACGTTACTGCAGGATTACGCCACCCACGGCGGCGACTGGGGGGCGATGAACTGGCATCCGGCGGGGTTTAACGCGGCGTTACATACGCTCACCCAGTCCACCGATGAAGCTGCACGTGCGCAGGCCCGTCATCTGATCACCACCTCACTGCAGCAGGATTTGCCGGTGATCCCTATCGCCTGGTATCAGCAATCCGCCGCGATTAACAGCAAGCTGAAAAACGTCACGCTCGATGCGTTTGAACGTCACTTTGGGCTGCGTCAGATGCAGTGGGAGCAATGATGATAAAGCTTCTTGGCTGGCGCCTTGGACAAGCGGTTTTTGTAATGCTGGCGGTCGGTTTACTCACCTGGTTTTTGGTGCAGGCGCTACCGGGCGACATGGCCTGGCGTATTGCCAGCGGTCGCTATGGCTACGATCGCGTGGATGCCCACGCAGTCGCGCGGGTACAGCAGGAGTTGAGTGGATCATTACAGCAGGGCAGCGCGTTGCTGCACTGGTTGTTCGATCTGCTGCAGTTCAATTTTGGCCGTTCGCTGGTATCGGGCGAGCCGGTAATGGATGAGCTGCGCTGGCAGCTTAGCCAGACGCTGGCGCTCGCTGGCACATCGCTTGTTCTGACCCTATTGCTCACCTTGCCGTTAGGTATTTGGGCGGGATGCCACGCCAACGGTAAGCTCGATCATGCGTTGTTCTGGCTGAGCGCGCTGCTGAAATCGGTACCGCATTTCGCGCTGGGTATGCTGCTTATTGTGCTGCTGGCACTTCAGCTTGATTGGCTACCCAGCGCCGGTCACGGCGAGCTGCGTCATTTCCTGTTACCGGCGTTGACGCTGGCGTTATCGTTAACCGCCGTTGGCGTCCGCGTGGTGCGTGAAGCCACTTTTCAGGTTGTCACGTCCGGCTATTACCGCTGGGGCGCGCAAAAAGGTTTAGCACCCGCCACGTTGTTGCGCCGTCATGGGTTACGAAATCTGGCATCGCCGGTAATGACCTGGTTCGGCATGCAGTTCGTCTGGCTGGTGGAAGGGGTCGTCGTGGTAGAAACGCTGTTCGCCTGGCCGGGCATTGGCCACGCGCTGGTGCATGCCATTTTTGCGCGCGATGTGCCGGTGATTCAGGCGAGCGCCATGACGCTCGGCCTGCTGTTTGTCTTGCTCAACATGCTGGTGGATGCGGGTTGTCATCTGCTTGATCCAAGAGGGAGACGCGCATGATGCTTTCGCCTGTACGTCTGATTGGCTGGCTGATGTTGTGCTCACTGCTCGGCTTCGCCTTCTTGCTGCCACTGGTTCATCACGGCGATCCGCTGGAACAGGATCTATTGCAGATCCTGCATGCGCCCAGCAGCGGCAACCTTCTCGGGTTTGATCATCTTGGTCGCGACATGATGTCGCGCCTCAGTGCGGCATTGCGTCTGTCCCTCGGCCTCGCGGCGCTGTGCGTAATAAGCGCCATGCTGGTCGGTGTATTAGCTGGCGTAATAAGCGCGCTCTATGGCGGCTGGCTCGATCGCGCACTCAGCATGCTCGGCGACATGTGCCTCGCGCTGCCGGGTTTGCTGCTGGTATTACTTTTAGCCGCGATTGCGCCCGATTCCCCAGGCATGCTGTGGCTGGGCATTTCATTGGTGCTGTGGGTAGAATTTTTCCGCGTGACGCGTGCCACCTTACGTCCAGTGGTGCATGCGCCCGGTATGCAGGCGGCAATGCTGCTTGGCTTCTCGGCGTTCTACCGTTTCCGCCGACATCTGTTGCCAGCCTTAGCGCCAGTGTTAACGACGTTGACGTTGTTCTCTTTCAGTAGCGCCATCATGGCGGTGTCGGCACTCGGTTTTATCAGCGTTGGCGTGCGCCCACCCACGCCGGAACTGGGATTGATGATGACTGAGCTACTGCCATTTGCCTGGGAAGCGCCGTGGTTGCTGATGCAGCCGGTGATTGCGCTATTTCTGCTGCTCATTAGCCTGAATCTCTTAATCAAAAAGGAGCGTCGATGAAAGGGTTACACGCCATCGGCATCAGCGTTACCGCCGCCAGCCAGACGCTGGTGGAACCGGTAGATCTCACCTTGCTGCCAGGTCAGCCACTCACGTTACTGGGCGAAACGGGTTCGGGTAAAAGCCTGTTGGCGCAGGCCATCATGGGCATTTTGCCAGACGATCTGCAGGCGAGCGGCACGCTTATCATCAACGATCGATGCTTCACTCTGCCGCAGGATGTCGCGCTATTACGCACTTTGTGGGGCCACACCTTAGCTTCGTTGCCGCAGGAACCCTGGTTATCGCTCGATCCCACCATGTCAGTGCTACAGCAGGTGGCGGAAGGCTATCGTTTTGTGCGCGGACAAACAAAAGCAGACAGCGAAAACGCTGCCAGCAGTGATTTACAGCAGCTGGGCCTGGCGCAATCGACATCCCGTTATCCGTGGCAACTCTCCGGCGGTATGGCGCAGCGCGCCGCCTTTGCAGCCGCTCGCGCAGGCGGTGCGCAGATATTGCTAGCCGATGAGCCAACCAAAGGACTGGATGTGGCGCGTCGTGATGAGGTAGCGGCCTTGCTGCGCAGAGAAGTGGCTGAGGGCGGCACGCTACTCACCATCACGCACGATATCGCCCTGGCCCGACAGCTGGGCGGCGAGGTGATCGTGATGCACAAAGGGAAAGTCATTGAACAGGGCAGGGCGGAGCAGGTAATGCATTCACCGCAGCAAAGCTACACGCGCAAATTGCTCGCCGCCGATCCGGCCGCATGGCCCGCGCGGCAGCAAACTTTCATTGCAAGTAAACCAGTAGTCAGTGCCGAGGGGATTCAGCTGCAGCGCGGAGGGAAAATGCTCGGGGTGCCGGAAAACTTCACGCTGCACGCGGGTGAAGTCGTTGGGCTATACGGTGCCAGCGGTAGCGGGAAAAGTAGCTTTGGCGATGTACTGCTCGGATTATTAACGCCGCAGCAAGGCCGCATTACGCGCCATGTTGCGGTGGATACGCTGAAATATCAGAAGATTTATCAGGATCCATCCGCGTTATTTCCACCAACCCGCACGCTAGGGCAGAGCCTGAACGATCTGTTGCGGCGTCATCGCATTGCTTCCACAAGGCGAGATGCGTTGATGGAACAGTTGGCGCTGGCACGGGATCTGTTGAAACGTCGGCCCGATGCGCTCTCGGGCGGCGAGCTACAGCGCTTCTCGTTGCTACGCGTAATGCTGCTGGAACCGGTGTTTCTCTTCGCCGATGAACCCACATCGCGGCTTGATCCGCTGGTGCAACAGCAAACCATTCAACTCATCACCTCACTGGCAAGCGAGCAGCAATGCGCGGTGCTGCTGGTGAGCCACGATCGCGATCTGCTGGAAAAAGGCACGCATCGGGTAATCGCGATGGAAACCCGGAATTAGCGCTCTGGCGGCTGGCTATCACCGAGACCGAGGGAACGCTGCATCACCACGGTATCGAGCCAGCGGCCATGTTTGAAACCCACCGACTTCATTACGCCGGTGTGCTCAAAACCGAGCGCCCGGTGTAACCCCAGCGATCCTGCGTTGGCGCTATCGCCAACGATAGCAATGATTTGGCGAAATCCTGCCGCTTCCGCCAGCGCAATGGCCTTTTGCAGCAGCGCGCGTCCAATGCCTCTACCCGTTTGCTGCTGATCGAGGTAAATCGAATCCTCCAGCGTGAAGCGATAAGCGTAACGCGGGCGGTACGGTGCCAGATAGCAATAACCCAGCACCTGTTCATTCTCTTGTGCCACCAGCCAGAAACCGCCGCGCTGCTGCACATCCTGCACGCGATTGAGCATTTCGCTCGCAGAAGGCGGTTCGGTTTCAAAAGTTGCGGTGCCGTGCAGCACATGCCAGGCGTAGATCTTCTGAATGGCCGCTGCGTGATGCGGTCTGGCGGGAATAATGTCCATATGTTCCTGATTATTAGCGTAGAAAATCACAGCATGCCACCACGCCGCACGCTAATCACCGGATTTAATAATAGGAAATTGTGATGGCTGATATCCTGCATCGCCGGGCTGCCATTCATGGCGACCTGGAACAATCAGCAATTAATTTTGCTCAGAAAGCTGCACCGCCATGGTATCTGGTTCTAAGGCTTCGAACACGTGCGGTTCGTCGGCGGGGTAACAAATATAGTCACCTGGATGCAATTCAACCGGTGCATCGCTGGGGCCAACCAGCGCCCGGCCGCGGGCAATGATGATATGTTCAACTGAACCCGGCGGATGGGGTTCGGAAGCGCGCGGCGCGCCAGGTTGACTGGTTACCAGATAAAGATCGCGTCGCCCGCCGGGTGGGCAACTGGCCAGGAATGCCGCCTGATAATCTGCCATCTCCGCCGACACAATCATTCCTTCGCCACGGCGAATGATCTGTAAGCGCTTCACTTCCGGCTCCATCAGACGCGCAAAAGGTATATTCAGCGCCACGCACAGCGCCCACAAGGTTTCGAGGCTAGGATTGCCGTTACCTGCTTCAAGCTGCGAAAGTGTTGATTTAGCAATCCCGGCGCGGCGCGCCACTTCTGTCAGCGACAGCCCCGCACGCTGGCGTTCACGTAATAACCCGGCAGCAATAATATCAATTGGCGTGGTCAAACCTACTCCTGTTCTTTATATCGAACGATTTGTTCGTCTTGTAAAACAATCACACTGCGTTCATTATAACGGCTTTCCTGTTCGATATGAGATCAAATTGTGATGCGTCTGGGTGCAGTGCCGCTTGATCGCGGAGTAATAAAAGCCATTTTCCTGGTGTGTCTGGCCGACGGTATTGTCGGGCTTTCGTATGGTTCGCTGGCAGCAGCAGAAGGTTTTCCGCTGTGGGTGCCGATTGCCCTCTCGACGTTGGTGCTGGCAGGCGCATCGGAATTTCTGTTTATCGGCATTGTGGCCGGTGGCGGCAGTCCGCTGACGGCGGCAGCGACCGGTTTGCTGGTCAATGCGCGTCATCTGCCGTTTGGTATTGCGGTGAAAGATCTGGTCGGCAAGGGCAGTCGCAGCCTTTTGGGCTGCCACATCATGAATGATGAAAGCGTGGTGTTCGGCATTTCTCAACCCAAACTGGCACAGCGGCGGGCGGCGTTCTGGATCTGTGGCTTAGGCATTTTCACCATCTGGCCATTGTCAGTGATTGGCGGTGCGGTGATCGGACGTTTTATTCCTGACGTTTCCTCTATTGGCCTTGATGCGGTGTTTCCGGCGATCCTGATTGCCTTGATTTTCCCCGCGCTGCGCCAGCGTCGTACGCTGATTCCGGCGACGCTTGGCACGGCATTGTCGGTACTGGCGACACCGTTTGTTCCGGCGGGGATGCCGGTGCTGTTTTCACTACTCGGATTATTGAGCTGGCGGGAGCGTAAGAATGCAAAATAATCTGATCATCGCGGGCATAGCGCTGCTGGCGGTGGGCACCTATGCCATCCGCTTTGCGGGTTACCGCCTTGGCAGCCGCATGCAGATGTCGGAACGGGTACGCAGCATGTTATCTGATGCCGCCACCGTTTTGCTGTTGGCGGTGGCGGTCACCACCGCACTGTTTGAAGGTACCCACTTCGCCGGCGTGGCGCGTATCGCCGGCGTGCTGTTTGCGGTGTTTCTCGCGTGGCGTCGCACCCCGTTGATTTTAGTCATCATTGGCGCTGCGCTGATGACGGCATTGCTGCGTTATTTAGGCGTGCCTTAAACCTTTTTGCTACTGTGTGATATCCCGGAACAACAGCAAACAGGAACCTATATGAAACCGCGTTTAGCCCGCTGCGATGAAACTGCCGCGTTGTGGCGCATTCGCAATCTCGCCATACGCCACGGTTGTCAGGGTGTTTATCCGGCAGAAGTCATCAGCGCATGGACGCCCGATGCGTTACCTGCTGGTTACTTTGCGGCGGTAAAACGTAATCCGTTCTTTGTCATAGACGATCCTGAACACGGCGTGGCCGCTACCGGATTTCTCGATCTCCATAACGGCAGCGTAGAGGCTATTTTCACGCTGCCCGCCTGTAATGGCAAAGGCTATGCCAGCGCGATCATGCAGGCGATCATTGATGAAGCACGGCAGCGCGGTTTTAAACAATTGACGCTCGCCGCCACGCCCAACGCCAGCAGTTTCTATCAACGCCACGGTTTTCACGTGGTGCGTGACGCGTTATACCCCTCGGCGCTGGCGCAAGCCGATCTCGCCTGTGTTGAAATGGTCCGCGAGCTTTAAGGCTAAAATGATAAACAGTGCAAACAACAAGGATCGCGCGAATATGGTAATTAACTGCGTTGCGTATCGCCACGGTAAGCGTGAAGAGCATGTTGATGTTGCGGACATCAGCGAAGTGCTGAAAGAGGAGAAATCCTTTGTCTGGATGGGATTGTATCAACCTGAACCGGCCTTTATGCAGACGCTGCAACAGGAGTTCAGCCTGCACGAGCTGGCGATAGAAGATGCGCTAGTGGCACATCAGCGACCGAAGATTGAGCAATATGGCGATTCAGTATTTATCGTGGTGAAAACCGCACATATGGACGATCTGCAGCGCATCACTTTTGGTGAAACGCACTTCTTCCTTGGCAAAAACTTCTTGATCACCGTGCGTCATGGATCGTCAGAAGGCTATGCTGCGATTCGAACTAAAGCGGAAAAAAATCAATCGATGTTGTGTGAAGGTCCGGGCTATGCGCTTTATTGCATCCTCGATTTCATCGTGGATAACTACAGCAAAATCACCGCATCCCTTAACGATCGAATTGGTGGGCTGGAAGAGGGCATGTTTACCACTCGCTTCGACAGCGATGCGTTGCAAAACGTTTACCACCTGCGTCGCGAACTGTTAGCGCTGCGCAATGCGGCGCTGCCGGTGACAGAAATTTGTCAGCAGCTGGTGCGTTTTCATGAAGATATCATCCCGAAAAATCTGCGCGCCTATCTGCGTGATGTGCAGGATCATGCGCATCACGTGATGATTGATGCAGAAGATATGCGTGAGATGCTCACCAGCGCGATGCAGGTCAATCTGGCGCTGGTGTCGGTGCAGCAGAGCGAAGTGAATAAAAAGCTCGCCGGCTGGGGTGCGATCCTGATTGTACCAACGATTATTTTCAGTATGTATGGCATGAACTTTCCCGATATGCCGGAATTGCACACGCACTTTGGTTATCCGGCGGTGGTGGGCGTGACAATCGTCATCTGCTGCGTGATGTGGTGGCGGTTGAAAAAGGCTGGCTGGCTGTAACGTGGCCGTATTGGTCGTGTGCAGTTTGCTGAATTAATCCATTGCGTTCACTTTAAAAGCAAGGCCATGATAACGCTCTGATTGCTCAAGGAGATTGTCATGGCTTCTTCGCCTTTCACTATCGGTCTGCTGCTGTTTCCCAACCTCACGCAACTCGATCTCACCGGCCCGTGGGAAGTGTTTGCTCGCATGCCCAACGTCAAAAATTATCTGATTTGGAAAGACCGCCAGCCGGTGATGTCCGATCGTGGCATGGCGATTGTGCCAACCGCGACCTTTGCCGACTGTCCGCAACTTGATCTAATTTGCATTCCCGGCGGTCCCGGACAAATCGCGCTGATGGACGACGACGAAACGCTGGATTTTGTGCGGCGCATGGCGCAAAACGCGCAATGGGTGACATCAGTGTGCACTGGCTCGCTGGTGTTGGGCGCAGCGGGATTACTGCAAGGATATCGGGCAACTTCGCACTGGGGATCCATGGATCAGCTCAGCCTTTTAGGTGCCACGCCGGTAGCGGAACGCGTGGTGCGTGACCGCAACCGCATCACCGGCGCGGGCGTCACCTCAGGCATTGATTTTGCCTTAACGGTGGCGCAGGAGTTGTTTGGGCGCGAGGTTGCGGAGAATATTCAGTTGCAGATGGAGTACGATCCGGCGCCGCCATTCCACTCTGGCTCTCCGCGCAGCGCCTCACCAGCGCGACTGGCCGAGGCGAAAAATCAGATGCAGGATTTTATTGCCCAACGCCGTTTGGCAACCGAGCAGGCAGCGGCAAGGCTAAAGCGCTAATACGACAGATGAGTATGAAATCTGGCGATTTCAGCCTGAAATCGCCACGGATTTTTACCCTCAATGTGCGCTGGCAGTAGGGCGCACGGTGATTTCACTGGTATCAACCTCGCCAGGTTGTTCGATGGCCCAACTCACCGCTTTAGCAATCGCTTCCGGCTGCAGTGCAATCTGGCGATAACGCTTCATCGCCTCACGCGCAACACGGTCGCTGATGCTATCGGCGAGTTCAGACTCCACCACGCCCGGATTGATCACCGTAACGCGCAGATGCTGTGATTCCTGGCGCAGACCATCGGAAATGGCACGCACCGCGAATTTAGTGGCGCAGTACACCGCCGCGGTGGGGGAAACCGTCAGGGCGCCAACCGATGCGATGTTGATGATGTGGCCAAACTGCTGGGTCTGCAGGATAGGAAGCACTGCCGCGATACCATACAGCACGCCGCGAATGTTGACGTCCAGCATCAAATCCCATTCTTCGACCTTCATTGAACTCATCGGCGACAGCGGCATGACACCTGCATTGTTAATCATCACATCAATGCGGCCATATTTCTCCAGCGCAAAATCGGCCAGCCGCTGTGTATCGGCACGCCGAGTGACGTCGGTAAGCAAATAATCCACGCTTGCGCCCGCTAAACGCAGCTCATCGCAAAGCGCCGTCAGGCGATCGGCGCGACGAGCACCGAGAATCAGTTTGTGACCATGCTGCGCCAGATGACGTGCAATGCCTTCGCCTATGCCGCTACTGGCGCCGGTTAAAATAATCACTTTTGGATTTGAGTGGGTCATGACGTACTCCTCGTTAAGTTGACGAGGCTATTGTTGATAAATCATACGTTAGACGACAGACCCGATCGTGGCGTATGTTTGCCTGATTCTCTCGCTACCATTGTGTATTTATCACCTTGATGGCTATGCTTTGCCTGAAGCTCTCTGCGGAACATCATTTATGGCGCTCTCAGTTCAACAACGTACCTGCGCATTGCTCAGTCAGCTGGCACGTCAGGAAGGCTATACCGAATCGCTGCTGGATAGCGTGCGCTTTATGCGTGCCGATCGGCAGTGGGCGCGCACGCCGGTGCTGTATGAACCCAGCATCATTATTATTTGCCAGGGTTCGAAACGCGCGTTTCTGGCAGACAAAATGTATCGCTACGATGCACAGCATTTTCTGGTGCTGTCGGTACCGTTGCCATTCTCTGCTGAGACTGAGGCAACCTCCGAAGAGCCGTTGCTGGGCATCGCCGTTCGCCTGGATGTTGCCATGGTGGCGCGGCTGGTGGCGCAACTGGCCAGCGTTGAAACGGGCATGAGTGCGGCACCAGCGGGCATTATCTCGACGCCCATTGATCAGGCATTAGCGGAAAGTACCTTACGCTTGCTGGAAGCGCTGAGCGATCCACTCGAAGCCAAAGTATTGGCGCCAGCGCGGGTTGAAGAGATCTGTTTTCGCGTGCTGATGGGCGAGCAGGGCGGCGCGGTGCGCGCGGCGTTAACCTATCAAGGCCATTTTGGCCGCATCGCCCGTGCTCTGCAGCGTATTCATCAGGACTGGCGTCAGCCGCTAAATGTGCCGCATCTGGCAAACGAAGCCGGAATGAGCGTGCCGCGTTTTCATCTGCATTTCAAAACTGTCACGCAAACCTCGCCGATTCAATATGTTAAATCGCTGCGTTTACATCAGGCGCGTTTGATGATGATCCGCGATAATCTCACCGCCGCTGGCGCGGCAGCGCGCGTAGGTTATGAGAGCGACTCGCAGTTTAATCGTGAGTTCAAAAGGATGTTTGGTCGAAGCCCCGCAGAAGAGGCGCGGATAATGAAGCGGGCGTTTGAGTTGTTACCGCCGGAGCAGTTGTCCGGCCGTTTACTGGCACATTAACTTAACGAATCGCCATGACGGCGACGACAGCCAAAATCCAGAACAGCGCGCAACCGGACAATACCAGTTGCCAAACACGGTGACGTTCGACGTTAAAAATAGTAGAAAAATGAGCGCGTAAAAGGGTTTGCATAGTGACCTCAGTTCCGAAAATTAAATGATTAACTCGCAAGCTGCAGTAAGAAGATGCTGTCAGCGAATGAGAACATTCTGACTGCTTTTAAGGAATGAGATCGACAAGACCAGTCTTGGTTTTGTGCGCAAATGATGAACAGCTAATCAAGATAAAGCCGCGAATGGACCTGATCCATCCGCGGAATTTCGGTAAGGAATTGTCTGGTTATACGTTGCGTGTTACGCCACCATCTACGCGAATATTCTGAGCGGTAATGTAGGCCGCGCCCGGCGAGGCGAGGAAAGCAATGGTCGCCGCCACTTCTGCAGACGTACCGTAGCGCTGCAATGGCACGCTATCGCGGCGCTCATCGGTTTTCGGCAGGCTGTCGATCCAGCCAGGCAGCACGTTGTTGATGCGAATGTTATCGGCCGCGTAGGTATCAGCGAAGATTTTAGTGAACGAGGCTAAACCAGCGCGGAACACCGCAGAGGTTGGGAACATATCGGTGGGCTCAAAGGTCCATGCTGATGAGATATTGATGATGCTGCCGCCGCCTTGTTTCTGCATGATTGGCGTCACCAGCCGCGTGGCGCGCACCACATTTAAAAAATAGGTTTCCATGCCGAGCTGCCACTGCTCATCGGTTAGTTCCAGAATGGGGGCGCGGGGACCGTGACCGGCGCTATTCACCAGCACGTCAATACGGCCCCAGCGTGCCAGCGTGTGATCCACCAGCTTCTGCAGATCGTCTACCGATTGGTTGGAGCCGGTTAGGCCCAATCCCCCCAGCCGTTCTGCCAGCGCTTCGCCTTTACCTGACGAAGAGAGAATCGCCACTTTATAGCCGTCGCTTGCCAGCTTTTCAGCAGCTGCCGCACCCATACCGCTGCCGCCAGCAACAATCACTGCAACTTTTTCTACTGTCATAATCCGCTATCCTTTCAATTAAAAATCGATTTAAGCCAGTATAAAAGGTAATTTCAGCCACAGAGAGTCAGTTTTATTGTCACTTGACGATAGGAAAACTACAGGATGAGCCACGGATTTAGCCAGCTTCCGCCGTTGAATGCGTTAAAGGTATTCGAAGCCGTCACGCGCCATCTTAATTTCCGTCTGGCGGCGGAAGAGCTAGGCGTGACACAAGGCGCGGTCGCGCAGCAAATTCGTGGGCTGGAAGCCAGCCTGGGCCTAAAACTGTTTGAACGACTGCCGCGCAGTCTGGCGTTGACGGGAGCGGGTGCAGGTTATGCGGTCAGTATTCGCCAGGCGTTTGAGCTGATTGATGAGGCCACGCGGACGTTACGTCCGGAGCCAAATCGCTTAACCCTGAGCGTGACACCCACCTTTGCCAGCCGCTGGATGCTGCCGCGCCTGCCGGGTTTTACCACCGCCTGGCCTGATATCGATTTGCGCGTGCTGGCCTCCGAACGCCTGGTTCAGTTTCACCATGAAGGCGTTGATTTAGCGGTACGCTATGGCCGCCCACCGTTCGGCGCCGGCCTCGACGCCACATTGCTGTTTAGCCAAACGGTGCTGGCGGTGGTAAGCCCTACCTTACTGGCCGAGCTGGGCGATCCGGGCGAGAGTCGGAACTTTCAGCGCTACGCCCTGGTGCATGACGGCCATCACCTGTGGCCGGCATTTCTTGCGTTTATCTTTCCCAGCCAGTCGCTGCATCACGCCCATCATCTCCGTTTCAATCAAACCGCACTGGCGCTTGAGGCGGCAATCGGCGGGCAAGGTATAGCGCTCACTAGCCCGCATTTTGTTCAGAACGACCTGACGAGTGGGCGACTGGTGGCGGCGTTTAGCAGGCAAATGACCCTGGATGCGGGTTGGTATCTGGTATGGCCAAAGCGTCCGCGTGAGCAAACGACGGTAAAAGCGGTGCGCGACTGGCTATTAGCTCAGGTTAACGGCTGATATTTGTTCAATAACGAAATCAGTAAAACTGATGATCCGCCGTGGATCATGAATGTTATAACTGCTTAATGATGCAGATATGGGCTTTTATCCTGCTCGCGCAGTGGATTAGCAAAATATCACGCAAATTCAGCAAGTAACCAAAAACATTGCGCGTTGCATTCTGCTGGATGCTGTGAATAAATACGGAATCAATATTCATAAAAATGCCATAAAGGCCAGGCTTTCGCCTGAGAAAGATCTTCGCAAATATGACCGATCATAAAGATGTTTTAGCCAGGGACATCAGCGCCAAAAGCGAAAGCATGCAAGCGCATCTCATCGCCATTCGCCGTGACATTCACGCGCACCCAGAGCTGGGTTTCGATACCGTGCGCACCGCCCACATCGTTGAGCAGGAGCTGTTACGCCTGGGACTGACGCCAAAAACCGGCGTCGGCAGAACCGGCGTTATGGTGGATATTGTTGGCGCGCATCCCGGCAAAACTGTGTTGTTACGCGCCGATATGGATGCCTTGCCGATTCACGAACAAACTGGCCTGCCCTTCAGCAGCCAATATCCCGGCAAAATGCACGCCTGCGGCCACGATATTCACACCGCCACCATGCTGGGTGTCGCGGCGATTGTGCCGCACTACCGCGAGCAGCTGCATGGCACCTTACGTTTGATTTTCCAGCCTGCGGAAGAGACGCCCGATAGCGGTGCTGAAGCGATGATCGCCGACGGCGCGGCAGAAGGTGTTGACCTTGCCATCACGCTACACAACAAACCGGAACTGGCCGCCGGTGAAATTGGTCTGACGCGCGGTGCCAGCACCGCTTCCAGCGACGAGTTTGATGTGGTGGTGCACGGTAAATCCACCCACGCCGCCCGGCCGCACATGGGCACCGATCCCATCATTGCGGCGGTGAATCTGGTCAGCCAGCTGCAAACCATTATTTCGCGCGAACTTGATCCCGCTAATTCGGCGGTGCTGACCATTGGTCACATTCATGGTGGCACCACCCACAACATCATTTCTGACAGCTGCCTGCTTCAGGGCACAGTGCGCGCTAAATCTCCTGCCGCACGTGCGCATATTGAAAAAGCGTTTAAACGTATCTGCGCCGGCGTGGCGCTGTCGCTGAACGTGCGCGTTGAGGTCAATTATCAGCGTGGTGTGCCGCCGTTGATGAATGATGATGCGTTGATTGATGCACTGGAACCGATTTTGTCGCACCAGTTTGGTAAAGCCATTGTTGCTAAACCGAGCGCCAGCTTTGGGGCCGAAGATTTCTCCCTGTTTACCGAGCGTGCGCCAGGCTGCCAGATCCACATTGGATCCGGCGCTCCGGGACGCGACGACCATCTGCACAACTCGGATTATCAACCCGACGAGCGCAGTATCCATGCCGGCACGCAGGCGCTAGCCCGTTTAGCCATTGATTTACTCTCTTAAAAATAACCAACTCTGAGGTCTTATGATGATGCGTAAAGGACTGTTTACCGCTTCTGTTGGCATGCTGCTGCTTGCCTCTTCCGCTCTGGTACAGGCTAAAGATTTTGGTACGCTGAAATTTGCTACTGAAGCGGCTTATCCCCCGTTTAACCAATCGACGCCAAGCGGCAAAATCGTTGGTTATGAACCGGATATGGTGGCTGAAATCGCCAAACGTGCCGGTTTCAAATATGAAATCGTGGCGCAGAAATGGTCCGGTATGATTCCAGGTTTGGTTGACGGTAAATATGACGCGGTGATAGATGCGGTGACCGTAACGCCAAAGCGTGAAGAAGTGGTGGATTTCTCGCGCCAATACACCGTGAGTATTTCGGGGTTCGTCACTCTGAAGGGCAGCGCGGTGGATACGCTGCCGGGCAATGGCGAAGTGGTGCTGGCGGATGACGAAGCCGGCATGACCAAATCTATTGATGCGCTGAAAGCGAAATTCAAAGGCAAAACCATCGCGGTGCAGGTTGCCACCATTCAGGCTGACTTCCTGAATAAATACCTGGCCGACGTGGCGACGATTCGCACCTATCAGGCCGGTCCGGAAACCTTCGCTGACCTGCTGAACGGGCGCGTTGATGCGGTCATGGCGTCTCGTACTAACCTCAACGCTTACGTGAAAAAACATGCGGATACCGTGAACAGCACCGGCTATGGTTTCTCGGGCGGCGTGCTCGGCCAGGGCTCGGCGATTGCGATTCAGAAAAACAATCCTGAGCTGAAAGCGGCGCTGGATAGCGCGTTAAATTCGATGATCAAAGATGGCACGCTGAAGCAGCTGTCTGAAAAATGGTTCGGCGAAAACGTCGCACCTAAAGAGTAATTCCAGGCGCTTATGGCTATTGATTGGCAAATTTTAGGTTTTGGTGACGAAGGTTGGGGCGGCGTGTTGCTTAACGCCGCCACGGTGACCGTCACCGTTTCGTTATGTGCGTGGCTGCTCGGGGCAATCCTCGGCAGCCTATTGTGCTGGATGCAGATTGGCGGTGCGCGCTGGCAACAGCGTCTCGCCAACGGCTACATCACGCTATTTCGTGGCGTGCCGGAGCTGCTGGTGATCTATCTGTTCTATTTTGGTGGTCGTCAGGTGGTGTCGTTTGTGGGAGAAAGCCTTGGCCTGCAAGGCCCGTTCGATGTGAACGGCTTTGTCGCCGGCGCGATCGCCATCGGCCTGATCTCTGGCGCCTATCAAAGTAGCGTGTTCCGCGGGGCATTTTACGCGATTCCGAAAGGGACGCTGGAAGCCGCCACGGTGACCGGAATGGGACGTCTGATGCTGTTCCGCCGCATGATTGTGCCGCAGGCGTTGAAAACCGCGCTGCCGGGCATGGGCAATCAGTGGCAATCGGTGATCAAGGAGTCGGCGCTGGTTTCAGTGACCGGTTTGGTGGAAACCATGAACCAGATCTCCACTGCTTCGAACTCCACGCAGATGCCGTTCTTCTTCTACAGCGTTGGCGCGGTGATCTATCTGATCATCACCACCTGTTCCGATTTTGTTTTCCGCTATGTGGAAAAAGTGGCCATGCGCGGGCAACAACGCGCGCGGTTGTAAGGAGCCACGATGGATGTCACTTTCCTGCAGCACACCTTAGCTGCTTTACTGCGCGGCCTGCCGCTGACGCTCAACCTGGCGCTACTGTCGCTATTGGGCGGTGGCGTATTGGCGCTGCTGCTGAATTTGCTGCGGCAGCATCGGCTTGGCAGTTACGTCACGCGTTTCTACGTTTGGGTATTTCGCGGCACGCCGCTGCTGATACAGATCTTCATGATCTATTACGGCCTTGGCAGCTTGCCGGCGGTACGCGAAAGCGTGCTGTGGCCGCTGCTGCGCGATCCGTACTGGTGCGGTTTGATTGCGCTGGTGCTTAACGATGCGGCCTACACCTCGGAGATATTGCGCGGCGGCCTCAATGCGGTGAGCGTGCAGTCGCTGGAAGCGGCCAAAGTGAGCGGCATGTCGCGCTTTACTCTACTCCGGCGCATCACGCTGCCGCTGGCGGTGCGTCAGGCGCTGCCGGCTTACAGCAATGAAATTATCTCGATGATCAAATCGACCTCGCTGGTCAGCACCATCAGCCTGATGGAGATGACCGGCATTGCCGACTCGATCGTCTCTGAGACGTTCCGCGCGCTGGAGGTGTTTATCAGCGCGGCAATTATCTATCTGCTACTGACCGTGCTGGTGAGTAAAGCGGTGGCGCTGCTGGAGCGCCGTTTGTCCCCTTATCACGTTGGAGCACGTCCATGAGTAAACCCACTATTGCCCTGAGCCATCTCAGAAAAAGTTATAGCGGGCACGAAGTGCTGCACGACATCAGCCTGACGGCGCAGGATGGCGACGTGATTTCGCTGATTGGTGCCAGCGGTTCAGGCAAAAGTACCCTGTTGCGCTGCATTCCGTTTTTGGAAGTACCGCAGGGCGGCGAAATTGCGGTGGGCGACGAAGTGGTCACTATCGATAATCCCGATGAGAAGCTCAGCCGCGAGCAGCAGCGACGCATCAAGTTGATGCGCATGCAGCTGGGTTTTGTCTTCCAGAGCTTCAACCTGTGGCCACACAAAACGGTATTGCAGAACATCATCGAAGCGCCAGTACATGTGCAAAAGCGCAGCAGTAAAGAGGCGATAGAAGAGGCTGAGGCGCTGCTGCATAAGGTAGGTTTGTACGAAAAGCGCAATGCCTGGCCGTCGCAACTTTCTGGTGGCCAGCAGCAACGCGTCGCGATTGCTCGAGCGCTGGCGCAACAGCCGAAAGCGATTCTGTTCGATGAGCCAACGTCGGCGCTGGATCCTGAGCTGGTAGGTGAAGTGCTGCGCGTGATTCGTAGCCTGGCCGAAGAAGGGCGCACCATGATTATCGTGACGCATGAAATGGGCTTCGCGCGCGATGTGTCGAACAAAGCGGTGTTCCTGCATCAGGGCAAGATTGAGGAAGCCGGTTCGCCGCAGCAGGTATTTAGCGATCCCATCTCCCCGCGCTGCCGCGCATTTGTAAGCAGTCACTTACAGCGCAACAGTTAACCTGCCGATAACTCCCCTTTGCACCAGCTTTCAACTGAGCTGGTGCTCTTTTCCGCAACTGACAAGCCTCACCCCTCTCAATTCATTAATAATTAGCAAAATTGAATTATTTATTCGCGTAAAAGTATCGCTTGTAGTAAATCAACGTGATTTAAAAAAACTTACATTGAGATTCATCTTAGGTGTACTTCCAGCGCCAATCAATGATTTAACCTAGGGAGCAAGAATTTTCCTATAAAAATCAGATGAAAATCATCGCTCCGCTTTATTGCCTTCCAAATTATTCAGTTATATATTCACGCGGTAACACACAGGGGAAGTGTGCCTACGCGTGCTTTCCACGCCATTTTTACAAGGAGTTAACATGAGCAACTCTTATCAGAATGAAATCCCTAAGGCAC
>NZ_AKIU01000007.1:0-128360 GCF_000282675.1 Pantoea sp. GM01 | reverse complement strand
TGTTACCCGCTTCATCAATCACTTCCGTGGTGAAGCTGTGGTCACCGTCACGCAGAGGCGTGGATGGCGTCACACTCCATTCACCGGTGGTGGCATCTGCCACTGCGGTGCCTACCAGATCGCCATTCTCATCACGCACGATAACCGTTGCGCCTGGCTCCGCCGTGCCCTTCAGGGTTGGCGTGGCATCGTCGGTGGTGCCGCCGTTGATGATTTCCGTGGCCGGGTTGTCCTGCTCATCATCCCACAGTGACAGATCGGCGGCGTTAGCGGGTGCATCCACGTCGATAACAATCGGCCAGTTGCCGGTGGCATCGCCGAGGCTGCCGTCAGCCAGTTCCGGCTGTGCAGTGAAGTTGTAGTCGCCAGAGGCCAGCGGACCGACTTCCAGCTGCCAACGACCATCAGCGTCAACGGTGGCGGTGCCCAGCAGGCCCAGGTTGTCGTCAAACACATGCACGATGGTGCCAGCAGGACCGGTACCGCGCAGGGTTGGCGTTGGGTCGTTGCTCAGACCGTCTTTCTCAATCAGACCAGTATGTGCAACCACGTCATCATAAACGCCGGTAATGGTGATATCTGGCGTTACGCCGCCGGAAACCACTTCGATTGGTGCAGGGGCAGACGGATCGCCAGTGTTACCTGCCGGATCGCGTGCTACTGCAGTCAGCTCAGTTTTACCCTGCTCCAGCGGACGGCTTGGCACGAAGGTCCAGTCGCCTGTGGTTGGGTCAGCTGTGGTGGTGCCGAGCAGTTGATCGTCCTGGTCATAGATAAAGACCGTGGTGCCTGGCTCTGCCGTACCGATGATGGTCGGGAACGGATCGCGCGTGGTGCCGTCAGTGATCGGGCCATCTGCGTCAGTCATTCCGGTAATCACCGGTGCCGGTGGTGGCGTGGTATCAACTTCGAACTCAATCTGATCGCTTTCCGGGCTACGTTGGCCGGTTGGCTCTTCCACAATGATGCTGATTTTATGGACGCCATCTTCCAGCTCTTCACCCACTTCAGGCGTGAGAGTCCAGTTGCCGTCGGCATCAACAATCGCGGTGCCGATCAGCGTCTTGGTACCCGCTGGGAATTCATCCCACACTTCAACGATGTTGCCTGGCACCATGGTGCCGCCGCCGCCAGCGAAGGTTGGACGGTTATCGTCAGTTAAATCTTCGATGATACCGGTGAATGGACCGACATCATCCCATGCGCCTGCCAGCTCACCCTCTGGTGAGATGATTGGACGGCCTGGTGCTTCGGTATCGATGTTCACGGTCCACGGATCGGAACGTTCTGAAACGTGACCAACCGCATCCTGTACTTCTACTGCGAAGATATGCTCGCCATCGTTGAGTGGGGTTGCCGGTGTCCAGCTCCAGTTACCATCGCCGTCAGCACGAATGCTGTCGATACGCACGCCACGGTCATAAATAATCACTAAGCCGTTTGGCTCAACCGGTACGCCGACCAGGGTTGGTGTCGAGTCATCGGTGTAGCCGTTATTGGCGATTTCATCCTGGATAGAACCCACGTCATCAAGAATCTTATCAATGGCAGGTTTGTCCGGTGCGGTCAGATCGACCGTCAGCAGGAACTCGCCTGTATGCACGCTTTCGCCGCCGGCAGGTGTGGTTACCGTTGCAGTAATGCTATGCGGGCCTTCCGGCAGCGTAATGGTGTAAACCCACTCACCACGGCCGTTGGACATGACGGTGTCAACCAGGACGTTATCCAGATAGATGCTAACCAGCGAGTTAGGCGTGGCCTGACCGCGCAGGGTTGGAGTTTCATCATCGGTGAATGCGCCGTTGTACAGGTTGTCGCGGATGGAACCGACGTTATCTTCGGCGTAGTCGATGGAGATCAGTACTGCACTGGTATCAACGGTGAAGTCGATAGGTGCGGTTTCCGGGCTCTTGTTACCGGCTTCATCTTCAATGATAACGGTAAAGCTATGTTCACCGTCTTCCAGTGGCGGTGATGGGAATTCCCAGGTGCCGTCATCTTTAACGACTGTGGTACCCAATACCTCACCATCGTCATAGACGTAAACGATATCGCCTGGTTCGCCGCCGGTACCGGTAAAGGTTGGCGTGCGGTCATCGGTGGTGTCACCTGAACCAATTGAGCCGGTTACGGCTGGAACGTCATCCCACAGATCGAGGTCGTCTGCGATGGTGGGGGCGTCGACATCCACGACAATCAGGTATTCGCCGCTTGGCGAGCCGCTGCCATCTGCGTTTTGCGCAATGATGCGATGCTCACCACTCGCCAGGTCGCGGTTGGATTCGATGCGCCATTGGCCGAACGCATCAGAAGTCACGGTGCCGATGCTGATGCCGTCAATGAAGACTTCAACCACGGTGCCCGCTGGTGCGGTACCGGTGACTTCTGGACGTGGATCGTTTGTCAGGCCGCCTGGACCGATGTTGCCGACGATGCCGCCAGGCACATTGTCAATGACGCCGGTGATTGCCGGGTTATCCGGGATGCCACCTGCCTGAACAATCAGATCGAAAGGTAATGACACGCCGCTACGGTTGCCGGCATCGTCATGCGCCTGCGCCGTGACACGGTGTGGACCGTTGGTCAGTTGGAAATCTGGCGTAAATGACCAGCTACGGTCGGTTTCAACCTTGGCTGAACCAGCATACACGCCGTCAATGTAAACCCAGATATAGCTGCCAGGTTCGCCGGTGCCGCGGAATTCAGGCTGGGCATCATCGGTTGGCGTGCTGCCGTCGTTGGCGCCCGTTACCGCACCCTGGTCATCGAAGAAATCGCTGATGATTGGATCGGTCGGAGGCGTGACGTCAATGATGAAGTCAATCGGATCGCTTGGATCGCTGACGCGGCCAATTTCATCTTCTACTTCAATAACAAATACATATTCGCCGGTGCCCAGACGCTCGTCGTCACGCGGGGTCCAGGTCCAGTTACCGTTTGCATCAACGATAGCGGTACCAAAGACCTGATCCACACCGGTTTCACGGATATGAACGATGTGACCTGGCGTCAGACCGGTGCCTTTGAATTCAGGTTGGGTATCATCCGTGGTGGAGCCATTTTCGATTTGACCGACCACAGGACCCACGTCATCCCACGCGCCTTCGAACTGATCGCCAGTAGGTTTAGGTGGACGCGTAGTATCAATGACAAATTCGAAAGTTGGGCTTGGGTCGCTGCTCAGACCGGCTGGATCAACGATGGTGACCGATACGCTGTGTGGACCTTCGCTCATGTCTCTATCAGGCGTGAAGCTCCAGGTGCCATCTGCTTTAACGGTGGTAGTACCCAGTAATTCGTTGGTCAAGACATCCCATACTTCTACGGTATCGCCTGCATCCAGGCCGCTGCCGTTAAAGGTCGGACGGTTATCATCGGTGATGCTGTCGCGCGCGATAGGACCGGTTTTCATGCCAACGTCATCAATAACGTTATCCATGTCAAACGCAGAAGGGATCATCACCGGAGGAGTGATATCCACGGTGAAATTAAAATCAGGGGTTGGCAGGCTTGGGTTACCTACCGGATCAATCACAACCAGGCTTACGGTGTGATTGCCTTCACCCAGCGGTGTTGACGGAGTCCAGCTCCAGTCGCCATTGGCATCAACCGGAACGCGGGCGACAACAACGCCATCAAGGGTGATTTCGACTTCAGACAGAGGCTCAGCTTTGCCACGGAAATCAGGCTGCTGATCGTTGGTGCTGCCGCCGTTGCTGACTAAACCGGTACGGGGTTCAATGTCATCCCATACTTCATTCAGTTCTGCGCGATCGGGTGCTTCCAGATCGATATTCAGTTCAAATGGATCCGAAGGTTCGCTGGTGCGGCCGCCGGGATCTTTTTCTACAACGGTGATGCTGTGTGGACCATGGGTCAGTGGCGGCGTGGTATAGGACCATGTGCCGTCTTCACCAATCAGCTGCTCGCCAATTTTTACTCCATTGTCCCAGATTTCAACGGTGTTGCCCGGCGTACCGGTACCGCTCAGAGTTGGAGTGCTGTCGTCAGTGGAATCGCCACTGCGCAGCGTGCCTGTCAACGTACCGACATCATCATAGGCTTCGATGATAGAAGGAGTCGGTACCGAACGCGGGCTACCGCCGCCACCGCCACCACCGCCAGCTACCAGCAAACCAATGCCGGTTGCTGCGGCCAATGCACCTAATACGCCCAGCGCAATCAGCGCCGGAGAGAACGCGGTGCCCGCTGCAGTCAGACCGTCGAGACCACCAATGCTCGCTGCACCCAGTGCAACGGCGCTGCTCTCGCCATCCATTAAGAAGGCGGCTTCATCATTCTCATCGCCGCTGGTCGCAGTGTAAGCGTGCCATTGGCCATCTTCACCCTTACCGACCAGTTCGCCTGGATTATCGTAGAAATTTTCGATAATGAGTTGCGGCTGATCGATATCAGAGCCTTCAAGAATGACGTGCAGGTTTTTACCTACGCGCTTTAATGTGACGTTTTCTGGAGCAACGCCATCTTTACCTTCGGAGAGAATATATTTACCACCGGCAATCGCTTTTATTTTTACCGGCGCATTTCCCTTGGCAGTACTTAAAACTTCCGCTTTGACAATGGTCTTGTTATCAACCACTGCAATATTTACTGGGGTAAGGCTCATGTATTAACCCTTGTATCGTGAAAGAACGTTGCCCCTGACAACGCCGGAGCACTCTTATTGACCAGATAACTCGACCTGGCCAGATGCGATGGATTTTCAGTGAATGTTCATGGGGAAGACACAAGCCGGGTCTTGCATTGCTCTGTATAAAGGGAAATTTCTTAGTATTAGCTAATGAAAATAGCTACACTCAACTTCATTGAATACCGCGAGTGGAAATGTTTTTTTCTCATTTATTACAAAGCGTTAATTGAATAAATTCATTTACAGGAAACCCCATTATCATGTTGCGAACGCTACTCAAACCAGGAAACGTCTTGGTATTATTCAGCTTGATATGTTCTTCGGTTTTAGCTTCGCCCACAGCATTGACACTGGTTCCGCGTAGTGAAGTGATCACCTCGGAAATAAAATTTGATCAGCCGCTGCAGCAATGGTTGAGTCACCACCCAGTGATAAAAGTGGCGGTTTGGGGACCGGCTCAACCGCCGATTTATATGGATGTTGACCCCAAAACCTATGAAGGTTTAGCGGCCGATTATTTACATGTATTAGAAAGATCGCTCGATGTGAAAATTGAAGTGGTGTTATTTGACAACGCTTCACAAGCGCAGAGTGCGTTGCAGCAAGGTGAGGTCGATTTATTGGGTGCATTTAATCCCGATGTGTATCCCATGCAGGATATTGTCGCCACCTCACCCTGGCTGTTAGATCACTCCGCGCTCCTGCTACGCAATGATGCGCAGACATGGGATGCAAAATCTTTTCCGGGGCAAAAGCTCAGCTACATCGCTACACAAAGTCGTATGGACGTTTTGGCGCGCGAATATTCCGGTTTTCATCTGGAACAGGAGTCCAGCTATATAAACGCGTCCGCTTCCGTGGCATGGGGACAAAGTCTTGGTGTCTGGTTAAACCGCTCCACCGCTGAATACCTATTGAATAACGGCTTTTCTGACAAGTTGAAAATCATTAATAGTCCGGTGCTCAGCAATCTCAACCTCTCGTTTGGCGTGAGTAAAAGTAATCCGCTGCTGCTGCGGGCGATCAATGAAGCACTCAACCGCGTTCCGCTCGCCAGCCGTATTGGCATTGCCAATCGCTGGGGGTTGACCAGTGAGAATGTGATTAAAGCCAACCCACTTGCGCTAACCGCTGAAGAGCAAAACTGGTTGCGAAAGCATCCGGAGATCACGGTGCTATTCAATGCCACCACGGCGCCGAACGCCTTTATTAATAAAGAGGGCAAACTGAATGGCGCGGTGGTGGATTTAATGAACGTGCTGGCGGAACGCTATGGCATGAAGTTTAACTTCAAGGCAGCCTATGGTCGCGCAGAGATGATTCGCCTGGGACAGCAATTCCCGGATGCGCTTTACGCGGTGGTACCGATGACCGCAGATTATCAGACTACCTGGAATGTGTTGACGACACGCCCGTATCTCCTGACACCGGTGGTGTTGATGGTCAATGCCACCTCGCCCACCCTCAGCAGCCTGACCGCCATGCGCGGTAAAAAAATTGCGGTGACGCAGTTCAATCCAATTACGCCATGGCTGCAGCAGCACTATCCCGATATCGCCATCGTGACCAATCCTTCGGTGGAAATGGGTTACGCGATGATGAAAAAAGGCGAGGTTGATGGCGTTGTCACCACGCAGTTTGACGCGGATTATCTGCTGGCTTCGGATCCCGAGCGCGGCTTCAAAATTGGCATTCGTTTAGGCGATGACATCGCCAGAATCGGCATGGCCGCTAACCCTGATAATCCGCTGCTGGTTAGCATCATGAACAAAGCGCTGCTGGATTTACCGCCTGAATCCCTGCAGCGCATTAATGCGCATTGGCAACCGAAAAACAACGCGCTACGTCAGCCGTCGTGGCGCGACTGGCAGGATGTGATTATTAAAGTCGCTGGCGGCATCGTGCTGATGGTTGCGCTGCTGCTGCTGTGGAACCGTCACATCCACCGCGTTAGCCGGCAGCGTGAAAGCGCGCGCCGCGCCCTTGCCGATCAGCTCGCTTTTGTGCGCACGCTTATCGATGCCTCACCGATTGCGCTGTATGTCATGGATCGTGAAAAGCGCCTGGTGCACTCCAACCCGGCGCTACGTCAGGCGTTGAACGCGGGAGAGGATAAGACGCTCGCGGAGTATTTACTGGAAAGTGACCATCTGGATGAACAGGTTAAGGATCGTCTGCGAACCATCATTAAACGGGTGATGACCGATGGCGTGCCAGAGGTTTACGAAGGCCCGCTGAAGTTAAATAACGTCATCTGCTTTGTTCACCATTGGATTGTGCCGTGGCGCGACACCAACAACGAGGTGGTGGGCGTGATTGGCGGTTGGCTCGACATCAGCGAAAAAGAGAAGCTGGTGAATGAGTTGCGCAGCGCCAAAGACGAAGCCGATTTGGCTAACCAGTCGAAGAGTGTGTTCCTCTCCAGTATGAGCCATGAAATCCGCACGCCGATGAATGCGATTATTGGGCTGCTTGAGCTGGAGGTGAATGAGCATCAGCAGCAGGGCATCAACAACGAGAACGTGCGCGTGGCCTGGGAGTCGGCCAAGTCCCTGCTGTTATTAATTGGCGATATTCTTGATTTGTCGAAGATTGAGTCCGGCACCTATGAGCTGCGCCCGAGCTGTATTGATGTGCCGCAGTTGGTCAGCAGCGTCGTCAATCTGTTTGAGAATCGCGCGCGCGAAAAAGATCTGGAACTGACGCTGGAAGTCGAGCTGGAACATACAACCTATCTGCTTGATCCGTTGATGATTAATCAGCTGGTTTCCAACCTGGTGAGTAATGCCATCAAGTTTACCGACAGCGGCAGCGTGACGGTAAGCGTTTATCAATCTCAGGAGGTCAATGACGGGCGCAGCGATCTGGTGATCGATGTGACGGACACCGGTCCAGGATTGACCAGCGAACAGCAGGAACGCATTTTTGCTCCGTTTGTTCAGGTTGAGGGACGCAAAGCGCGGCTCGGCACCGGACTGGGCTTGAGTATCTGTCGCCGCTTAGCGGAGTTAATGGGCGGTGAACTGCAGGTTGAAAGCGAACCCGGCGAGGGCGCGAGCTTCCTGTTTTACTTCTCCGCTGAGGCCTGCGCCGCAGAAACCATCGCGCTAAGCGCCGACGATGACGAGCGCTCGATGCACGTGCTGATTGTTGACGATCACAGCCCCAATCGCCTGCTGCTGACCCAGCAGCTGGAGATGATGGGCCACCAGGTAATAGCCGCCGAGAGTGGCGAGCAGGCGCTTGAAATCTTGCATTCTGGCGTGGCGATCGATCTCATTACGACCGATGTCACGATGCCTGGCATGGATGGTTTTGAACTGACGCGCCATATTCGCCAATGGGAACTGCAGCACAATATAGCGTCCAAGCCGATTCTGGGACTGACTGCACACGCGCAATCCAGCGTGGTGGATAAATGCCGCGAAGCCGGCATGAACGAATGTCTCTTCAAGCCAGTGCGCAGCGCGCAATTACATGACGCGGTGAACCGATTAATGGGCCGCAGCACATTCGCTCCGGTGAAAGAAATTATCTCCGACGATCAGAAACGTCTGCAGGCATTAAAGTTTTTACACGAAGAAGTTATTCGTACCAATCGCAGCGATCTGCACAAATTGACAAAAATGGTGGAGAGCGGTGATCGTTTGCAAATAGCCAAAATGGCGCACCGATTACTCGGAGGTGCGCGAATTATGCAGAGAAATGAACTGGAAGAAGCCTGTGCCCTGCTGGAAAATATCAGTCAGGACGAAAGTTGCACAATTAGCGATTTTCGTGAAGCATTAATAGCGATCGCAGAACAAGTGGAAGAACTTGAACGTCAGATAACCGCTGACGAAAAGTAATTCCTCTGTGATATTTTTTAAAAGACACGTCTTGGTCAATATGCGTTAAATGCTGTGTTACAGTATTTAACGGTTGTTAAAAGGAGGATTATTTCAGGATGACCACGATTTCTGTAGTCGATACTAACCCGCTTATACGTCGCGGATTAAAACGTATTCTAACCGAACGCGGTTATAACATTGCTGTTATCGCCGAAACGTTAGATGAGATGCTGTTTAGCAACATTAATCACAAACCGCAGATCCTTATTCTAGAGCCGTTATTTCAGGATCAGTTAGCCTATGAAAAACTGGAGCTGCTGCGCAGTTACAACCCAAAACTCAAAACGTTAATTTTATCTATTTCAGAGAGTTACTATCATATTCAGCAAAGCCTGCAGATGGGCATTGAAGGCTATGTGTGTAAATCCTGGCCGTTAGAGACGTTATTTGAATCCATTGAGGAGATTGAAGAAGGCAAGCACGCTTACTCTAAAGAACAGTTCCAGCACAAAGATAAATATCCGAATGATGCCCGTATTTTATCCTCGCTTACCCGCCGGGAATTTCAGGTGTTACGGATGTTTGGCGCTGGAAAGTCGATTAAAACCATTTCTGAGGAAATGAACCTGAGTAATAAAACCATCAGCACCTACAAAGTGAAAATGATGCAAAAAATGGCGACCAAAAACGTCATTGATATTGTTGATCTGGCACGTAGAAATTTTCTTTTTTAACTATTATAGAAAGTCTTCGGAAGCTTTTGATATCTTGCTGTCGCCTTGGTGACGATAAAATAGATACAAACCTGAATAACATTGATAGGCACCCATCAACAAGATTCACGCTGTTTACTGAAACATCTCCTCTTCATTAAGTGAAGTTGATAACGTTGATAAATTGGCCGGGGAAACTTAACGGCAATGAGCCAAAATAATTGCAACAGATAATTATGGCTGCCCCTCCTGCAAACGCGGATGGGCGTAGTGAGTTTCCCATTAAGGCTAACAGTAACGCTTTAACCAGATGCATGCTTTAATCTGCGCAGTTGATCTGCCCACAGCAATACTCTTTTAAACAACCGTGCATGGTCAGCGCGTTAATCGTGCTGATCTAACTTAATGCCGCCCTGCCAAACATTCGATAATAAAATTCTTCGTTTACCATTTTTCACCGCATTCCTGCTATTAACCAGTGATAATTAATTAAGGATGCACGCCCTTCAGTCACCGCACATTTTGTAACGGCGCGATTCATCGCGCAATAAATTGCGCCGCTACGAAATGTGCAAAAATATTTTGCGTTTTATCAGCATAAAAAAGCCGCTATCTTAAGCAATAGCGGCTTGGTCAAGACCGTGGGCGATAGGGATTTCAAGCGACGCCCACGATGGGTCGCTGATTACGCTTGCAGCAGATCCTGCATCTGTTCAGCTGACAGTGTGTCACTGCTCATCAAGGTGTTAACCCCGTCTAAGCCGGTTTCAACCTGCATATCCGCGTCGCTGATGACCAATTCCATCTCTGGCTGTGCAGCGGAGGTGCTAAACGCCTGGAACAATTGTGGCGCTTCATCTGCCAGTAACGCGTTATAGCTAAACGTCTCTGCCATCGACTGCGCTTCCTGCTCTGCGGCTTGCTCTGCGATGTATTGGCGCAGGCTGTGGGCGTTCACCTTAATCTGCAACGGCTCGCTGCTCAGCGAACCCACTTTGACCTGCAGAGTATGCTCGGTGCTGATGAAGTAACGGCTGGCGCTCCAGTTACCGTCAGCATCGGCATATTCCGTCAGCGACAAACGTCCATTAACCCACAACTCCACTTTTGCGTGCGGTGGCGCGAATCCGGTAATGCGCGGCTCGTTATCGGTCAGGCCGTTACTCTGTTGCACCGCATCCACGTTGCCTGCCGAGGAGATGACGGAGGTAATGGCCAGTTTCGGTGCAGGTGCTGGCTCTGGCGCAGGTTCAGGAACGATAGGGGTCACATTTTCCTGTTCGTTCGCCTCTTGTTCGGCAATGAATTTACGCAGGTTATAGGCTGAAACGGTAATTTTCACCGCTTCGCTGGTGAGAGAGCCGACCTTGATTTGCAGGGTATGTTCCGCATCAATAAACCAGCGACTCGCGCTCCACTTGCCGTTCGCATCGGCACGTTCAGTGAGCGAGAGGCGTCCATTCACCCAGATTTCAACCGTTGAATGCGGCGGTGCGTAGCCAGCGATCAGCGGCTCTTTATCAGTCAGGCCGTTGCTCTGTTTCAGCGCATCAATGTTGCCTTCCGAGGAGATCACTGACGTGATGGCCAGTTTTGGCAGCGGCTCAGGTTCTGGCTGCGGTGCCGGTTCAGTCACCAAGGCTTCCACATGGACTCCCCACTGGAAATCCAGTCGTTGACCATTGATGGCGATTTCCAGTTGATGCTGACCTGCGGTGAGCGTGGTCTGGGCAACCCATTTACCTTCAGCATCAGCCCTGGCGCTGCCAACAACATTTTTGCCTGAATAGATGAGCACCAGTTCGCCTGCAGGTGCCGTACCGGTGACAAACAGGTCGTTTGACTGCGTTTTTGCCCCTGAATCGATGATTTGAGACTGCGCCTCATCTTCCCAGACACCGGTAATCCACAGTGGCGTCGGTTCCGGAGTGGGTTCCGGAGTTGGCTCGGGTGTCGGTTCCGGCGTTGGCTCCGGCGTTGGCTCTGGAGTCGGTTCCGGAGTTGGCTCTGGCGTTGGCTCTGGCGTCGGTTCCGGTTTCGGTTCTGGAATAGGTTCTGGAGCTGGCTCAGGAATAGGTTCCGGCGTTGGCTCAACCTCTTCAACGGCAATGACGTTCAGGTTAAAGCTCTGACTCGCGATACCGTTGGCTTTCACCACAATCTGGTTAGCACCGGTTGCCAAAGCAGATTCAGGTTCAAAACTCCATGCGCCCAGCGCATCCGCTTTGGTGCTGCCGATAAACTGATTATTGGCGTAGATTTCAACCACCGCGTTACGCGTGCTGGTGCCGAACATTTTAGGCTGTGCATCATCGGTGGTGCCGTTATGGCGGATAATGCCGCCTTCACCCACATCATCCAGCATGCTGGTGAGCGTTGGGCTTGGGAAGCGGCTGGCATCGACGTTGATCTGATATTCAGCGCTTTGCTGATCGCCGGAAACCACATAGAAGCCATGATTACCACCGCGGCTCACAATCACTCTCTCATCCCAGTGACCGCTGGCCTGGCTCATGGTGCTACCGATCTCTTTGCCATCAACATAAATACGCACCAGCGTATTCGGTTCGGCAAAGCCCATCAGCAGTACAGATGCCGCATTCACCGCGCTGCCCTGAATGGCCGCATCGATAAACAGAGTTGGCTCTGGCGTTGGCTCAACTTCTTCAACCGCGATAACGTTCAGGAAGAAACTCTGGCTGGTGACACCGTTGGCTTTCACTTCGATTTGGTGCGGGCCGGTCGCCAGAGGCAAAGTCGGTTCAAAACTCCATACGCCTTGCTCATTGGCTTTTGCGCTGCCAATAAAGAGGTTGTTGGCGTAGATATCAACTATCGCATTACGCGTGCTGGTGCCGGACATTTTTGGCTGTGCGTCATCGGTGGTGCCGTTGTTGCGGATGATGCCGCCTTCACCCACATCATCCAGCATGCTGGTAAGCGTTGGGCGCGGGAATCGGCTGGCATCGACGTTGACCTGATATTCAGCGCTTTGCTGATCGCCGGAAACCACATAGAAGCCATGATTACCGCCGCTGCTCACAATGACCCTTTCATCCCAGTGACCGCTGGCCTGGCTCATGGTGCTACCGATTTCTTTGCCATCAACATAAATACGCACCAGCGTATTCGGTTCAGCAAAGCCCATCAGCAATACGGATGCAGCAGTGACGGCGCTGCCCTGAATGGCCCCGTCGATAAACAGAGTCGGTTCTGGCGTTGGCTCAACTTCAACGGGGATGACATTCAGGAAGAAACTCTGGCTGGTGATACCGTTGGCTTTCACTTCGATTTGGTGCGGGCCGGTGGCCAAAGGCGAAGTTGGTTCAAAACTCCATACGCCCTGCTCATTGGCTTTTGCGCTACCGATGAAAATGTTGTTGGCGTAGATATCAACTATCGCATTACGCGTGCTGGTGCCGGACATTTTTGGCTGCGCGTCGTCGGTGGTGCCGTTGTTGCGGATGATGCCGCCTTCGCCCACATCATCCAGCATGCTGTTGAGGGTTGGGCGCGGGAATTTGCTGGCATTGACGTTGAAGCTGAAATCAGCGCTGCGCTGATCGCCCGCCACGACATGGAAGTTATAATTCCCGCCGCTGTTAACCTCGACTCTTTCATTCCAGTCGCCGCCCGCGTTACTCATCGTGCTGCCAATCTCTTTGCCATCAACAAAAATACGCACCAGCGTATTCGGTTCGGCAACCCCCACCAGCAACACCGATGCAGCTGTTACAAAGCTGCCCTGAATGGCGAAGTCAATAAGTAATGGTGAACTGAACTCCTGCGCGACCTCTTCCTCAACCACCACCGGCGAGTAATTAACCACGAAAATATCGCTGCTACCGCCCTCTTCAGTCACCAGTCTGATTTCGTTGCGACCTTCCTGAAGCTGGGCCTCGAATTGCCACTCACCTTTATAGTCTGAATAGTCGCGATAAACGCGCTCACCATTGAGGTAAATCTCTACCGTGGTGTATTGCGAGGTCACTTTGCCGCCTAACTGCAGCGTTGCGGAACCGACGGTTTCATCGTGGTTGACCGGCGCCCATTCGCCGTTCGTCAGTAATACCTCAACGTTATCAATCTGCGTTTGGCCAACAAAATCGACGTATGAATCATGCACATCAATGCTGAAAGGCTGGCTGGATTCACCGCCAGCACTGATATGTAACTGCTGCGCGCCCGGCGACAATTTCTCTGCCAGCATCCAACTGCCATCTTCACCTGCGCGCACGCTGCCAACTGCCTCATTATTGGCGTACAGCGTTACGATTTGGTTTGGCTGCGCGGTGCCGTAGATTTTCGGTGACTGGTCGTCAGTAGACTGTCCCGGGCGCAGATACCCTTCGCTGCCGATGTTGTCATAGATATGGCTGATTTGCGGTTCGCGTGGATGAATGGCGGCGACATTAACGCTGTACTCGTCACTGCGCATGCCTTCTGCTGTCATAACACTTAAACGGTGTTCGCCGTTGGCCAGAACGGGAGTAAAACACCAGTTCCCTTTTGCATCGGCTGTAACCACCTTAATCACATTATCGCCGTCCATGATGCGTAGCATGCTGAACGGAGCAGCACTGCCCGCCAGCGTTGGCGTGCGATCCAGCGTGGTTGCGCCGGGTAAGATTAAACCGGCATCCTGAGCATCGGATGTAATGGAAATAATAGCGGGACGGGAAAGGGGATTTGCTGAGTGTGATACATTTCCTGGTATCATATTTGTAACTCCTTGATAAACGAATTATATATTTTCTGACTACATTTATAACGTTCAGAAATTACCAATAATGCGTCGTCTCAGGCTACAAGCCGGGTCTTTCTTAGGTGCGCTTTTTGCTTCAGGGGTTGCGGCGGTAGAGCATGGAAGTGTATGGCGAGGTGTTAAAGGTGCGCAGAGTACGCACCTCAATAATCAGCAGGAATAGACAATAGTGGTTTAAAGTTTAAGCATTTTCACCGTGGCATCCACGTCGATTTCATCTGCCGAGAAAATGAGCGTGCTTCCCTGGAAGGTGGTGATCGCCAGCTTTTTCAACGTGCGCATTTCATCAGGCTTAACATCTTTTTTCGGCTTAATGCTGTTCATCAATAACCCCACCGACAACACCGGATTCTCTTTATCAATGCGGGTTTCGACCGGAACTTCTTCGCTATACACCACGTAATTTTTGATCGAGGTGAGTTTCAGGCGCTCGCCAGCAATATAGATGTATTTACTTTCCGGTGACACTTTCACCGCGTAGGCTGACAAGCCTTTGTTATTGGTGGTCGGTTCAAACGTGACCGCGGCATCTTTCTTAATCAGCTCAGGATTAGCGACCTTAATCACATGAAAATAGCGGTTATCGCCATTCTCATCTTTGATAAATCCAAAACCTTTATCCTGAAACCAGGTTGTGATTGTTCCGTTCATCGCCATTACCGCCTACCTAATCGTTATCTACTCAGTTTTTTCAGCGCGCAGTGTAATGCACAATGCCTGCGCAGACTACGTCTACCGGGTAAGTGTGGACGATAAATTTCCGCGCGGCGAATCTGCGGCGGGTCAGATTCGCCAGTCAGCGGAAAATTGGTTATTATCCGCCCCCACCTTCCAGCCGGGCAGCCTGATGTCTTCCATTATCGATACCTTTATTGCCCCGCCCTGTACTGAAGAGATAGAGATTGTTTATCAGGACGAACACCTGCTGCTGATCAACAAGCCTGCTGGCTTGCTCAGCCTGTCCGGGAAAAATCCACAAAATCTCGACTCAGTCCATCACCGGCTGGTAAAAACGTTCCCCGGCTGCACGCTGGTTCACCGCCTTGATTTTGGGACTTCCGGTTTGATGGTAATCGCCCGCAATAAAGCGATGAATGCCGCGCTGTGCCAGCAATTCAGTCAACGCAGCGTGACCAAAGAGTACAGCGCACTGCTGTGTGGGCATCTGGAGCATGATCAGGGCGTGATAGACGCGGCGATAGCGAAAGATCCGGCGCTGTTCCCCAGGATGTCGATTTGCGCCGTACGCGGCAAGCCCGCGCGTTCGCGCTATCAGGTGATTGAGCGTTTTTATCACGAGTGTGAAGATGGGACGTTACTGCCGTTAACGCGGGTTGCGCTAAGCCCGGAAACCGGTCGCACCCACCAGCTGCGTATTCACTGCCAGCAGCTGGGCCACCCGATTTGGGGCTGTGACCTTTATGGCGGCCGCCTGTTGCCGGGAACCGAACAAACCTCACGGCTGATGCTGCACGCCAGCGCGCTGCACTTTGTTCATCCCATCACGAAAGAGTGGATAACAGCCCGCAGCAACAGCCCGTTCTGAAGCAGAATTTACGGATTACCACATCAAATCATCAGGCACTTTGAAATCAGCGTACGGATCTTCTTCATCCTGCTCTTCCTGACTCAGGGCGCTGTTTAAGACAATGCTGTTCGCATCTCGCTGCGCAATTTTATCGGCTACGCTGGCGGGAATGATGGCGTATTGACTCTCACCATTGTTATCAACCACCAAACGCGCAATGGCCAGACGACCACTAATCAGCTGAGCCTGGGTGGTTTTATCCACCATTATTTTTTTAATTAAATTACCGTCGGTGAAGTTGAAACCAATATTGCCTTTCGAAATGTCGATGCGGTTCATTTCAATCAGTTGCTTCACCTGTGCCTTATACTCTTTGGATAAAGCCGCTTGCTTTTGTTGTTCGCTCAGTTGCTTATCGCGCTCAAGCTGTGCTTTTTTATTCTCTTCCACGGCCTCTCTTGCTTCACGTGCCTGAACGCGTGATTTTTTGGCCGTTCTTTGCACTTTATCCATCTTTTTGCTGGTAACTAATCCAGCTTTAAGCATCTGCTCTTGTAAGGTGAGTTTTGTCATTGTTAGGTCTGAACCGGTTGAAGAATTTGGGGGATTATAGCTGGAATGTCCGCGGCTGTGCCAGCCTGGTGACCGTAAGAGGGGAAGCGATGATAGCCACTTTCCCCTCAGTCACGCTATGCAGCAATAACCCCTATTCCGTATGGGCGCACCAGTTTCTCGCCGGATTAATACCACCATCAGGAGAAGTAAAGCCAGAACAGCCTAAAATAGTGTCGAATAGCTTCTCGTGAAACACCGGCGTTTTATTATTTTGCAGCTGCTCTAATTGTGCGAACGAGGCTTTGTGATCCTTATTACTCAGGAATTTATCCGAGGCCCAGACCATAATTGGAATAGTGCGCTGCGCCATAGGTGCATGGTCACGCGGCGTGCCGTGGAAATGCAGATTATCGGAAATCGATTCACCATGATCGGAGGCATAAAAGACAATGGCATTTTTATCTTTCAGGCTATCAAACGTCTGCTTAAGAAAGTAATCGGTATACAAAATACTATTGTCATACGAATTAATCATCTCCTGCGTACTGCATGCATCATCAATGCCCTGGCACTCCGGTTGATAACGCGCAAATGCACGAGGATAACGTTCCGTATAAAGATAGTGCGAACCTTTAGTATGCAGAATAACGATATGTTTGCCCTGAGGATGGCGCTGAATAGAATCCTGGAGTTCCGTGACTAAAGCCATATCATCCACCGGTTGCCCTACATGGCGTTTTTCCGCCTGAATAGATTCCCGTAATGCATAGCTGTCTGCCATAACTTTGTTATAGAACCAGGCTTCACTCTGCATAGAATAGAGCTCTTCAGAAAAGCCCTGTTTCTTCATTACCGTAAATACGTTCATCTCTTTCAGCGTTCGCTGCGGGGCTTCTGACGCCCCGCCTTCGCGCACAAACATGCAACGCAGCGAGAGTTTAGTTGAGGTATCACAAGAATAACCCTGCAGGTGAACCAGATTTTTTTCATGGTCGAGATAAGGCGTGTTGTCACGGTCATAACCGTAAAGTCCCATATGATCGCGGCGTGCGCTCTCGCCAATCACAAACACGATATAAAGGTTGTCAGCATCCTTGGGCGGGTTATAGCGATAATGATCCGTTGGGTCGTAAAGATTTCGATTATCTTCCGCCTGGCTGTAGGAACTGTAAGCCAGTAATCCCACGCCTGATAACCAATTCGAAGGAGAATAGGTCCCGGCCACGATACCGCCGTAGCTGGCCATCATGCGATTGTTGTGTTTGTCTTGCTCATCTTGCATTTTCCCCATCAGGTTGAGCGGTAACCAACAACCCATTGCAGCAACCAGAATGGCCACGGTTTTATAAGACCAGTAACGTTTTTTATTAATCGTGGCAGCTGAGCTGGTGCGTAATCCACGCCAAATCAGCCATAACGGAATAATATTGACCGCCACCAGCCACAAGATGAAATGCCAGCCAATGGATTCCTTTGAGAGATCAATCGAATCCGTTGCCAGCACCGCAGCAATAATCCCATAGCCAATATCAATATTGAAAAAGATCATGTAGTAGCTGGCGGCGCTAGAAAATATCACCAGCAGCGTCATCAATAGCCGAGAAATCATCTTGCCGGTTAATGACATTAATAAAGTTAAAAACATCACTAAACAAAATGCGGCGACGACTTCAATGATGACCGACAGAACATTGTCAAATTGCAGTTGATGATAGCGACGAATGAAAATAGGAATATTAAGTAAAATGCCGACATACAACGATACCCATCCCGGTACGTAAAATTGCTCAAGCCAACCCCGTTTAAACATCTTTGCCTCATTATTAGTGTAACTAGATTAATTCGTTCCCTGTAAAAAACGTGCCATTGCTGAGACGACGAGGTTGAGAATGGGTTCAATCAAGCGAGAAGAATGAGCATGTTATAATGTAACAATATGTTGTAGATGGTGTATGGCGCTAAGGCTTCCTAAGTCATCAACCTCTGCCAGCGCTGGGCAAACACCTTTGCCATCCCGCAGTGGCGCTTGCCATAAACTGGGATTTTGGCTCCTACTGCATCTGCTCCATACCTTATCCTGCACGCCATCATGAAATTCGTTCATGTTCGTTGAAATTAAATCACTTTTTTTCACCCAGAGACTGAGGCATAAAAGATGCATTGTTAATAACTTAAAATAATATCAAGCCTACTCCCTGAGAGTACCAGCGAAGAAAAACCTGGGAAATCCTGCAAGTTAATCGGGCTTGATATTCGACACTAAGGTGCCAGATTGCGATGACTAACCATTTTGACTTTGCTGTGAAGACGCTGCGTTTCGACGAAAATTATAATCCTTCCGAGAACACGCGTATCACCACCAACTTTGCGAATTTAGCGCGGGGCGAGAAGCGCCAGGATAATTTACGCAACGCCTTAGTGATGATTGATAACCGCTTTAATTCTCTGGCGCATTGGGATAACCCGAAAGCGGATCGTTACGCTGTTGAACTCGAAATCGTCTCCGTTGAGTTAAAGATCGCCACAGCAGGCAATGACAATACCTTCCCGGTGATTGAGATATTAAAAACCAATATCGTTGATAAAAAAACCAATGAACGTATTGAAGGCATTGTTGGCAATAACTTCTCGTCTTACGTGCGCGACTATGACTTCAGCGTATTGCTGTCCGAGCATAATAAAAATCATCCAGAGTTCCGCACCCCGGATAACTTTGGTGAACTGCATGGCAACGTCTTCAAATATTTTGTTAACTCGGAGGCGTATAAAAATAACTTCAAAAAAGCGCCGGTTATCTGCCTCAGCGTTTCAAGCAAAAACACCTATTATCGTACCGGCAATGAACATCCGGTACTCGGCATAGAGTATCAGCAAGATGAACTCTCCCTGACGGATGAATATTTCGGCAAAATGGGATTACGTGCGCGTTATTTCATGCCTGCTAACAGCGTTGCGCCTTTAGCATTTTATTTCCATGGCGATTTACTCAGTGATTACACCAATCTTGAGCTGATCAGTACCATCAGCACGATGGAGACTTTCCAAAAGATCTATCGTCCTGAGATCTACAACGCTAACTCTGCAGCCGGAAAATACTATCAGCCAAGCCTGAACCACCTCGATTTTTCGTTAACTCAGATTGTTTATGATCGAGAAGAACGTAGCCAGTTGGCTATTGAACAAGGAAAGTTCACTGAAGAGAACTTCATCAAACCATATCAAACTATTCTTGAGCAATGGTTTGCCAATTCCGTTCTTTGATTGATAAAAAATAAGGTCACCTGCGATGAAAAAATTATTACCGACGTCCACTGCGGGCAGTTTGCCTAAACCTTCCTGGCTTGCTCAGCCGGAGACGCTGTGGTCACCGTGGAAATTGCAAGATCAGGAATTAATCGACGGCAAACAAGATGCGCTTCGTTTGTGTCTGGAAGATCAACAACAGGCGGGTATCGATATTGTTAGTGATGGTGAGCAAACGCGCCAACACTTTGTCACTACCTTTATTGAACACCTCAACGGGGTTGATTTTGAGAAGCGTGAAATCGTTAAAATCCGTAATCGCTACGAAGCGAGTGTTCCAACCGTGGTTGGCCCGGTAAGCCGCCAAAAATCGGTGTTTGTTGAGGATGCTAAATTCTTACGCTCCCAAACTGACCAACCGATTAAATGGGCGCTGCCTGGTCCTATGACCATGATTGATACGCTGTATGATAATCACTATAAAAGCCGTGAAAAGCTGGCGTGGGAATTCGCTAAAATCCTCAATGAAGAGGCCAAAGAATTAGAAGCGGTGGGTGTCGATATTATTCAGTTCGATGAACCCGCATTTAACGTTTTCTTTGATGAAGTGAATGAGTGGGGCATTGCCACGCTGGAAAGAGCCATCGAAGGCCTCAAGTGTGAAACCGCTGTGCACATTTGCTACGGTTATGGCATCAAAGCCAATACCGATTGGAAAAAGACGCTGGGTACCGAGTGGCGTCAGTATGAAGAGATCTTCCCTAAACTGCAGAAATCCAATATCGATATCATCTCACTGGAGTGTCAAAACTCGCACGTGCCAATGGAACTGATGGAGTTGGTTCGCGGTAAAAAGGTGATGGTTGGTGCGATTGATGTGGCGACCAACACCATCGAGACGCCTGAGGAAGTTGCCGCTACGCTGCGAAAAGCACTGCAGTATGTCGATGCCGACAAGCTCTATCCGTGCACCAACTGTGGCATGATCCCGTTACCGCGTGGCGTCGCGCGCGGCAAGCTGGATGCGTTAAGTGCCGGCGCAGAGATCGTGCGTAAAGAACTGCAGGCGAAATAATCGCGCAGAAGAGTTGAGCAATTGAAGTTAACTCAGTCCGGATTGCGCGGTGAGGTTTCCCGCTCCTGAACCCGCAACCGGACTGAGTGCTAGCCACGCTGTAATCGCCACGATTTCCCCTCCCCGTTTTAAGAGCCAATAGCTGACTCCGCTCGCCACTTGCAGTACCCTGCTGTCTGGATTAGTTTGCTGCAATCAAAATAAATCACTCTCTTTTAACAGGTACCTCGGCAATGGCTTTGATTCCCAAAAACTACACCCGGCTGGAAAGCGGCTACCGTGAGAAAGCATTAAAAATTTATCCGTGGGTGTGTGGACGCTGCTCGCGAGAATTTGTTTACTCCAACCTACGTGAATTGACGGTGCACCATATCGATCACGACCACACCAATAATCCGGAAGATGGCAGCAACTGGGAGTTATTGTGTCTCTATTGCCATGACCATGAGCACTCTAAATACACGGAAGCCGATCAATACGGCACTAGCGTGGTAGCGGGGGAAGATGCGCAAAAGGATGTCGGTGAAGCCACCTATAATCCTTTTGCGGATTTGAAAGCGATGCTTAATAAGAAAAAATAATTAAGGTCGACTAAACCCTAATCGCGCCGGGTTAATAGCCCAGAAACATGATGCATTTCACATTTAACTGTCGCTCTGCTTGTCGGAAATCCTCAGCCGATTATGATCTCGCGAGATTGTTACTGCGTTCAGCGCAGGCAAAACCTGGCACGCCGTCCTCCCGGTGGGTCAGGTTTTTTATTTTCAGGGCTGAGAAAAATGAAAATCGCGAAAATCCTCAACAATAATGTCGCGGTGGTGCTGGGCGACAACGGCAAAGAGCAGGTGGTGATGGGACGCGGTTTAGCGTTTCAGAAGCGCGTCGGCGACACACTGGATGCGCAACAGATCGAGAAAGTGTTTGCGCTACAAAGCGATGCTTTAACCGGACGGCTCAGCGAACTGCTGTCGGATATTCCGCTGGAGGTGATTACCACCAGCGAACTGATTATCGCCAACGCACGTCAGCAGCTTGGCCAACCGCTGCATGAAAGTCTCTCCATCGCGCTGTGCGATCACTGTCACTTTGCCATTGAGCGTCATCAGCAGGGCATTCCGATTCGCAACGTGTTGAAGTGGGAGATTAAAACGCTGTATCCGAAGGAGTTCTCGCTTGGCCTTGAAGCGCTGGAGATGATCAGCAAGCGCCTGGGTGTCGTGCTGCCGGAAGATGAGGCCGGCTTTATTGCGTTGCATCTGGTGAATGCGCAGCTCGGCAGCGACTTCGCTGATGTCTCGCACATCACGCAGTTTATGCAGGAGATTCTGCATATCGTGAAGTATCGGCTGCAGCTCGATTACCGCACCGATAGCCTGAGTTACAACCGCTTCGTCAACCACCTGAAGTTTTTCGCCCAGCGCATGTTGGGTATACGTGGCGTGTGGAGTGAGGATGAATCACTGCATGATGTGGTGCGTGACAAATATCCCCTCGCCTATCAGTGTGCAATGAAGATCGACCAACATATTCAGCAAAAATATCTGTATGAACTTTCCAGCGAAGAACGCATGTTTCTGACGATTCATATTGAACGCGTACGCAAAGAGACGCTGGCGTTGCAGGAAGATGCCGACGAGGCTTAAACAGGGTGCGCACCAATGCGCACCCTACGAAAACCTCGCCACCTACGTTATTTCAACGCTTCACCATGACTGCGGATCACGTCCTGATACCAGAAGAAACTCTTCTTGCGCGAACGTTCCAGCGTGCCGTTGCCGGCATCATCACGATCAACATAGATAAAACCGTAGCGCTTGGAAAACTCGGCTTTGGATGCGCTAACCAAATCAATCGGGCCCCAGCAGGTATAGCCCATCACCTCGACGCCATCCTCAATCGCTTCGCGCACCTGCACCAGATGATCGTTGAGATACTGAATGCGATAATCATCATTAATAGTGCCATCGGCTTCTACCACATCTTTGGCGCCCAGCCCGTTTTCCACGATAAACAGCGGCTTCTGATAACGGTCATAAAGAATATTGAGCAGAATGCGCAGCCCTTCTGGATCAATCTGCCAGCCCCAATCAGAACTCGGCAAATGTGGATTCGGCACCATTGAGAGAATGTTGCCGCGCGCTTTCTGATTATCCTCTTCATTGGTGGTGACGCAGCCGGTCATGTAGTAGCTGAAGGAGATGTAATCGACGGTGTTTTGCAGGTCGCGTTTATCTTCGTCGGTCATCGCAATAGTGATGCCGCGATCGGCAAAGAACCGCTTCATATACGCTGGATAAGCGCCGCGTACCTGCACATCGCCAAAGAACAGCCATTCGCGGTTTTGCTGCAAGGTTTCCAGCACGTCCGCCGGTCGGCAGCTCAATGGATAAAGCAGCGCGCCCAGCAGCATATTGCCAATTTTGCCGTCCTGCACGATTTCATGGCAGGCTTTTACCGCGCGACCACTCGCCACCAGCTGGTGGTGAATCGCCTGATAAATCGCCTGCTGGTCGCTCTCTTCCGCCAGCCCCACGCCGGTGAAAGGCGCATGCAGCGACATATTGATTTCATTGAAGGTCAGCCACAGCTTCACCTTGTGCTGAAAACGGGTGAACACTGCGCGCGCATAACGCTCGAAACAATCAATGGTGATGCGATTGCCCCAGCCGCCATACTTTTTGATTAAGCCATACGGCATTTCATAATGTGACAGTGTCACCAGCGGCGTGATGTTGTATTTTGCCATCTCATCAAACAGACGATCGTAATAGGCCAGTCCCGCTTCATTCGGCTCGGCTTCGTCGCCCTGCGGGAAAATGCGCGTCCAGGCAATTGAGGTACGCAGCACGGTAAAGCCCATTTCGGCGAATAGTTTGATGTCCTGCGGGAAGCGGTGATAGAAATCGATGGCGGTATCTTTGATACCAAAGTCATCACCGCTGCGCTCCACGCGCGCGCCAAAAATGCCTTTCGGTTGTAAATCCGACGTGGATAAGCCCTTACCGCCTTCCTGATAAGCCCCTTCAACCTGATTGGCGGCAACCGCGCCACCCCATAAAAATTCATCCGGGAAACGTTTAGTCATTTGCTTACTCCTTGGTTATTTCAGCACGGCCAACAGCGGAGCGCCTTCGCTCACCGCCGTGTGGCTCAGGGTTAATACATCCACAAAATCATCACTGTTACTCACCAGCACTGGCGTGGTGAGATCGAATCCTGCGGCTTTGATTGCATCGAGATCGAATTCCAGCAGCACATCCCCCACCTCAATCGGCTGATCGTTCGCGACCCTGGGATGGAAAAATTGTCCGTCCAGCTTCACGGTGTCGAGGCCAACGTGGATCAGCACTTCCGCGCCCTGTTCTGAGGTCAGGCCGATGGCATGACCGGTGCGGAATATCGACGACACCACGCCGTTTATCGGGGAAACCACGCGCCCCTGCTGCGGGATAATCGCCGCCCCTTTGCCCAACAATCCGCTGGCAAAGGTTTCATCTTTGACCTGCTCCAGCGGAATCACTGCTCCCGCCATCGGGCTCACCACGCTTTCGCGTCGCGTGAGGCTGGCAGGCGGTGCAACCGCGGCGGGCGCCGGTGTTACTGCCGCTGCCGGCGTGGCGGCTACTTCGCTAAGGCCAAATAGATAGGTGGTGACGCAGGCAAACAGCAGCGCCACCGCTGCACCGGCGAATGCCGCCAGCACGCTGGCATCAATGCCACTGTTCGGCACCACCTGAATAAAGGTGAAGACGCTCGGGAAGCCAAAGGAGTAAATGGTGGTGTGCCAGAAACCGAGAATCGCCGCGCCCAGCGCTCCGCCAATGCAACCGAAGATAAACGGACGACGGCGCGGCAGCGTGACGCCATAGACTGCCGGCTCGGTGATGCCAAAGATGCTGGCGGTGAAGGCCGATCCCGCCATCGCTTTCAGCTTAGCCTCTCGGGTACGCAGGAAGATGCCCAGCGTCGCGCCCGCCTGCCCCAGCACCGCAGGCATCAGCAGCGGCAGCAAGGTGTCGTGACCAAAGTTGGCGAGGTTATTCAGCATAATCGGCACCAATCCCCAGTGCAGACCAAAAATGACGCACACTTGCCAGATTGCGCCCATCACCGCACCGGCAATCATTGGGCTCAGGCTATAAATCCACAAATAGCCTTCGGCCAGCATGCGGCTTAGCCAGGTGGCCGCCGGGCCAATGGCGAGAAAAGTCAGCGGCACGGTAATCAGCAGGCAGCATAACGGCGTGGTGAAGTTACGCACCGCGCTGGGCGAACGCGGATGCACCCAGCGCTCAATCAGGCTGGAAACCCAGGCGGCAAAGATAATCGGGATCACTGAAGAGCTGTAGTTCAGCACTTCCAGTGGAATGCCAATGAACGTCAGCGCGTTGCCCTGCTGCTGCTGTTGTAGCACCTCAAGAATTATCGGATGCACCAGCGCAGCGGCAATCGCCATGCTGACAAACGGATTGCCGCCAAATTTTTTCCCGGCGCTGTAGCCGAGCAGAATTGGCAGGAAATAGAACAAACCGTCGCTGGCAACAAACAGCACCTTGTAGCTGCCGCTGCTGGCATCCATCACGCCGATCACCAGCGCCAGCGCCAGCAATCCTTTAATAATACCGGAGGCGATCATCACGCCAATAAACGGGGTGAAAATGCCGGAAACCAGATCGATAAAGCGGGCAAACAGGCCTTGTGGTGCCTCGTTATCGGTGGCGTCGCTCCGATCGTCCAGCGCATGTCGTGCGGTCAGTTCGCGATAGACCTCAGCAACCTGATTACCAATCACCACCTGATATTGGCCGCCGCTCTCCACCACCATGATCACGCCAGGATTGTTTTTCAACGCCGCCGTTTGCGCCTGTTGACTGTTTTTGAGCTTGAAGCGCAAACGCGTGGCGCAGTGCATCACGCTGATAATGTTCGCTTTGCCGCCGACGCCGGCAACGATCTCATCCGCCAGTTCCTGATATTGCATCACTCTTTCTCCTGAACAATGCCCTGCATTTATGCCCCGAATTCCGCGCAAAAAAAAACCTGAGGCGCGCCCTCTTCGAAATGAAAAAGGGCGCGCCTCAGGTTTTGCCTGCCGAACAGTAACAATCCTTAACGCGGGCTATCTTGCTTACAGCGTGGGGAAAGTGGCAAGCAATTTTCCGCAGCGGCATGACAAAGCGTGAAGCACATCACTGTTTACTGCGACGATGCGCTCCGTTTAAGCGCGGTTAACGCGAGCACGCTCAGCAGCGCACCAATCACGATTAACAGTAGATAGCTCATCACCTGCAGCAGCCAAATCCCCAAAACGCCGCCGCCAAGAAAGGCCAGTACGGTGTAGCAATGCAGTTTCAACCGCTCGATATACAGTGGCGCATCTTTGGGGGATTCTTTGCGGCGCAGCACATCAAACAGCATCGCTAACTCAATGCCGATGTCGGTGGCGGTCCCCGAAACATGCGTGGTACGGACGCGCGCGTTGGAGATGCGCGTCACTACCGCGTTCTGCAAGCCCATTAGAAAACTCAGACTGAGCACTAACAGCACGCCAGAGCCGCTGAATCGAAACGCGCTTTCCATCACGCCCAGCGCCAGCAGCGCAATGCCTTCAATCAGGATATTGATCGCGTAGATGCCGCGGATTTGGCGCCTTCTGCCGGTGTTAATAATCAACGTTGAGACCGATGAACCGGCGATAAACAGCAAGACGATGAGGAGAAAAAACAGGCCGACGTGCAGATTGGCTTTCGCCAGATGATCGGAAAGCGAGGAGACGTTGCCGGTCATGTTTGCCGAAAAGAAACCGACGGTCTCGAACGCGGCGGTGTTGAGCGCGCCGGCTACCGCAGCCAGCGTGCAGGCCAGGCGAATGTCGGTATTAAAGGTGCGGGTGTTCTCGGCGGTGATCAGCATGGCAATTCCTGGCCCGGTGAAAGATGCGTATCTTCCCCCCGCAGCCAGGAATTCTCAAGCGCGGTTAAGCGACGCCGTCTGCTGCTTCCTGATCCTGCTCGCTAAAACGATCGCGCATCTCATTTTCGATCTGCTCAAGCGATTTGCCTTTGGTTTCCGGCAACATGGTAATAACGAAGATCAGCGATGCGACGTTAATGGCGGCAAAGATAAAGAAGGCAGCGTTGCCGGTAGCGGCCAGCAACGGTGGGAAAGCAAAGGCCACCGCCGCGTTGCAAATCCACTGGAACGACACCGCCGCACCGGTGAGCACGCCGCGCAATTTCATCGGGAACAGCTCGGACATCAGCAGCCAGTAAACCGGTGAAATACACATCTGCATAAAGAACAGGAACACCAGAATGGCCGCCAGCGCGAACATACTTTGCGTCATGCTTTGTGGCATCAACAGCAGCACACAACCCAGCGCCAGCTGCATGGCAATCACTACCGTCAGCCCGGTCATCAGCATAGTACGACGTCCAAAACGCCCCACCGCTTTGATACCGACTATGGTTGCAATGACTGATACCACGCCGTTTCCGATGGTCGCGGCAATCGAGGCGTTGGTGCCCATGCCGGTGGTTTTCAAAATCACCGGCGTGTAATACATAAAGGCATTCACGCCGGTGAACTGGATAACAATACCCAACCCCGCACCCACCAATAGCAGCCTCATCACCCACTTCTGCTGCAACAGTTCACGAGCGGACGGTCCCTGTCGCGAAGCTTTGGCATGCTGACGCATCTCCGCCATCTCTTTTCGCACTTCGCGCGGTGTTTCACGCAGCTTGTGCAGAATACGGCTCGCTTCTTTGATGCGCCCTTCTGCCACCATCCAGTGCGGCGAAGCCGGTACAAAGAAGGTACCGATAAACAGTAACGCACCCGGAATCATCGCCAGCGCTAGCATGTAACGCCACATATGCGAATCATTGAGCAAATAGCTCATTAGCGCACTGACCACATACGCCAGCAGCTGGCCGGAAACGATCATCAGCTCGTTGCGACTCACCAACGGTGCGCGACGTTTAGGCCCGGCGATTTCTGCAATAAATACCGGCACGGTTGACGATCCGCCACCCACCGCGATACCCAACAGGAAACGCATCGCCACCATCACATGCAGATTAGGCGCCAATGCGGTACCAATGGCGCCGGCGACGAAGATCAGCGCCAGGCTGCGCAGCGTAATGCGGCGACCGAAGCGGTCGGAGAAGTAACCGCTAAGGAAAGCGCCAAGTGCGGCGCCGAAGATCAGTGATGACGTCACTAAACCTTCGGTGAAGGGGGTGAGATCGAGGCCGCCCTGATCGGGCGGTAAGGTCATATACGGCAACGCGCCGGAAATAATGCCGGTGTCATAACCAAACGCCAGCGCTCCCATGGTGGCCACCAGCACCACAAAAAACAGGCGCTGTTTCACGGTAAGGTTGCTTAGTGCTGAGTCGTCTTCATTGTTTTGCTGCGATGTTTCCATTCCTGTTCCCTGCATATTGAACGCGCCGCGCGGGCGCAAAGGCGTAATCCCAAAAGGCAAAAGTATAGACAGGATTTTTAAAATGTGACGAAGGTCACTGTTAATCGGTTAGAAAACGCACTGTGAAGGGTGTGATCGACGTCATTGCTTATTGGAACAACGCGATAGCCAATAAAACTTCTTTTGATCTGTTTCAAATGATCATGCTTTTCGCCCTGGCTTTACCAAAACCACCGACTAGAATTTCAGCGTGACTAGCTAGTCCTTAAATCTAATGGAACATTGATAAGAGGTCTTCCTATGAACAAACAGAGCTACAGAGGCGGCGCAGGGAATTTTGCTAACAATCCGGAACGTGCAAAAGAAGCTGGCAGTGCGGGAGGCAAAGCCAGCGGTGGCAACTTCAGAAACGACCCTGAAAGAGCCGTTGAAGCGGGCCGGAAAGGAGGCAAAATAAGCCGTCGTCCTCCAACGAAGTCTGAGTAAGGCGCCTTAGGATGTTGTTCGCCATGGATTGGCATCCCCTATTAACCGTCAAAGGGTTTTCCGCTAACCAACCCACTGCGTTTTTTCAATCGCCACACATGTGGTAACCTATATACATAACGCATATGTTTTATATATAGGTCACATCATGGGTATCGTAAAAATCTCCGACTTAATGCATGAGAACTTGCGCATTGCCAGCACGGCCATGAGCCGTTCCATCAACGCACAGGCAGAACACTGGATGAAGATCGGCATGCTGGCCGAGATTTATCCCACCCTCAATCATCAGGAATTGACGCGCTTACTGATGCGCGTCGAACGCGACAGCGGCGCTGATTTAGCGCAGCTGCTCGACCATCCTTTATTCACATCGCAGGGAATCGCGTCATGAGCATCAAACTGCACACCGCTGAAGAGATCGAACTGGCGCGCGCCGCCGGACACGCCGCCGCCAAAGTGCTGGAGATCATCACGCCGTACGTCAAACCGGGCGTCACCACTGATGAACTGGACGCGATCTGCCACGACTATATCGTCAACCAGCTCAACGTGGTGCCCGCTAATATCGGCTATCAGGGCTATACGCGCACCACTTGTACCTCGGTCAATCACGTGGTGTGTCACGGCATTCCAGGTGAGAAAAAGCTCAAGGATGGCGACATCGTGAATATCGACGTCGCCATCATTAAAGATGGCTGGTACGGCGATACCAGCCGCATGTATTACGTTGGCCAACCGTCGGTGCGGGCGAAAAGACTGGTGGAGATCACCTACGACTCGATGGTGGCGGGCATTAACGTGGTGAAGCCGGGCGCGACGCTGGGCGATATTGGCGCAGCCATTCAGCAGGTCGCAGAAAAAGCTGGCTTCTCGGTGGTGCGGGAATATTGTGGTCACGGCGTCGGCGAGGTGTATCACGGCGATCCGCAAATCCTGCATTACGGCACGCCGGGTGCGGGATTAGCGCTGCAGGCCGGGATGATCTTCACTATCGAGCCCATGATCAACGCCGGCAAAGCGGGTACCAGCGTGTTGTCAGATGGCTGGACGGTGGTAACCAAAGACCGCTCGCTGTCAGCGCAGTGGGAACACACCATCGCCGTGACGGAAACCGGCTTTGATTTGCTGACGCCGTGGCCAGAAGGCACTGGCGACTATGCGCCGATTTAGCGCAAGCCTATAACCGCTCTCGCTAGTTTCTCTTTAGACGCAAAATAGGGGAATACAGAATCCGCAGGGGATTCTGTATCCGCAATTTATGCCGTTCTGCGCAGCGTAAACACGCTAACGCTGTTCACCATATTGTTTGCCTGCTCGTTCAGCATCGCCGAGGCCGCCAGCGACTGTTCTACCAGCGATGCATTTTGCTGCGTGGTGATATCAATCTGGCTGATGGCGGTATTGATCTGGCTGATGCCATCCGCCTGCTCGCTGCTGGCCTGGTTTATCTGCACCAGTAATTCTTTCATGCTGGCAACGTTGGACATCATGTCGGACATCAAGGTATTGGCGTCGGTGACCATATCGCGACCATCCGCAATGCGCGTCGAAGACTCTTCAATCAAGTGACGAATCTCATGCGAAGAGGTAGCGGTTTTCTGAGCCAGAGCTCGCACCTCCTGCGCCACCACGGCAAAACCACGGCCATGTTCGCCGGCGCGTGCGGCCTCGACAGCAGCATTGAGCGCCAGAATATTGGTCTGGAAAGCGATAGAATCGATCAGGTTAATAATGTCAGCCATGCGGCTAGCAGAATCATGAATCTCGGCCATTTTGGTCGCGACATTGTCCATCATGCTGGCATTCTGCCCCATGGCGCTTTCCGCTTTGGTTGAAAGATCCGCCGCTACGTGGGTATTGTTGCGGGTGTTACTGATAGTGGCGCTGAACTCCTCAACCGAAGCCGCGGTTTGTTCCACAGAACTGGCCTGCTCTTCCGTACGGGCAGCGAGATCGTGGGTGCCCGACATTATTTCGCTGGCGCCACCGGATATCTGTTCTGCGCTAATACGAATATGGCTAACAATCCCCGACATTTTCTCCTGCATTTGCTGAATGGCATTAATTAGCTGCCCCATTTCATCTTTACGCTGCTCATGAAAATTAGAGCTGAGATCGCCATCAGCCACCCGACCAAGAAACGCAATGACTTTTCTTAATGGCACAGTAATCGAACGGATAATAATCCAGCCAATAAACGCCGACAGCAAAATAGCCACAATAAAAATAATTATCATGGAGATTTTAGTATTGCTGTAGGACGCCATAAAGCTGTCGTAAGAGCCATTCATCTGCTGCTCTTGCAGCGTAATAAACCCCTCCACTTCCGCAATATAACTCTTTTGCGCTAAAGTCAGCGCGGTAAAATAGAAATCTACCGCTTTACTCACATCACTATTTATCAATTCGAAGAAGGCCATTCTCTCTTTAAGAAAATCTGCTCGCTTGGCCTGGACTCGGGCAAGAAACGTTTTTGACTCCTCATCCGTCGCCAGTAGCGCCAATTGCTTGTAAGTCTCTGTGATTTTATTCGAGGCATCCTGGAGATTGGTTTGAATCGCGGCCCGACGCTGCGCATCGATAGGGCTCAGCAGCAGCGCCTGCTGCTGTATCGTCACGTTTATTTCATCAATCAGTTGGTTGCCGAGCGCGATGGTTGGGTAGTCATCTTTCATCATGCCATTAACGCCGGTTTCCGCTAACAACAGCGAATTTAAGCCGAGCGTCGCCACTAATAGCAGCATGGCGATATTGAGCACAGAAGATATTGTTAATTTAGTCCGCAACTTTACATTACGCGAAAATCTTTGAACTACGTCCATTTAGAAACCTCAATGATTTTGATTGAAAAGTAGTGAAGAGAACAATGTAATTTTATCAATAGACGATGTTCCGCAACTTAAATTGCGGCATCTCTGCTGTTATCGTCAGTCAGTTGTTTAACATTAGAGGCAGGAAAGTAATTAATTTGAAATCGATTTCATTGATCAGTATTACTTCTTTATCAAAAATGAACACTCGCACCAACACCGATTTCTTTGCTTAATTTATAGATAAGCACGCAATTGATCGCCATTCCTTTTAAAGAATGATCTTTTTAATCGCATATACGTTAATTTGACTCAACGCTAATAGATTGCATTTCTAAATATATTGATTAGGCATTTTCTGCCAGCAAACGAACGCGGTCAGCAACGTCAAACGGCTGACCGATTTTTCAGCGATTAAACCAGGCCAGGCATATCCACTTCCGTGCGCCGCAGAATCGCCTCATTTGCCACCTCCGGCAGCTGTAACAGCAACCAGTCGGCCATCTGTGTTTCATGCTGCAAAATACGCTGGAAGGTTTTCACGCCCTCAGCGTCTTCCGCCTGCTGCGCGGCGGCCAGCAGTGCGGTGTAAGTCGCCACTTTATAGTTGCAGAATACATAGCTGCTCACCGCGATGCGCACGCCCTCTTCATCGCGCAACATATCGCTGGCCGCTTGTCCCACTGCCGACATACGGCCAAGCGCCTCTTTCAATGCCGACCAGCTGCTGTCGTATCGCTTCAGTGCCTCTTTCACCTGCTTCTGCTGTTCACAGGTTTGTTGCATGTACTGTTTGATACGCGCCTGCAGTAGCGGGAAGGCGTCCAGACGCAGCGCTGCGGCCTGCAGCAAAGACTCGGCATGTTTTTCCATGGCATGCGCATCGCGCAACCAATCTAGGTAAACAATTTCTTTGGTCATCAATTCGCTCCGAAAGTGGAAAGCAGGGTTACAGAACGGTTTGCTGGTGGAACACCGTCGATAGCGACCCGTGGGGATTACATCGGCTCATTACGTTAATAAACTGGAAATAAGCGAAGCGTTAATTAAAACCAAACGAGCAGATTAATTAAACGTAGCAAGCAAGTGCCGCTACGCAAGTAATGAATCGAAGAAATGCGAGAGCGGTTAAATGTAACAACCCCACCGCTTCGCTTATTATTCTTGCAATCAAAGCTTCCCTCTTTACGTTAAAAAAATAATAATTAGCATTCATGGAAGTTGCATGATGACAGGAATGAAAAACGGGTCGATAGGCAGACTATCAAGATTTTTAAATTAGGCCTTAAGATTAATCCTGGCTTGAGTCTGGTAAAAATGGCATTACATTTATTTTGCATCATATTGGTATTGAACAGAGAGGAGAACCAATGACGGACGCTAAGAAGCTACCCGATGAGGAAGAAAAAAAGCCGCAACGTCGTGGTGGCGCGGGCAACTTCGCAGAGAATAAGGAACGCGCAGCCGAGGCTGGGCGCAAGGGCGGTCAGGCTAGTGGCGGCAATTTCAAAAACGATCCAGACCGCGCCATTGAAGCGGGAAGGAAAGGAGGAAAAATTAGCCGACGCAAATAACATTAGCCTAACAACAATACATTTTTAACCGCGTTTTACTTCTGCACAACACTCTCCTGACTCTGTATTTACGCTTCGCTTAAATACAGCTTTCTTCATGTCAGGAGAGTTATTTCACGCAAGAAACCATTAGGTTGATTAATTATTGATCAATCTAATCTTATTTGCCGCTTCGCTTATTCATGATCAAATAACATTTGCAGCCTAATAATCAGGCATGGGCTGACAGATATATTATTTAGTGCGAATGATGAACTTTCTGTTCACGCCCAGCATATTCTTAATTACCTTTTGGATTAATCACTCAGGTTAGCAAAAAGATAAAAAAGGGAGCCGAAGCTCCCCATTAACTTAATGCGCCGCTATTTGTGGTGGCAGTTTTTACGGCGCACGCGCTTTGGCAACTTCAGCCGCAAGGGGATACCAGCGGATAGTTTTCGAAGCAGTACCTGCTTAAGACCAACAGCAATAGCTTTAAGATCATCATCGGTTAGGTTTTGCGCGCGGCTGAAACGTGTGACTACGGGAAATGTGGAGAAATAATAAACATTACTGTTCATATTCCAGGCGCATTGTCCTGGTACCGCTTCTCTAGATCGGAAATTTCACATTTAGTCTCATCAATTATTATTTTGTCGATTCTGATTCTACTCTTAGCGCTCATTTACCTGTAGAAAACGGATATTTTGTATGAAAACTCACCTCTTCACGCTTAGCGCACTGCTGTTAACCACCAGCCTTTCAGCCGTTACTGCTCAGGCTGCGACCACGAAAAATCCGCTTAGCGTGCACGTATTAAATTTGCAAACCGGCTCACCCACTTCCGGTATTGAAGTGGAACTCGATCAAAAGCAAAATAATAACTGGGTGAAATTAGCCACCGGCAAAACGGACAGCAACGGCCGTATTAGTGCGCTGTTCCCTGAAGATAAAACGGCTAGCGCTGGCAGTTATCGCGTGGTGTTTAAAACCGGTGACTATTACAAAATGAGCAATCAGAAAACATTTTTCCCGGAAATTCCGGTTGAGTTCAATATGGAAAGCAACGGCGAACACTACCATATTCCACTGCTGCTGAGTCCGTTTGGCTATTCAACCTATCGCGGTAACTAAATTCATCGCTAAATAATGCGCAATCTGTTGCGCATTATTTTAGCTGTCTATCCGCCTCATCTCGTCCCCCGTACTTTTCAACGCTAAAGTTTTTCTCACCCATGCCGATGCTGCCACATATCTAGGATTAACCACTTTATGGATTAAAAAATGCCACGCCAGCTCATGCTCCCTCTGCTTACCCTGATTTCACTGCTGTCCGGTTGTGCCAACGATAAGCCCCTACCGCCCACCTCAAAAGTGGTGCAAACGGAGAAGATTATCTCCGCTAACCAATCACAGATAGAGGTTGAGGGCGTGCAGATGCTCGAAACGGACTTTAGTCGCCCATCGGACACCCAGTTGCGCTACGTCACGCAAGGCGATACGTCAAAAGTCGCGGCGCTTAAAACCCTGCAGTTTGTGTCGATGATGTTTGCCGGTGGCGGCAACGTGCCGGGTTTCACCAAGGACGAACTTAAAGGCACTGAAGTTGCCGGCTTTATGAACCCTTCACTGCCCTATTTAATGCCGCGCATCACAGAGATACTCAAAACCGAGCTGGATAAACATCCCAGCAAGAAATATGACAGTGCGGTAACCATAACGCCAATCACCTGGAAACTGGTTTATAAAAATCTGGCGGGTGGCGATGATAATTATCAGCTGCTGTTTAGCACTATTATTCATCGTTCGGGCAAGGGCGTCGCGAATTCCTCTCTCTCGCAGGACGTTAATTGTGGGGATGATGTGAATGTACAGGAGTATACGCTGCAGCAATGGCAGGCCAATAGCTACGCCAAAGTTACCGAAGAAACGCAAAAAATGCTGGAGAGCTGCGTAGTGAAATTCTCCGGTGCCGCGCGGCTATTCCTGTTTGATGCCACCACGCTAACCCAGTAACGCACGTTGGCTGAATGCCTTGCGCCAGCGGGTCGGCGTGGTATTCAGCCGTTGTCTGAAGTGATGTCTCAAGGTCTCCGGTGAGCCAAAACCGGCCAGCTCGGCGACCTGATCGATGCTCAGCTTACCGTTTTCCAGCAAGCCGCAGGCTTTCTCCAGCCGCACGCTCAGCATCCATTCACCGGGCGTGGTGCCGGTCGCATCATGAAAACGGCGCATAAAGGTGCGACGGCTCATGCCGGCTTGCCTGGCAAGCTGGTCAATCACCAGCGGCGTATTGAGATGATTGCGCAGATCGTCGAGCAGCGGAGCGAGACTTTTGGCTCGTCGTTGTGGCACCGGCTGCTGAATCAGCTGCGCCTGATTACCTTCGCGCAGCGGCGGCGTTACCATGCGGCGCGCGGTTCGGTTGGCAACGTCAATACCGTAATCCCGACGGATCAAATGTAGACACAAATCAACGCCCGCCGCGCCACCCGCCGAGGTGATCACGCTGCCTTCATCAACATAAATCATGCCATGCTCAACCTGCACGTCTGGAAAGCGTTGCGCCAGAATGTCGGTGCTGTTCCAGTGTGCAGTCGCGCGTTTGCCGTTGAGTAATCCCGCCGCACCGAGCACAAAACTTCCCGCGCAGATCGAGACAATTCGCGTGCCGTTGCGGTGCGCTTTTTGCAGCGCCGCGATAAGCGCTTCCGAGGCCGGTTCATGTACGCTGCGCCAGCCGGGAATCACGATGGTGCCGGCATCCTCCAGCAGTTCCAGCCCGCCATCAACCACTAAGCGCACGCCACCCTGCGCGGCAAAAATCCCCTCTTCAACCGATGCCACAGACAATTCATACAGCGGTGCGCCGAACACTTCATCTGCGCGACCAAACGCTTCAACAGCAATGCCGAACTCAAACGTACACAGGCATTCATAGGCCAGCAGCACCAGGCGACGATTTTTCGGTGCAGCATGTCTGACATCAAGCGGAGCGGTGATATGCATAACGGGATTACCTGTAATTTGGCACGATCTTGACGATATATGGCATGCGCACAGATTTCCACTGCCGCCGCAATCTTCCATGCTGGCACTCTCTTAACGTTTCGCAGGGATTGACTATGAAGAACATGTTGGCGCTGATGGCGGTTTGTTTGGCCGCGTTGATGTCAGGGCTGGAGATCTCCAGCGTACCGGTGATTTTGCCCGTGCTGGAAAAGCAAATGCACGCCAGTTTCCGCGAGCTGCAGTGGATCATGAACGCCTACACGCTGGCCTGCACCGCGGTGTTAATGGCCACCGGCACGCTGGCGGATACCTATGGACGTAAGCGCATCTTTATTATCAGCATTATCGCCTTCGGGCTGACTTCGGTGATGTGCGGGCTGGCGCAAAGCCCGCTGTGGCTGATTGTCGCGCGCTTACTGCAAGGGCTAAGCGGTGGCGCGATGTTAACCTGCCTGATTGCCATTCTGTCGTTCCAGTTCCCACAGGGAAAAGCGCGCAGCCGTGCTTTCGCCGCGTGGGGAATCACCTTTGGTTTTGGCCTGGGCTTCGGGCCGATCATCGGCGGTATGCTGGTGGCGTGGTTTAGCTGGCAGTGGGTATTTCTGGTGCACGGTTTTATCGCGTTGCTCACGCTGATGCTGGCCATGAAAAACGTGGTGGAATCGCGTGATAGCGAAGCGAAAAAACTCGATCTTAGCGGGCTGATCACCTTATCGCTCACCGTGGTTGGTGCAACCTTTCTCATTACTCAGGGCGGCAGCCTCGGTTGGCGCAGCCTGAGCGCACAGCTTATTTTGCTGATCACCCTGCTCAGCGCGTTGTTATTTGTCTGGATTGAACGACGTCATCCTCATCCGATGTTTGATTTCTCGGTGTTCCGCATTCGCGCCTTTTCCGGTGCGCTGATGGGCTCGATAGGTATGAACTTCAGCTTCTGGCCGCTGATGATCTATCTGCCGGTCTATTATCAGAGCGGCTTAGGCTACAGCAGCATGGCCACCGGCCTGGCGCTGCTGGCCTACACGTTGCCAACCTTATTGATGCCGCCGCTGGGAGAGAAGCTAGTGGTTCGCATTGGTGCGGCACGCATGATCCCGCTGGGTTTATTTACTCTTGGTGCAGGTTTTATGCTGATGAAGTTCGCTGTATCACAGCAAATGAGTTTACTGCCGGGTGCGCTACTTTCAGGCATTGCGCTCGGGCTGACCAATACGCCGGTGACCAACACCACCACCGGTTCAGTGCCGGGCAATCGTGTGGGCATGGCGTCAGGAATCGATATCAGCGCGCGACTGATCACCCTGTCAATCAACATCGCGCTGATGGGCAGCCTGCTGGTGGCAGGCGTAGCGGCGAGTCTGCAACGCATCATGCCCGCCATCAATGATGCCCAGGTTGTGGCCGAGCGCATTGCGGGTGGTGGCGAGGTTGCGCTGACCGGCAATTTTGCTGTGCGGGTGCTGGCAGACGGATTTTCCGGCGTGCTGTTATACGGCGCCGCAGGCGTGTGGGGATTGGCGCTGGCGAGTTATCTATTGTTCAATATCAAGTCTAAGCGTGCGATTGCGCACACGAATGAGATGAACAAGAAACAGTGCGCGCCTTAGTTAAGGATTGATCCACTGAGCGCTGGCAAGGCTCCCCGAGGCGCTATAACGCAACAAAGCTCTTTGATTGTTTTCCCTGGCAAGCCTGCACCAATCCAGCAGGCTAGCCTGAAACAGCAATACACCGAAATTGCCCTTGCCGCCGCCAGCAGCGTTGTGTTCGTCATCAACATCGCTGCCCGGCGTGGGGCCGGCATAGGTTTGCTGCGTCCAGGGAGATAAACGCTGCCATGCCGCCTCAGCCCGTTCACTCTCCGCGCCATGCAGCGTAATCGTCCCCTGCAAGCGCAGCTGGGTTTTGTTGCAATACCCTAAAACCGTTACCTGCGGATTAAGTGCCAGCGCCTGCCATTTGGGGCTGCGCATATCGGTGTGAAACTCCAGCGTACGCGTGAGGCGATCAACCCGGCGTAACACCAGCGTTCTGGCCTGCGGCTGGCCCCGCGCATCGACAGAGGCGAGGGTTAAAAAGTGAAAATCCGCATCGGCCGCATGCGCCCCGCTTGCCAGTTTATTCCAGCAATCCCTATCAAGCTCTTCTGGAGGCAGTGACATCAGCGTTTCCCATTAAATTATCTGTTTCGTACCAGCTTAGTTTCGTCTTCTCTCAGCGTTAACCGTCTATAGCTTTTTACTAAAACAGATGGATTCTTCTCTGCCGCAATAAGGCCCATAATTTTCGGTCTGCGCGTAATCATAGCGTCGATAGAACGCAACCGCCCGTTGATTGACGACGCGTGTCGAAAGGCGGATTTCACTGTATCCCATACTTTTGGCGCGGCTTTCCAGATAGGCCAGCAACGCCGCGCCCACACCGGATACGCTACGGTCGGAGTACATACGTTTAACTTCAGCCACGTTTGTGGATAGCGGCCTCAGCGCTGCGCAACCGACGGCGTTGCCCGCGTCATCTCTGGCCAGCAGCCACAGCGATCGCTCACGGGCTATCTCCTCAGCGTTGAAGTGACTTTTCCCGTTATCACCGGTAATTACCGCAAGTTCTGCAGACAGCTTCTCCACCAGCGCTTGGGATTCAGACGAAAACGGATCGGCTTGTGTGATGGTAACCTTCATGACGACAATATGATTTCCTGATTCAATGATGAAAACATACCCAAGGAAAGTAAATGATGAGGTCCAGCAGATATCATGGTTGAAAACCATCAAGATGTGATGGGCTAATGCACCCGGAAAATTCCCTTATTCAGGCGCTAGCAGATGTTCTTCTACACATATCCCATCATCCGCAGCATTGACTGCGCCTGATTCATCGCCTCTGCGCGGTGCGTCACGCCCAGTTTCTGATACAGATTACGGATATGAGTTTTGATGGTGGTCGCGGCGACGTCCAGCTCGCCGGCAATTTGGTCATTACTGTAGCCCGAGTAGATCAACCCCAAAACCTGCCATTCGCGCTGGGTAAGCGGGCTGGTGCGGATCAGCTCGGGCACGTCAGGATGATTAAGCAGGCGACTGACGAAGCCTTCGTCGAAATGGGCAAACTTATGGCGATGATATTTATTGATCTCGCTAAGGATCCTGCGGGCGCGATGATTATCCAGTTCATCCAACGTATTCAACTGGATAAGCTGACGCAGCTGCTGCGCCATGGTTTCGCCTTCAATCACGAAATGGCTGACGAAGCCGGTGCTACGCGCCAGTTTCAGCGCTTCAATCAGAGCCTGCTGCGCTTCGGCTTTACGATCGGTTTGCCAATAGATCTGATTTAATAACAGCAGATTGCGGTTCATATCGCTCATCAGCTGCAGCGCGCGAGCATTGTCGTTCAGCTCATCCAGCACCACTTCCGCCTGACTCATATTTCCCAGCAATATTTGCGCCCGCGCCACGTTGCGCCACTGACCTTGCAAGAAATGATTATTGGCAAATTCAGGTTTCGCCGTCTGACGCATCCAGCTGCTGGCACTTTGGCTATCGCCGGTCATCTGCCAAAAAATCACTCTGACTTTATCGGCATTAGCGATCCAGTCACTGTGCAAGCTGCCGTTATTCAGCAGGTTCTCAAGGCGACTGAGATGGCTGCGGGCGTTATCAAGATTGCCGCGCGCCAGCGAGCACTGCACCAGCAACCCCAGACACTGAATCTGCTGCTGTGGTTGATACCCTTTCAGTACTTTAATCCCGTCGCGCGCGGCCTGTTCGGCTTCATCCAGCCGGCCCCACGCCCACAACAGCTGCGCACGGATGCGCAGCAGAAATTCATGCATCGGGAACTGCGCCAGATGCTGCTCATTAACCAGCACAAACGCCCGCTCCTGCATTTCATAGGCGGACTGCAAAAAACCCTGCGCAAATAGAATTTCACTTTGCTGAATCAGACTCCACAGCGCGTAGTTCCAGGCCTCTTCGCGACGCGCCATCTGTTCCGTCTGCCGCATCAGCTTGAGCGAACTGCTGAGTTCACCTTTGCAATGCATCACTTCACCTAAGACCGACGTGGCAACAATGCAGCTGTAAGGGCGACTTTTGGGCAGCACATCAAGCGCCAGCAAAGCCAGCCGTTCCGCTTCCTCGGCGTTGCCATCGTTCATCGACACTTGCGCCAGCAGCGCATTGAATTCGCCACGCAGCACCTCATCAATCTCGTTGGGGCATGACTGCTCAAAGCGCGTCAGCAGCGTATTCACTTCGGAAAAGCGATGCTGACTTTGCATCAGCCACGCCTGCAGCAGCAGCAGCTTGGGGTTTTCCCGCAGGATCTCCCACGGCAGGGCTGTTAGCGAATTTTCTAACAGCGTGAGTTCGCTCTGATTAAACAGCGTCCAGGCGTACTGCAGCAGTACATCGCGTAGCATCAGCGCATCGCCGGCGGCCAGCGCATGGTGAATCGCTTCTCCGGGAAAACCCAGCTTCATCCAGCTCTCAGCCGCAGCGCGATGCAGATCCGGCAGCTCAGCGGCGAGTTCCCACTGGCAGCGCTGGCGCAAAAAGTTGCCGAACAGCGGATGATAGCTAAACCATTCGCCGGAGTTATCCATGCGCTGTAAAAACAGCCCCTGACGTTCAATCTCTTCCAGCCGCATCTGGCCCTGCTCTTCGCCGGTCACGCAGGCGATCAGCGTATCGTTCATGGATCGCAGCAGCGCGCTTTTCAGCAAAAACTGGCGCGTAGCGCTATCCACGTTGTTCAGCACTTCTTCAACCAGATAATCTGCCAGATGACTGGCGTTGATGCCGGACAGGCGGCGCGCGGAGTCCTGCGCTGAACTGGCGCCCTGGCGGGTGGAGAGCGCGATCAGCTGCAATGCCGTTGCCCAGCCCGCCACATCGTCACACAAACGGCCGCTCTCTTCCGATTCCAGCGGCGTAGTCAGGCGACAATCGAAAAATTGTTTCGCCTCTTGGTGGGTAAACGCCAGCTGCTGGCTGCCGAGTTCAATCAGCTGTTCACGCACGCGCAGGTTAGCAATGCCGAGTTGTGGCAAGTTACGCGACAGCAAAATCAGCGTGACGTTTTCCGGCTGATTGCGCAAAAAGAAGCGCATGGCGTCATGAATAGCGGGATTGGTGATGTGATGGTAATCATCGATGATTAACCAGATCGGCTGCTGCCACGCCGCCAGCTCACTGAACAGCTGGGCGAACAGCGCATTGAGGTTAATATATTGCCGCTTCTGCGCCAGCGCTTCGCTGCGCGCGCAGCCGCCAAGCGTTGCCTGCTGCAGCGCCGCAATCAGGTAATCAACGAAGCGTTCCGGCTGATTGTCGCCCTCATCCAGTGAATACCAGCCCAGATGCGGTTTTTCCGCCGCCCATTGGGAGATCAGAGTGGTTTTGCCATAACCCGCCGGACTGGTCACCAGCACCAGACGATAATTCCCTGCGGCACTCAGTTTCTGGATCAAACGCTCACGCGTGACCGTGCTTTCGAGGCGGACAGGACGGCTGAGTTTTGCAGGTATTAACATCGGCGAACGCTTCTCCCTTAACGTGGCGCATCATTATTTTACGCTTCGTAATTAATAGTCACATACGTTCAGACATTCGTTTACCTAATGCAAGCGAACCCATTAAGCAAACTTAACAAAAGCGAGGGTTATCACATTCTTGTCGCGCTTTCAGATTTCCCTCAGCCTCTCCACCCCGATCATCCTCCCCCCTGAATTTTGTGCAGGAGGAGGAGCGTCCCATGCCCGTCGCGCAGAATGACCGCTACGCACCTTCGCCCTTACAGGACAACCCGGCTATGAAATTTGATCGCTCTCGTTTTACACAAGCGCTGACCCGACAGTGGCAGCGTTTTGGTCTGCATGACGCTAAAGAGATGACGCCTGATCAGTGGTGGCAAGCGCTGAGTGGCGCGCTGGCCGATATGCTGGCAGAGAGGCCCGCGCCGCCTGCGGCGACCGCACAGCGTCACGTTAACTACATCTCGATGGAGTTTTTGATTGGCAGGCTGACCGGCAACAATCTGCTCAACCTTGGCTGGTATGACGCGGTAAACGAGGCGCTGGCCGTATGGGATATTTCGCTGAGTGAGATTGAAGAGCGTGAGATCGATCCGGCGCTGGGTAATGGCGGGCTGGGTCGCCTCGCGGCCTGCTTCCTCGATTCGATGGCGACAGTGGGACAACCCGCTACCGGTTACGGACTCAACTATCAGTACGGCCTGTTTCGCCAGCATTTTGTCGATGGCGCCCAGCAAGAGCTGCCTGATGACTGGCAGCGCGACTGCTATCCGTGGTTCAGCCACAACGCGGCGCTCACGGTCGCGGTTAACCTGGGCGGCAAAGTCATGACGCAAAACGGTGTGCATCGCTGGCAACCGGCGGTGCAAATACGCGGTGAGGCCTGGGATCTGCCGGTGGTGGGTTACCAAAATGGTGTGACGCAACCGCTGCGCCTGTGGCAAGCGAAACATGCTCAGCCTTTTGATCTACAACGTTTTAATAACGGCGATTTTTTGCGTGCTGAACAGCAAGGTATCGACGCAGAGAAACTCACCAAAGTGCTGTATCCCAACGACAATCATGACAACGGCAAAAAGCTGCGCCTGATGCAGCAATATTTTCAGTGTGCCTGTTCGCTGGCGGACATCCTGCGTCGTCATCATCGCGCCGGGCGCAGCATTGAATCCCTGCCCGATTATGAGGTGATCCAGCTCAACGACACGCATCCAACCCTGGCGATCCCGGAGCTGATGCGTCTGCTGCTGGATGAGCATCAAATCAGCTGGGAAAACGCGTGGCAGATTACGCAGCGCACTTTTGCCTACACCAACCACACCTTGATGCCTGAGGCGCTGGAGTGCTGGGATGTGCGCATGGTGCGCGCCCTGCTGCCGCGCCATCTGATGATCATCAACACCCTGAACGCCCAGTTGAAAAAGCAGGTTGAGGCGCGCTGGCCGGGTGATGACGCCACCTGGGCGAAGCTGGCGCTGGTACACAACAACCAGCTGCGCATGGCTAATCTCTGCGTCACCAGCGGCTTTGCGGTCAACGGTGTGGCGGCGCTGCACTCGCAGCTGGTGGTGAAAGATCTGTTCCCGGAATATCACGCGCTGTGGCCAGCAAAGTTTCATAACGTCACCAACGGCATTACGCCGCGCCGCTGGATAAATCAGTGCAACCCGGCGCTGGCGGCATTGATCACTAAAACGCTCGATCGCCCGTGGCTGACCGATCTTGATCAGCTAAAGGGACTAGAAATTTACGCCGACCACGCGGCATTCCAGGCACAATACCGCGCGATTAAACAGCAAAACAAGCTGTCGCTGACGCGCTGGATCGCCGAACGCACCGGCATTACGGTCAATCCCGAGGCGCTGTTTGATGTACAAATCAAGCGTCTGCATGAGTACAAGCGTCAACATCTGGCGCTGCTGCATACCATTGCGCTGTGGCAAACGCTGGTGAGCGATCCGCAGGCTAATCTGGCGCCGCGCGTGGTGCTGTTTGGTGCGAAAGCCGCGCCGGGTTATGTGCTGGCGAAAAATATTATCTACGCGATAAACAAAGTCGCAGCCACCATCAACAACGATCCGCGCATAGGCGATCGCCTTAAAGTGGTGTTTATTCCGGATTACAACGTGTCGGTTGCCGAGCGACTGATTCCGGCAGCGGACTTATCCGAGCAAATTTCCACGGCGGGTAAAGAGGCATCAGGCACCGGCAACATGAAGCTGGCGCTCAACGGCGCCCTGACCATTGGCACGCTGGATGGCGCAAACGTGGAGATTGCTGAGCAGGTAGGCAGCGAAAATATCTTTATCTTTGGCCATACCGTGGACGAAGTCAGCGCGTTAAAAGCCGCGGGATACTCACCCGATGGGTGGCGCAAAAAAGATGCGCAGCTCGATCGCGTGCTCACAGCGTTAGAGGATGGCACCTTCAGCGACGGTGATGTCAGCGCCTTCGCGCCCCTGCTGCACAGCCTCAGCGCGGCAGGCGGCGATCCTTATCTGGTGCTGGCCGATTTCCGTCACTATCTGAACGCCCAGGCGCAGGCAGAAACCTTATGGGCCGACCAGGATGGCTGGACGCGCGCCGCGATTCTTAATACTGCACGCTGCGGGATGTTCAGCGCCGATCGCGCAATTCGCGACTATCAGCAACGTATCTGGCAGGCCGCGCGATGAGTAGCACCATGACACCAACATTCACTCCCGCACCGGAAATTGCCACCGATTACATCGATGCGCATGGTCGTTTGCAGTCTGTCTCTCCAGTTACCCGCCAGCGTCTGCTGGCGGCGATGCACCCCGCCCGCCCAGCGGTATCGCCGTTGCCGCCGGTGCTGATCGTCCAGGGCGAGCAGGCTGAAATAGTGCTGCCCGCGCCTGGCGTCACCGCCGAATGGCAACTGGTCAGTGAACAGGGCGAGAGCTGGAATGGCAGCTGCACCGCCAGCCAGCCGATCCGTTTGCCATCGCTGCCGTATGGTTATCACCAGCTCAGAGTTAACGCGCATCCGCAGCCGTTGCACTGCCGGATTATTGTCGCGCCTGCTCGTTGTTACGAGCCGCCCGCCATCGTTCAGGGCAATTCGCTGTGGGGCGCCTGCATTCAGCTCTATACCCTGCGCTCAGCGACTAACTGGGGGATCGGCGACTTCAGCGATTTAAAGCAGATGCTGGCAGAGGTCGCGCAACGCGGCGGCGCCTGTATTGGCCTCAACCCGCTGCACGCGCTGTTCCCGGCTACACCGGAAAGCGCCAGCCCCTATAGCCCCTCTTCACGTCGCTGGCTCAATATGCTGTATATCGATGTCGCCGCCGTGCAAGATTTTCAACATAGTGAGGAAGCGCAGCGCTGGTGGCACTCGCCGACTACGCAGCAGGCGTTACAGGCGGCGCGTGACGCTGAGTGGGTTGATTACTCTGCCGTTACCGCGCTGAAGCTGGCGGCACTGCGCCTCGCATGGCAGCACTTCAGAAAGCGCGCGGCGGACGACCAACAGGTGGTCGCTTTTGACACCTTTATGGCGCAAGGCGGGGAAAGTTTGCTGCATCAGGGTGTTTTCGACGCGCTGCACGCCGCGCAGATCGCCGAGGATGCGCAGCGCTACGACTGGACGACATGGCCTGCGGAATTACAGTCGCCAGACAGCGCGGCGGTGCGGGCATTCCGTATCGAGCACACCTATGAAGTGCGTTTCTATCTGTGGTTACAGTGGCTGGCCGCCGAACAGTTCGCCGCGTGCTGGGCGGTTTGCCAGCACTATGCGATGCCGATTGGCTTATATCGCGATCTGGCGGTTGGCGTGGCGCAGGGCGGCGCGGAAACCTGGAGCGATCGCCAGCTGTACTGCTTGCAAGCCAGCGTGGGCGCACCGCCGGATATTCTCGGGCCGCTGGGCCAGAACTGGGGATTGCCGCCAATGGATCCGCAGGTGATGCAGGCGCGCGCCTTTGAGCCGTGGATAGCGCTGCTGCGTGCCAACATGCACGACTGTGGCGCGTTGCGTATCGATCACGTGATGGCGCTGCTGCGCCTGTGGTGGATTCCGCAGGGCGAAAGTGCCGCCGAAGGCGCCTACGTGCATTATCCCATCGACGATCTGCTCGCCATTCTGGCGCTGGAGAGCCAGCGTCACCAGTGCATGGTGATTGGTGAAGACTTGGGAACGGTGCCACAGGCGATCGTCGGCAAACTGCAGCAGGCGGGCGTCTATTCCTACAAAGTGCTCTACTTTGAACAGACGTCTAAAACGGCATTTCGCCCGCCATCGCACTGGCCACGTCAGGCCATGGCGGTGGCCACCACGCACGATATGCCGACGCTGCGCGGCTGGTGGCAAAGTGACGATCTACGTCTGGGCAGCGAGCTTGGGCTGTATCCCGATAAACAGATTCTGGCCGGCCTCAACAAGGCGCGTCTAGCCGCACGTCGCGCGCTGTTCAGCATCCTGCAACGCAGCGGATGTCTGGCAGCACAGCGCGAGCCACAGGTGATGAATCGGGCGTTAAGCGAAGCGATGCAGCGCTATCTGGCTGACAGCCACAGCGCGCTGTTGGGCCTGCAGCCCGAGGATTGGCTGGATATGGCCGCCCCGGTGAATATTCCCGGCACCACCACGCACTACCCCAACTGGCGGCGCAAGCTCAGCGCCTCGCTGGAGGAGATGTTTGCTGACCCGCAGATTAACGCGTTGCTGGCAGATATCGATCGTCGGCGAAAGCGGGTTTGATTTTTGTATTGATTCGAGCCTCGGTCCGTGCTGGCTGACCGTGCTGGCTGTCCCCCTCCTCGGTCCTCCCCCATAAATGGAGGAGGAAGATGCTGCTATATGTGAGTTCTGAAGCTGCATGTGGCAGCGTCTCCTTCCCCCGCAAGCGGGGGAAGGCCGGGATGGGGGACAGCCAGCACCAGGCAAAAAAAGGTGCGCCGCAGCGCACCAGATGGAACAAATCAGCATTGTCGGGGTGCTTTACCCCTTGCCTTTAACACTGCTGACAAAAACTTTCCTCGCGGAGGTGGAGCCTAAACGCTCGGCCTCATCCAGCAGTTTCAACGCCTTATCAATGTTGCCCTGATCGACGGCCTGGCGGATGTTCTGATTAAAATAGCCTTCGGTATCGGTCATGATCGGCTCACGTTTGGCTTCAGGTGCAGCGGCTGCATGGTACACCGCAGGCGCCACCGGCTGGGTATTGCCGACCGTCACCGGCGCGGGGCCCGATGAACCAAACAGCGGCCCGACTAAAATCGACGAGCCTGCGCTGGTTTTCACTTTGAGCTTAAGCGTGCCTGCGCGGCTGTGACGGGCAATGGGATCGGGAATATCCGGCACCGCATGGCCGGTGCCTTTGGCGTACGCCTTCGCCGGATCCATCAAGGTGGTGGTTTCAATCAGGTCTTTCTCGGTGGTGAATACCAGCAGATAGATCTTTTGCTGTCCAAGTGCAGGCGTCAGCTTCATTACGCCTTCAAGACGATCGGCTGCCATCACGCCCGGTTGTTGATAGGTAAAAAAGCGCGCCGGAAACCAGGCCGCCGGGCGCATGTTCTCATCCAGTACCAGCACATTCGGCGCAAACACCTGATTCTGATGCACTTCGCTGCTCAGCGTAATGGTGAGTTCACCGATGTTTGCCGGCAGGCTGTAGGCCGCGACCGAACCCGTTACGCCCGCAGCGTTGAGGTTGGCGCCATTTTCCGCCAGCGTGCTGACCTGGGTGCGCGACGTATCGACCGGCAACCAGCTTAGCGTCTGCAGGCTGGCGGGCGGAATGGTGGGTGCAGCGGAGAGATCCTGTGGCACCAGATTCACCTCGGCGAAGGCCGGTAAACTCTGGCCAGCCAGCAGCGCCGCACTCAGGCACAGCGCAAAAACCGTTTTTTTCATTTTCATTGTGCTACCTCAAAAAGCTGTCAGGCAGCGGCGCGAACCAGGCAATGGCGCGCCGCGCCGAAAAGAGATGGTCTCAGTCAGGTCATCAGCGGGAGCTTTACCACCAAATCTCCATCTGCGCCCCGAACGTCCACTCATCGTTGTTGCCACGGCTGTTGGTTAAGATGCCGTTGCCGCTGTTGTCGTTAGACGCAAATGAGGTCAAATCACCGGCGCTGTCTTTGCTATAGCCCCACTTCTCATCCCACTTGGCGTAGGTGGCGAACAAACGCAGTGCCGGGCGCGACCAGATGCTGTCGCCGGCCTGCCACTGTTGCGCCAGCGTCACTTTGTATTGGCCGTTGCGCTCGCTAACCTGCTGTGACTTCACGTTGTCGTAGCCCACTTCCAGCAAGGTGCTCATGATCGGTGTCCATTTGTACATTGGGCGCACGCCCACGGTGTACCACTCGGTCCCGCGGTTGTTGTCGAGATCGGTATTCTGGTACATGGCGACATACATCAGATCCCAGCGATCGGCGAGATTGATCGCACCGTGATCGAGCACGCGGTACATGCTGCCGCTGTTATTGATATTGGTGCCCTGCGGCAACCCTTTGCCTTGCGAGGTCAACGCATCGGTGGCGTATTGCAGCACGAATTTGTTGTAGCCCTTCATCATGCTTTGGGTATGTTCTGCGGTGAACATCCAGCCATCTTTGGAGGCATTGTCCTCAAGGCGATAGCCGTCACGCGCATTGGCACGGCCATAATCTACGCCCAGTTCCAGCACGCCGTTCGGGTTGGTTTCAAGCCCGGCCAGGCGCACGTCAAACACGTCGTTCGCCGTGCTGGTGGCGTAGTCGCGGATCTGATCGCTGGAGAAAGTGTAAGAACCACCCGCTTCAGAGGAGCGCGTGGCGGCGAATGAGAGCTTACCGAAGCCGAGATCAACATCTTCAAGACCGGCACCTGGACCGGAGATATCCCAGTAGTAGAAGTCGATCATGTGGACGTCATGACGCTGATAGAAACGCTTACCGGCCCAGATGGTGGAGCCAGGCAGGGCTTCAATCAGGTTTTTACCTTTCACGTTGGCTTCACGAAATGCCGGAGAAGTCGCTTCCCAGTCATTTTGTTGAGAAACCGAATAGGCGACGTTGGTATCGAAATAGAAGCTTTTATCGCCCTCTTTCCACACTTCCTGGCCCAGTTTCAGTTCAGCGTAGGTTTCACACTCGTTGCCCAGACGGTATTTACTTTGAGCACCGGTAGCTTGAAAACATTGCTGTTCCCCGCCGCTGCCGGTCCAGCCGATGCCGGAACGGGCATAGCCGGTAAAATCGACTGCCATCGACGGGGCAGAGAGCGTACCCGCCGCGATAGCAACCGCGAGAGGGAGTTTGCGCAGAGTTAACATTTTCTATCTCCTGAGGTCATTGCTTTTATTGTTTTGCAGGGCTAAACACCGGGCTCCTGATGCAACCTGCGACAGGCGCTGCCATCTTCACGGAAAAGATGGCAACGCTCTGGCGGCAGGCCGATACCCATCAGGGCGCCCTCTTCTACCAGCACGACGTCCTCCTGGCGGTACACCAGGCTTTGACGAATAGCGGGAATCTGAATGTGAATTTGCGTTTCGTGACCCAACTGCTCGACCACCGTCACCTCACCTTCAAGGGTGACATCGGCAATATCGCTGGAGAGCAGATGCTCGGGCCGGATACCTAACGACATGTTGCTGCCCACCTGCACGCCAGCGCTGTCGACCGGCAGCCATACCAGCTGGGTGTTAGGTAAGCGCACCTGAACCTGATCGATGGCGGTGGCGGTGACTTTTACGGGTAAGAAATTCATGCGTGGCGAGCCGATAAAACCGGCGACGAAACGATTGGCGGGATAGTGATAAAGCTCGAGCGGCTTGCCGACCTGCGCAACGTGTCCGCCATCCAGCACCACGATCTTATCGGCCAGCGTCATCGCTTCGGTCTGATCGTGGGTGACGTAAATCATGGTGCGCTTCAGGCGCTTATGCAGGCGCGAGATCTCAATCCGCATCTGCACACGCAGTGCCGCATCGAGGTTGGAGAGCGGCTCATCCAATAAAAACACGCGCGGTTCCGCCACCAGCGTACGGCCAATCGCCACCCGCTGGCGCTGCCCCCCGGAAAGCGCTTTAGGACGTCGCTCGAGCAGATGCGCCAGCTGTAGCACTTCCGCCACCTGGTTGACCCGCTGCTGGATCTCCGCTTTACGCGTACCGGCCAGCTTCAGGCCAAATGACATGTTCTCTGCCACCGAAAGATGGGGATACAGCGCGTAGGACTGAAACACCATGCCGATACCGCGCTCAGCCGGCGGCACCTCATTCATGCGTTGGTCACCGATAAACAGATCGCCGCTGGTGATGGTTTCCAGACCGGCAATCATGCGCAGCAGCGTCGATTTTCCGCAGCCCGACGGCCCGACAAACACCACAAACTCGCCTTCCGCGATCTCCAGGCTGATGTTTTTCGACACCTCGGTTTCGCCCCAGACCTTAGAGACACTGCGCAACGTAACGCTCGACATGATGTTTTCCTCTCAGCTCACTCATCCTTGTCCGCAAGTCGGCGGACAGACCCCGGCGACAACTATGGGCAAGGTTATTGGGGCCGACATCCTCCACCGCAGCGCATCTGTGTGGGGGAGGAGACGGGAGGAGGAGAACGCCAGGGCAAGCACGGCGCAACGCCGCCGCCGCGGGTTTTTGTGATCGATAACGCAGAGATGAGCGGCGATTCTGTGCGCCAGTCCGTGATAACCCGTTTATTTTGCAACGCAGATCACACCAGATGCACCGCAGGCGTAGAGCCGGGGAGGATGAGAAGCCGCAGCAGAGGCTCACAATGTGGCGGGTAAAACGATTTCCGTTTCCGCTAACAGGATGGAGTTATGACAATGAAAACCGGTGCACGCACGCTTGCCCTTTCCGCCCTGACGGCCGTGCTGTTTTCAGCTTCCGCCGTTGCCAAAATTGAAGAAGGAAAGCTGGTCATCTGGATCAACGGCGATAAGGGCTATAACGGCCTGGCTGAAGTGGGTAAAAAGTTTGAGCAGGAGACCGGCATTAAGGTGACGGTGGAGCATCCGGACAAAATGGAAGAGAAGTATCCACAGGTTGCCGCCACCGGCGACGGACCGGACATCATCTTCTGGGCGCACGACCGTTTTGGCGGTTACGCGCAGTCCGGCCTGTTGGCGGAGATCTCACCGGATGCCAATTTCCAGCAGAAGATTTTCCCCTTCACCTGGGACGCGGTGCGCTTCAACGGCAAGCTGATCGGTTATCCGATTTCAGTTGAGTCTTTATCGCTGATTTACAACAAAGATCTGCTGCCTGAGCCGCCAAAAAACTGGGAAGAGATCGCCGCGCTGGATAAGAAAATGCGCGCGCAAGGCAAGAGCGCCATGATGTTCAACCTGCAGGAGCCCTACTTCACCTGGCCGCTGCTGGCAGCGGGTGGCGCTTATGCGTTCAAACTTAACGATGGCCGCTACGATGTGAAAGACACCGGCGTCGATAATGCCGGTGCTAAAGCGGGCATGAGCTTCCTCGTCGATCAGGTGAAAGCCAAAACGCTGAATGCCGACACCGATTACTCCATCGCCGAAGCCGCCTTTAACAAGGGGCAAACCGCCATGACCATTAACGGTCCGTGGGCGTGGAGCAACATCGATAAGAGCAAAATAAATTACGGTGTCACGTTGTTGCCGACGCTCAACGGCAAACCGTCCAAAACCTTTGTCGGCGTGCTAAGCGCCGGGATCAATGCTGCTAGCCCGAATAAAGAGCTGGCGAAAGAGTTCCTGGAAAACTACCTGCTAACCGATAGCGGTCTTGATGCCGTCAACAGAGACAAGCCGCTGGGCGCAGTGGCGCTGAAGTCTTTCCAGCAGACGCTGGAGAAGGATGAACGCATCGCCGCCACCATGAATAACGCGCGTAACGGCGACATCATGCCAAATATTCCGCAGATGGCCGCCTTCTGGTACGCCATGCGCACCGCCACGCTGAATGCGCTGAGCGGGCGTCAAAGCGTGGACGCGGCACTGAAAGATGCGCAGGCGCGTCTCAACAAGTAATCCTCTCTTCCAGAGCCGGATCGCTCCGGCTCGTTACTGGCTGTTAAGGAAAACCGCATCATGTCAGGAAAACCGAAAACAGCACGCTACAGCGCCGTGCTGAAAGCTCTTTTTCTCGGTATCTGCTGTCTGCTGGTCGGCTATCTGCTCGTGCTGATGTATGCAAAAGGTGAATATCTGTTTGCGCTGGTGACGCTGATTATTAGCGCCGTCGGCATCTGGATTTATGCTAATCGTCGCGCTTACGCCTGGCGCTATGTCTATCCCGGGCTGGCGGGCATGGCGCTGTTCGTGCTGTTTCCCCTCGCTTGTACCGTCGCGATTGCCTTCACTAACTACAGCAGCACCAACCAGCTGACGCTGGAGCGGGCGCAGCAGGTGTTGCTCAGTCGACAATATCAGGATGGCTCGGCGCTCAATTTCTCACTGTTTCCGGCAGGCGATCGTTGGCAGCTGGTACTGACAGAAGCCGCCAACGGGCAAACTTTCGTCTCACCTGCGTTTGCCTTTGGCGGCGCGCAACAGCTGAAACTCACCAGCGCCCCGCCGCCTGCCGGTGAACGTGCCACGCTGCGCATCGTCACCACTAATCGCCAGGCGCTGAACCAGATTCAGGCAGAACTGCCGGATGGTCGACGCGTGGTAATGAGCTCGCTGCGCCAGTTCTCTGGTACGCGTCCGCTGTTTGAGCTGCAAGCCAACGGCGATCTGAAAAATCAGCAAAGTGGCGCGCTGTATCAGGCTAATCGTGACACCGGCTTCTATCAGAACGCCAGCGGTGAAGCGCTCAGCCCGGGCTTCACGGTGAATAGCGGCTGGAAAAACTTCATCCGCGTGTTTACCGATGAAGGGATTCAGAAGCCGTTTCTGGCCATCTTTGGCTGGACGCTGCTGTTTTCGTTTGTGACGGTGATTCTCACCGTGGCGGTCGGCATGGTGCTGGCATGTCTGGTGCAGTGGGAAGCGCTGAAAGGCAAAGCGGTGTATCGCGTGATGCTGATTTTGCCTTACGCCGTGCCCGCGTTTATCTCGATACTGATTTTCAAAGGCTTGTTCAACCAGAGCTTCGGTGAAATCAACGTGATGCTGAGAGCGCTGTTCGGCTTCCAGCCCGCATGGTTTAGCGATCCGACGCTGGCGCGCACCATGCTGGTGATCGTCAATACCTGGCTCGGTTATCCCTACATGATGATTCTCTGCATGGGCTTGCTGAAAGCCATTCCGGACGATCTCTATGAGGCGTCGGCGATGGACGGTGCCGGGCCGCTGCAGAACTTCTTCCTGATTACCCTGCCGTTGCTGTTAAAGCCGCTGATGCCGCTGATGATCGCCAGTTTTGCCTTTAACTTTAATAACTTTGTACTGGTGCAGCTGCTGACCAACGGCGGACCGGATCGTATCGGCACCACTACGCCAGCCGGCTACACCGATTTACTGGTGAATTACACCTGGCGTATTGCGTTTGAAGGCGGCGGCGGGCAGGACTTTGGCCTGGCGGCAGCCATCGCCACGCTGATCTTCCTGCTGGTGGGTGCGCTGGCGGTGATCAATCTGAAAGCCGTGCGGATGAAATTCGATTAAGGAGGCGTTATGGCTATGGTGCAACCCAAGTCGCAAAAGCTGCGTCTGTTGATGACGCATCTGCTGCTGCTGATGTTTATTGCGGGAATTCTGTTTCCGCTGCTGATGGTATTCGCCATCTCACTGCGCGCCGGTAACTTCGCTACCGGTTCGCTGATACCGGAACAGATTTCCTGGGAACACTGGCAGCTAGCGCTAGGCTTCAGCGTAGAGCACGCCGACGGACGCGTCACGCCGCCACCGTTCCCGGTGCTGCTGTGGCTGTGGAACTCGGTGAAGATCGCCGCCATCAGCGCCGTCGGCATTGTGGCGCTCTCTACCACCTGCGCGTATGCCTTTGCGCGCATGCGCTTTGCCGGTCGCGCGACCTTGTTAAAAGGCATGCTGATTTTCCAGATGTTCCCTGCCGTGCTGTCGCTGGTGGCGCTGTATGCGCTGTTTGATCGCCTTGGGCAATATCTGCCGTTTATCGGCCTCAACACCCATGGCGGTGTGATCTTTGCCTACCTTGGCGGCATTGCCCTGCACGTCTGGACCATTAAAGGCTATTTCGAAACCATCGATGGTTCGCTGGAAGAAGCCGCCGCGCTGGATGGCGCCACGCCGTGGCAGGCGTTCCGCTTAGTGCTGCTGCCGCTGTCGGTGCCGATTCTGGCGGTGGTGTTTATTCTGGCGTTTATTGCCGCGGTGACCGAAGTGCCGGTTGCGTCGCTGCTGTTGCGCGATGTGAACAGCTACACGCTGGCGGTTGGCATGCAGCAATATCTGAACCCGCAGAACTATTTGTGGGGCGATTTTGCCGCAGCGGCGGTGTTGTCTGCGATTCCGATTACGCTGGTGTTCTTACTGGCACAACGCTGGCTAGTCAGCGGCCTGACGGCCGGTGGCGTGAAAGGCTAACCTAATTATTGCCCTCCTTCCTCAATGTTCACTGCAATTGAGGTTTTTGGCGGCCTGAGGGCCGCTTTTTTTATGAGCGGGGATTATCAAAAGACCTTCTGCCACGAGGTTTAGAAAAAATGAATGTAATCGCGTCAAAAAGGTTAGGGTTCCCGAGTAATAAAGGTCGCGACTACATTCTTAAGCAATAGGTGTAACTGGCTGAAAAATGAAAGTAGCGCTCATGCGACGCTGTGTTTGGAATTGATCGAATGCTTCAATTGGGCTGACATTTTCCAGATTACTAAAGTTGAGCCTTTCAAATAAATGACGTTCAATACGTGAGGATATGATGTATTCGTCATTAAGGTGCCCAGTCTGTTTGCTAATTCTCTGAGTAAAACCGCTGACGATAACTGTATTGAAAGGCAGCGCGCAAAAAGCCATGCCAGCCAGCCGCAATACGATCCCGTGCACATGAAGAGCATAACGTTCTCGCATGGCCTTTTGTGACAACTCTTTCTCAATGATCTCTGTGCCTCGGGCATTCACCCGCACCGATGAATTGGGCAGCATTTCATGCTCTGGCAAATCCACTTCCATGAGGATTTCAGACGTGGAAGTATTTACCTGAAACGACACTAGCGTCTCGCGTGGCCAATCAGCAGCCTGAATGACTTCGGACAGAAGTGATTCGAAATAGTTATTATCGCTGGCGAATTGAGATGCAATGTTAATCGCTTTACTCGCAATCTTTTTTTCATGCTCAGCCGCATCGAATTGCCAGTTAGCGTACTGCTCCGCCCAGATCTGGCGCATCGCCTGATATCGCTTCAAATGAAGTTCGTTTTCCTGTTTACACTCTTCGACTTTGCGTTGCCATTGCTCAATATTTTGTGTTTGCCGTTCCTGCCGCGCAGAGGCTGATTCAAATATTCGGCCAATAAGACTTCGGCCTTGGTTGTCTTCAGGTTGTTCAGGGGCAACAAGGGGAGCGGGCTTTTCGGGACGGGCAGGTGCAGGCACATTGTAGGGCTGCAACATCAACTGGCGATAATGCGATTCCAGCTCGGAGTAGGAATGCCCCATGCGAGGATCAGGTGTAAGAAGATAGATATTCACAATATCGTCTACTGCCTGATTAAGCGCTTCAACCTCTTGCTCAAGCTCTTGCCGTAAATGAGGGTCCTCTTGTTTAGAGGCATTACGTTTTCTGCTCGCTGCACTTGCCCGGTCGAGCCGGGTACGGTAGCTCAGCCCCGTTCCTGGAAGCCCAAGATTGGCAAAAGTACCGCGCTTGCCAAATGAAACGGAGGCCCCTCGCGGCCCAACACTCAGACTCGCACCGGAGGTGCTCAGGTTCATCCTTACACCTGGAATAATGCTAATCGATTTTCGAAACCTAAATCCCATGTTACTCACTATTCCTTGTAATTATTGAGTGAGGGTCAACAGTTGCCATTATTCCCGGTTTACTGCGTCGACAGGATAGTCATTAACCTTATCTACCCTATCGCAAATATCACGCTAACAGTATGCGGATGTTTATCGACTGAGTCAGTGAGCATTTTAACTGATTATTGTAATCGGCATACATCGTTTGCCCAATTTACTTGAGAGGTGAACACGGTGAAAATCGTCGCCATCAACTCCTTAAGCTGCCTTTTACCGAGTGAATTAATCAGAACTTTATTGGGCCAGCATTTTTGAATAAATGTCGTAATTTTCCTCATCAAAGCACACCAAATTGACTTGTTCGATGTTGGGGTTGTCATGTAAGCACTGATCAATCACACCCAATGCGATCTCAGCCGCCAATATCTTAGGAAATCTGTAGATACCAGTGCTGATATTCGGAAACGAAACGGTTTGAATGTCATATTCTTCTACCAATTTAAAACAGCTCTGATAGGCATTTTTTAACAGTTTTTTTTCGTCATGTTGCCCGTCATGCCAATGTGGTCCAACGGTATGAATGACATATTTTGCCGGTAAATCTCCCGCCGTGGTGATGACTGCATCCCCGACTTTACAGCCACCTTGCCGATTCATTATTTTCTGACATTCAGCCAAAATCGCTGGCCCGCCTGCCCGATGGATGGCGCCATCAACCCCGCCTCCGCCCAGCAAAGAGGTGTTGGCGGCATTCACAATAGCGTCTGCCTGAACGTTGGTTATGTCGTCTTTAAGTAATGCTATTTTGTTCATGTTAGTTCTACTCCTCAGGGTTAGCCAAAGGCTATGCAATCATCCTCTCATTCCATCCATCCTTAAACACAATGTTACCGTCCACATATTTCCATGTGATCGTTTCATATCGTAGCTCAATATTTTCCAGATGCGTGCTGGTCTGGCCGTTTGGCAGCAGGGCCGGAGAGATGCTGGAGATTTTGACGTTATCCAGGAGGATATTAAAATACTCAACCTCAATGCCCGCTTCGTTAATTCGGTACATTTTGATGGTCGCTGATTTCAGCGTTCTGGCCTGACACAATGCACGAAACAGCACCGGCGTTGTTCTATCGAACTCCTTTTGAACGGATATCGGTGCATGAATTCGTGTGGCTGTCAGCCTTCCGGTGTGCGGATCCACGGGGATGGTAATATTATGCATGACCGAGTTGAGCTCTATCGAACCCAGTCTGGTCGGCATCATGCACGAGCCCACAATCGGCGAACCGCTTTCATCTTCTAACCAGATATGTGCTGGAGTTGACATATTTAATCCTTTAAATTAACGAAATTTATAAACAAAAAATGTCAGAGCGCATAGATAAAATATCCCCACACTCAACATCCCACTATCTGGATAATAAATTACCTTTAACACTCCAAATATTAAAGTCGTTATAACCGGGCCATAGATACATAACAAAAACTTTCCTTCAGTTATTAACCACTGTTTTAAAAATCTCTTCATGCCTTTCCCATTAATTTCATTAAAACTTCAGCGATCTCATAATCTGAAAGCCATTCATTTTTAAGTGCGCCTGCACGTATTAGTGTAGTTTCAACAAGGAAATACATCATTTCGAGCTCACGGACATATAATGCGTGATAATAAGGCGGATGCATTAACTGCAGGCGCTTCGCGCTGTCTGCTGCATTCTGAACTACACCATATATTCCCAAGCCACCGGCCACAACCCCAACGACTTGTCCAATGTTTCTTCCAACAGGTAGCGTAATGTTGAGTCCCGCTACGACCGCAAGAGTCGCGCCCAGACTAAATGAAGATGAAGTGAGTGTACTTGCAGCGATATGGATGTTAGCCCGCATTAGATGCATTTTTATTACTTCAAGCTGCCGGAAGTTTCTGTTTTGCAGTTGATAATCTAAGTATGTTTTTAGCAGTGAGAAAACAATATTTCGCTCTTTTACTAACTGCGCTACCCCCATCAGGAATCGATTATCTTCCAGCGCCTGTTTTTTACAAACATCATAATACTCATCAGTAAAACACGATGCATAAAATGAAAGCCGGGTCGCCCCTTTATTGATCTTATTGACTTGTTCGGAAACTGCATCAATAACGCCGGCAACCGCATTGTCGAGCTTTTCTGCCAGAATCCTTTGCGCCTGAAGCTGCCGTATCACCGCATCACTGTGGTACATATATATCCCTATAGTTAATTCCGTTAACCACGAAAACTATAGGGGCATGATAAAATTCAATGAAGCTAAATTTTAGCCAGTTGTGATCCGTATTCATAAAAATAACATCGCTGAACATCGCCCTTAGCAATGCGATTTACTCTTTCAACTAAGGAAATTTCTGAGGTGGATCAGTTAGCGTATTATTTATTATTTAATGCGCTAACTCACCGTTGATTAACATAATTTGTTGCGGCGCGATTATCGCGCGTATTGCTGACAGCACCGCACCCATCCACATATTGCGTAATGAATTGCGCCGCTACGACGCGTGAAAATAGGTTTATGCGCTCGCATCAAATCATCACCAAACCACCATCCACGTGCAGCGTCTGCCCGGTGACAAACTCGCTCCAGTCTGATGCCAGAAACAACACCGGCCCGGTGATATCTTCCGGGCGCGCGATGCGGCGCAGCGGCGTTTGTGCCGTCAGGAATTCGCGCACCTCTTCGTGTGTTGCCTGGCTGGCATCGGTGGGATAAACCAGTCCCGGTGCCACACAGTTGACGCGAATGCCCAGCGGACCCAGCTCTGTCGCGAGCGCGCGGCTAAAACCGATCAGCCCCGCTTTCGCCGTGATGTAGTCGTGATAAGGCACGGAGGGACGCGCCACCAGATCGGTGACGATATTGACGATGCTGCCACGCACCTGCGTGCGCATTAAGGGCAGCGCCGCCTGGCACACGTTGTAGGCAGCTTGCACCGCACCGTCGAACTGCGTCTGGTAAGCTGACCATGGCGTTTCCCAGAAACGCTGGCGGTTGTCCGTGTCGAAAACGTAAGGAGCGAAAGCATTGTTGATCACCGCATCGAGTCGGCCGGTGGCGTTGACGATCTGCTCCATCATCGCATTGACCTGCTGCTCTGAGGTGACATCCGCAGCGATCGCTAGCGCGTCACCGCCGAGCGCGCGGCACGCCTCGACCACGCCTTCCGCCGCCGCTGCATTGCGCAGATAGTTGACCACCACCAATGCCCCTTCAGCGGCGAAGGCTTTGGCAATCGCGGCACCGATACCGCGGCTGGCGCCGGTGACCAAAACCGTACGGTTGGAGAATTTCATCCTGGCTCCTATAAAAATATCTTGAGTGATTTTGCCTGGTGCGCATGAATATGCACCCTACAAAACCGCACCATCCCGTCGTAGGGCCGCCATTCATTGCGACCAAATCAGTCCGCGTAAGGCGCGAACCCATCGGCAGCGGCTTCGGCACCCTGCTCGATTTCCGTAATGCGCACCAGATCAAGCAAGCTAAAACGCCCATCGTGGTGCCAGCCCGCCTGCGGCGACGTCATCTGGCCGAACGCGGTAATGCGGGTCACGCCAACCTGCCCAAGTAGCGCGGCAAGGCGGAACAACTCCTGCGGCGTGGCGGCAACGCCTGCCGTCTGCAGAAAGTCGCGCTGCGGCGCTATCAAACCGATCGCGTCATCCAGCACATCAACCGGCACCACTTTCAACGTTCTCCCCAGCGCGGAGGGAGCCAGCGCTGCAGCCTGGGCGACACACACCACCGCCCAGCTGTCGGCAGGCGCGCCGTATAAGGTGCGATCGCCCGCCAGCGCGCGCAGTTCTTCACCATTGCGCCACGCCGCGATGCTGTTGATCTCTTCGATCGCCAGCGCACGACGCGGATGTTTATGTTCCAACGCGGCCAGCTCATGCGCGACGTAAGCCGCAAACTCATCGGGTGAAATCTTGCCGCCGCGCTCCACAAACAGCATCTGCGGCGAGTAACATCCGGCCTGGTCGTAACGCATCACGTCATACGCCACGCGACGTGCCAGATCCGCGCCCTGGCGGGCATTGAGCGCCGAACGTGCCACCAAACCAAAACTGATTTTGTGCCCGTGCGGCAGAAACCGCGTGGTGACCGGCAGACGCTGCTGAATCGCGGCGAGCGTTTGATTGCCGCCATAGGCAACCACTACGTCGGGCTGACGTAGCCAGGTCGGCTCAGTTTCAGCATCGCCCCCTTTCCACCACACCACCGCCAGGCATGCGCCCAGTTTAGGGTCGATTTCTGCCAGCAGTTGGGCGAACCAGCTCGCCATCAGCGGCTCATTACCGGGCAGTTTGCCGATAGTGCCGGCCTTCACCAGCAAACCGCAGATCAAACTCCACAGCGGTAAGCCCGGCACATTGCCAGCCCAGATATGCAGCAGCAGCTGCGGACCAAATGCGCGCGCAAAGCCGCCATTAGGCCGTGGCTGAAACGCATCCAGCATCTGCGCATCGGCAAAGTCCTCAGCCAGAAAGCGTTTGAGCTGCGGTTCGCGGAAGGTTTTGAGATAGCCGGTTAAGCCGAGGCGCACCATCTCGGCATCGTAACCGGTGACCATCGGCAGCAGCTTTTCGGCTTTGATGCGCAGCGGATGGGTGCGATCCAGCAGCCGCGCCACCGCTTCATCAATAATCGCGATGATTTGCGCGACGCTGAGCTGGCTGAGATAGGCGCGAGCATTAGCACTAATTCGGGCTGACAGCGCCGTGATCTGTTGATCGTTGAGCTGCGGAACACACACCTCAAGACTTTCGCCGTGCTGGCTAAAACTCAGCGTGCGCCACTGCACCTCATCGGCAGAAAGACCGGGCAGATGTCCGGCAAACTCTCTCACGCCTGCACCTGCGTGGCGGCCAGAAACGCTTCCATGGTCAGCGAACAGCCTTTTGCATCAGCGCCGGTCACACGCCCTAACAAATGGAATCCGCCCGGCACCATCCTGCCGGCATCTTCCGTCAACAGGGCAGAAACCGAGTTGAAATGTGCAAGATCGTGATGCACTAGCACGCCAATTTCACCTGCAGGCAGATCCTCGCCGGTCAGCGGATTGACCACGCGGGTGCGCACCCAGTGCGGCCCGGATTTTACCGGCGGACAGTTTTCATTGCCCTCGTCATAGAACTGCGTGCTGATTTCCGTCATGCCGTACATGTTGATGCAGTGCGAGCGCGGGATTCCGAAGGCGGCGGAGATCGCAGCGTAAAATTCTGCGGGTTCCATTTCGCGCGACTGACCTTTAAAGCCGCCGGTATCGAGAATGCGGCTGCCTGCGGGCAGCGAGAAACAGCGCTGCTGGCGCTGCATCTCATCCAGCAGGTGGACAAAACTGTAGCTGGCGCCCAGCAGCGCATAAGGCTCGCCGCTGGCTTCAGCCTGCTGCAGGGCGCAGAAAATGCGCGCCACGTCGAGCCCGTGTTCATCCACCATCACTTCACTGCCGGGCGTGCCAAACTCCTGCAGCGCCAGGTCAAGATAGGTCGCCAGCGATGAGTTCGGCATCACCACGTTATTCGGGAACAAAATGCCCATGCGAATACGATCCATGCCCGCCATGAAGCGGCGGCGGAAGTTCAGCCGCATCGAGCTCTTCCACACGTCGAGCGTGGGATGATAACTGCGTCCTTTTACCGTGCCGGTGGTGCCGCTGGTCATAAAGATCGCTTCGATATCGTCCGTTGGACGACAGCTGAGCGTCAGATCTTTAAAGGCGGAGATGGGAATAGCGGGAATGTTGCGCCAGTGCTTTACGGTGAACGGCGTACGTCCGCGCTGAGTCGCGAAGCGGCGATAAGGCTGATTATGCTGGAATTGATAAGCGAAGATGTCGAGCGCCAGCTGGTTGAAATCATCGTCTGAAGCATCCTCACGCTGTAGGAATGTGAGCAGCGCCTGGATAATTGCCGATTCGGTCATGTTCGTAGCCACCTTTGCGATTGTGCAAAATCTCCCAGGCAAGGCCTGAAGAGTGCGAACTGTCCGCTACAAAGCACAAAGATGGAATCAGGGCGTGCAAGCCCTGTGGTTCCGCATCCCTACGCCGGTATTAGCCGGATCAGGTTCGGAGGGTCACTACGTTCCAGCGCATCAACGCCAGCCGGTAGAATCTCAGCCCGCTAACCGGGCACCCCTTGGAACAGACCGCAGTCTAGGATGGCGGCGGATGATGTGTCAACTATGTTAAAGGTGCGGCTGAATTAAGCAGTCACGCCTGCCGGCCCGGCATAAATCCTGGCTTGCCTTATACTTTTGTTAAGTATTTTTACCGGAGGTGACGTATGGCGGGCGGCTGGTCTGAAGATGGTGCGGTGCACAAACAAATTGATGCCACGGTGGATGATGCGGTGGCCCGTGCACGCCAGAATATTGGTCACGGTGAAAGCGCCGAGTTTTGTGATGAGTGCGGCGAGCCTATTCCGGAAGCGCGTCGCGCTGCGTTAGCGGGCGTACGTTACTGCGTGAATTGTCAGAGCAAGATCGATAAAAAACAGGCGGCAATCAGCGGTTATAACCGCCGCGGAAGTAAGGATAGTCAGCTGAGGTAGCCGCCCGCATTTCTTAATCCATTCAACGCGCAACGCAGGCAAATCGCTCATCAAGTAATGGATAGTTTTTCGCGTCAGGCAGCTCGAAGTGCCACCATTCGGTTGGCATAGCGACAAAACCTCCGGCAAACATAATCGCATTCAGTAGCAGGCGATTACGTTGTGCTTCTGAGGGGACATTCGGATGATAGGGATGTGACTCCACCTCCATCGCATCGAATGCGGTGCCCATATTCAGCGGCTGGCCTTGTGCATCAATGAGCGTCAGATCGATTGCCACACCCCGACTGTGATTCGAACCCTGGGCGGGTGGCACCACATAATCTTTATCTGGGCAGGCATCCCACAGATGCCACTGCGCTTGCTGCGGCCGATAGGCATCAAGTATTAGCAAGCTCAATCCCGCCAGCCGGGCGATCTCAATGCTTTTTGCCAGTGCGTCGGCGGCGGCCGGATGCAGCAATGCTTTTGCCTCACGGTAAATGGCGTAGCCGGCGATATTATCCGCCGTGGCATATTTTAGATCGAAGCGTAAGGCGGGAAAGGTTACTGCTAAATCAATCAGTTCAACATCCTGCGTCATAACACCTCCTGGTCATTTGTGGCCCGGCAATGATAATAACTGACGCGATAAATTTGTCAGCCGTTCTGCGCCAGCGTGCGTAATGCGCACCGTTTCGCTGAACGCCAGGCCTTGCGCCGAAATATACATGTGGAAAACCATATTCTCTTCCAGCAGCCACTGCGCCTTTGCATGAAAACTGCAGGAAAAATCACTGGGTCGTGGCGTGCGTGTATAAAGCCCCAATGCATAACCGGTAATGTTGGGGTAATCCGCGCGTAATCCGCTCCTGAGCACCTGATCGCGCACGATAGTATCCACCTCGTGTGCCACCATTCCTGGTTTCATTGCCGCAAATTGCTGGTCCTGTATCGCGATCAGCTGTTCTGCCAACTCGGCACGCTGCGCTGCTATCTGGCCAACAATAAAAGGCCGCATCAGCCGTGCGCTGTAATGCTTCACTTTCGGGATCAGCTCGACGTGCAGCACATCGCCGTTCTCAAGCCGTTGCTCGTGACCGCTGGCATGCAAAAAACCATTATCACCGCTGGCGATCACAATCGGTCCAGTTTCGCCGGTATCCGCGCCCAGCCGTAAAAACTGTCCGGCAGCCAGCGCGGCGACATCGCGCACGCGCCAGCCGCTTTGCACTTCGGCACCAATCTTCATCAGCGTGGCGTCCGCGATGGCAGCTGCCTGACGCAACGCGGCGATCTCCGCCGGGAATTTGACGCTGCGCAGCCGATCGCTTAGCCCGGTTAAATCATGCCACGTAGCTTGCGGTAGATAGCGCGAAAGCTGCTGCCAACTATGTACCGTCATGCCGTAGGAGTAAAAATCTGCGCCGATGCGCACCTGTTGATATCCGCGGCGTATCAAGCTTTGCGCCACCGCGTGCCAGGCATCTTGATCATCGCGATAGCTTTCCACTTCAAGCGTCGGCGATTGCGCGCGACATGGCGCTTCATCCAGCTGGCGCAGCACCATCCAGGGCTCGCCGTTAAGAGGTACCAGACAGGCGCGGTACAATGTTTCAGAGACAGTAAAACCGGTGAGCCAGGCCAGCAGCTCACCGTGATCCACCAGCAAGATATCGACCTCGCTCTGCTGCATGGCGGCACGCAGACGCATCAGCGCTTCAACCTGCATTACGCGGCCTCAACCGGCTGGCAAATCTCCAGAATGGCCAGCAGATAGATGCGCACCATATCAAGGAATTCACTGATTTCTACGCGCTCATCCGGCATGGTGTTGTATTTGCCGCCGGGTCCACAGACGATCCCTTCCATACCCGCATGCTGATAAAGATGTGCCGCGTCGGTGCCAAAGAACGCCGGAGGTGTGATCACGCCGGTCGGCTGCTCGGTGCCGCGCACGGTTTTCCAGCCGCGATTCACCGCTTTAACAATGGCGGATTCCGGTGACACTTCAAACGGCAACATGGTGGGTTTATCGCGGATGCCATCATCATATAGTTCAGCTTTCAGGCCCGGATAGTGCTGGCATAACGTATTCAGCAGCGCCTGAAGATCGCCGAGCACACCTTCCACCGTTTGTCCCGGCGCAAAACGTGCCGAGCCTTTTAAGCGCACAAAGTCAGCCACCTGCGGCGGTCGCCACTCTTCCAGATCGCGGCCTAACGCACCATGCACGGTGCCGATGTGACCACGATTAATCTTCAGATGTTCAGCGGTTTTAGCGCCGCTAAAGGTCATGCCGTTAATCTGCGGAATCAACTCGACGGCGGCGCTGATCGCATCCACCGCGTCTTCACGTTTTGACAGATGGCGCGTATCGCCGGTGAGCTCAATCGTAAACATCAGCGAACCGGCGTGCATGGTTAGCGCTTGCAGATCGGTCGGTTCGGCATTGATGAAGTAGTCGGCGCGCGCACCTTGCTCAATCGCCGCCAGCGTACCAATTCCGCCCTGCAACTCGCCCACCACGTAGGTCAAAATCACATCGCCTTTCAGCTTTACACCGGCATCAATCAGCGTTTTTAACGCGCAAAAATAGGCGGCATCACCCGCTTTCATGTTCGAAACGCCGATACCATAGATAAACTGTTCATCGATTTTTCCTTCCCAGGGATCGACGGTCCAGCCCTCAGTGACCGGATTGGTATCCAGATGTCCGTTGAACAGCAGGCTTTTTCCTCCGCCGCTACCCGCCAGCCGCCCGATGGCATTCAGCCTGCCGCCGGGCACGCTCTGCAGTTCGGTTTCCAGGCCTTGCTGCGCCATCTGCGCGGCCATGTATTTCGCCAGTTCACGCTCGCCATCGGTGGCGCTGTAGCTTTTGTGCTGCACCATTTTTGCCAGGAAAGAGAGACAATAGTCGCGATCGATATGATGAATTAACTGTTCAGGTTTCATGTTTTTCTCGTCATGCAACGGACTTTGAAAAGTCGGGAATATGCACCGCATCAAGCAGTGCACGGGTATAAGGATGTTGCGCCAGCGCCGTCATGTTCTCGCCAGGCAGCACTTCCACCACGTCACCGCGATACATCACGGCGACACGATGGGCGATTTGGCGAATCAGGTTGAGATCGTGGGTAATAAACAGATACGCGGTGCCGTAGCGGCGGCGCAGTTCCAGCAGTAGCTCGATAATGGTGGCCTGTACCGAGACATCAAGCGCGGCGGTGATCTCATCACAAATCACCAGATCCGGCGGATTGGCAAACGCACGGGCGATGGCGACACGCTGCTTCTGCCCGCCCGAAAGCGCATGCGGATAACGTTGAGAAAACTCCGCTGGCAAACGCACTTCCTGCAGCAGTCGCGTCACAGCCTGCGCTTCGGTTTCACCCGCGGGTAAACCATATAACCGCAGCGGCCGCGCGATGATTTCGCCGATGGTCATACGCGGATTCAACGAAGCATCGGGGTGCTGGAAAATTAGCTGCACCCGGCGGCGATACTCTTTATCCATCTGCGCCCGGCCAGGCAGCGTGTAGCCACAAAAATCGAGCTCACCGCTGAACGGCACCAGCCCGGTGATGGCTTTACCCAGCGAGGACTTTCCAGAACCGGATTCGCCGACCACGCCGAGAATTTCTCCCTGATGAACGGTGAGCGAAACCGCATTGGCGGCGCGCGTGGTATTGGCTTCACGCTTCAGCAGACGATCGAGAAAACCGTGTTTGCCATAATCAATAGTCAGTTGCTTCAGGCCAAGTAACGGTTGATTGCCTGGCGCGTCCTGCAGCAGCCGATGATGCGGATTGGGCACCGCCTCAATAAGTTTGCGGGTGTAAACATTTTGCGGCGCGTTAAACAGGCTGCGCGTGTCGGCCTGTTCGACAATACGTCCCTGTTCCAGCACACAGACGCGATTGGCCACTTTCGCCACCAACGCCAGATCGTGCGAGATGTAGAGCGACGCTACACCGGTCTCTTCACGTAGACGCGCGTAAAGATCGAGGATTTGCGCCGAACTAATTACATCTAACGCGGTGGTCGGTTCATCAAAAATCATGCAGTCCGGCTGGCAGGCGAAAGCGGTGGCGATCAGGATGCGCTGCTTCTCGCCACCCGAAACCTGATGCGGATAGCGGCGCATCATGCGCGCCGGATTTTTAAGTTCAACGTCGTGCAGCAGCGATTCACCCAGCTCTTGCGCTTCACGCGCTGATAAACCGCGATGGCGGCGTAACACTTCAGTGACCTGCTCACCCAATGTCAGCGTGGGATTGAGCGAGGCGCTCGGATCCTGAAAAATCATGCCCAGTTTGGCACCGCGCAGCGCAGTCATTTTGGCTACGGGCAAGGTCAGTAGACTTTCACCGTTCAGGCGAATATCGCCCTGCAGCTCGCGCGCATTGCCTGCTAGCCAGCGCATAATCGCCCAGCCAAGCGTGGTTTTGCCGGAACCCGATTCGCCTACCAGCCCCAACACTTCGCCGGGCATCACCTGCAAGTTGATGTCACGCAACACCGGCAGAGCATGCCCTTTGGCTAACGCGTAATCGAGGCTGTAATTTTCCACCGACAGCACCGGTGCAAGGTTGTCACTCATCAGTGGCTCCTTGGGTTGAGCACATCACGCAGCCCGTCACCCAGTAAATTAAAACCAATGGCGACCAGCGCTATGGCGAGGCCCGGAATCATCATCATCCAGGGTGCATTGAAGAAGTAGGCGCGTGCTTCAGAGACCATTAATCCCCATTCTGGCTCAGGCGGTTGTGCGCCCAAACCAAGGAAACTCAGGGTGGCAAACAGCATGATGGCGAAAGCGACGCGAATGGTGGCTTCCACAATGATCGGCGCCAGAATATTCGGCAGCATTTCGCGCAGGATGATGTAGTGCCCAGCCTCACCGCGTGCGATGGCGGCGTTAATGTAATCCTGCTGGCGGGCGGCCAGCGCTACGCTGCGCGAGATACGCACCATGCCCGGCACAAATGCGATAGTAATCGCCAGCACCGCGTTCATGCTGCTCTGCCCGAGCGTGCTGACAATCAGCAACGCAAACAGCAGGCTGGGAATCGCCATCACCGCATCCATGGTGCGCATCATGAACTCATCAAATTTGCCGCCCAGATAGGCGCTGGCGGTACCAAGCACCGAACCGATTACCATCGCCAGCGCGGTAGCCAGCAGCGACAGTAAAATGGTTGAGCGTGCGCCCACCATCACGCGGCTAAAGATATCGCGGCCCATCTGATCGGTACCAAACCAGTGTTCCGGGCCGGGCGGCTTATAGCGCGTCAGGATCGAGATAGATTCGGGATCAAAGGGCGCGACGTGCGCACCGCCAACCACCATTAATAACGCCAGCAAGATAATCAGCACACCAGCGGCGCCCTGCGGTGAACGCAGTAAACGTTTCAAAATATCAGGCATAGGAGATCCGCTTATCGAGAGTGACGTAGGCCAAATCAGCCAGGAAATTCACCACTGAATAGGTCGCGGCGAGGATCATCACGCCAGCCTGAATGGTGGGCAGATCGCGCGCCTGCACGGCGACAATCAATTCGCGGCCAATGCCGGGAATGGCGAAGATTTCCTCCACCACCACAATGCCGCCCAGCAGATAACCAACATCCAGCGCCACAATGGTGATGGTCGGCAACAAGCCATTACGCAGCGCATGTCGCCAGAGAATGCGGCGACGTGATAAGCCCTTCAGCCACGCGGCGCGAATGTAATCGGTATGCAGCACATCAACCATTTCTGAGCGCACCATGCGCGAGACGTGCGCCACCAGAATCAGCGCCACGGTCACCGACGGCAGAATCAGGTGCTGAATGCCGCTGACAAAATTCTCACTGAGCGGCACATAGCCGGTGGCGGGCAAAATCTGCCAGACATCGGCAAACAACAGCAGCACCAGCGTAGCAGTGACAAATTCCGGGAAGGAGATGCCGATATAGGAGATAACACTCACCAGCACATCCGCAGTTTTGCCGCGCCGCACCGCCGCCCAGATGCCGAGGGGAATGGCGATAATCAGCATCAGGATTAAGGCGCACACCGCCAGCAGTAGCGAGCGCGATAACGCCGTCAGAAGTGTCGGCGCGACTTCGAGGCCATTACGCATCGATACGCCAAAATTGCCCTGCAGTGCCTGCGTCAGCCAGTGCCAGTATTGCAACCACGCCGGGGCATCCAGCCCCAGACGTTCACGCACCGCCGCCAACGCTTCCGGCGTAGCGTTTTGACCCAGCAAGGTGACAGCCGCATCGGCCGGTAACAGTTGAGTAATGCCAAAGACCAGCAGTGACACCACTAACAAGGTGTAAACCATCAGCAGAAGGCGTTTAAGCAGATAACTTGCTGTCACGTTCGCTCCTTACACTGCGCGCTTCGGCGCTTTGTCGGTTAACCAGATATGGTCAAGACGGAATACCGCACCGCGCGGATGCAGATGATATCCGCCGACATAATCGCGGCTGGCGGCGAGCAGATCGAAGAAGGTAGGGATCACCGATGGCACTTCGTCATGCATCAGCTGCTGGGCTTTGCCATACAGCGTTATGCGCTGTGCTTCATCACGGGTTTCACGCGCAGCACCGACAGCTTTATCAAACTCCGCATTGTTCCAGCGCGTTTCATTCCACGACGCGGTTGAGGTGTAGAGCAGAGAGAACACCGCGTCAGGCGTCGGCTGCATGTTGTAAAAGCCGACGTAGAAATTGCCCTTCTTCCACACCTGATCGAGATAAGTGCTATGCGCCATGGTCTGCACGTTGATGCGAAAACCGCCCTGCTTCGCCATCTCGCGCAGGGCGATGCCCAGTTGCGTGCGGGTGGCCGGTTTGTCAGAGGCGATAAGCGTTAAATCGAGACCGTTGGGGTAACCGGCATCCGCCAGCAGCGCTTTGGCTTTGCTGTAATCCACCGCTTTTTTTGCCAGGTTGGCGAAAAAGGGATACGCGCTGTTAATCGGCGTGTCGTTGCCCGGCGAACCCAGGCCATCCGCCACGAAGTCCACCGACGCCTGGCGATCAACGCAGAGAGCCAGCGCCTGACGTACCCGTACATCGTTAAAAGGTTTTTGGTCGCAGCCCATGTTCACATTGAGGAACTGGCCGGAGGCCACACGCAGCGGCAGCACGCCGGAAGATTTGGACAGGCGCGCGAACTCGCTCGACTGGGCGCTTAGCATCAGATCGGTGTCACCGGAGATCAGCGCTGAACTCTCCGCGATGCCATCGGGATAAACCACCACTTCCACACCATCAAGATAAGGACGCGCCGCATCGTAGTAATGCGGATTACGCTTCACCACAATTTTGCGTTCTGGATCGTAGGACACCAGCTGGAAAGGACCGGCCCCGAACGAGGCTTTACTGAGCTTGTCATATTGGCCTTGTGCGATAGTGGCGGGGATAATTTTCGCATCCGGATAAGCCAGCATCACCGGCAAATCGGCGTAAGGCGTATCGGTTTCAATCAACACCGTATGGGTATCTGGCGCGCTAACGGTTTTAATCGGCCCAATATTATGCAGCGCCGGTGAGGCATTTTTTGGATCGAGTAGTGCCTGCAGGCTGGCGACCACATCGGCAGACGTCAGCGCGGAACCGTCGCTGAACTTCAGGTTCGGGCGCAAGGTAAACGTCCACTGTTTCAGATCGGCGTTGGCCTGCCAGGATTGCGCCAAATCGCCTTCGGCTTTCATCTCCTGCGTCAGACGCGTTAAGCCGCTGTACAGCAGTTCCGCCACCAGATATTCCGGGTTGACGCGGATCTGATGCGGATTCAACACGCTGACGGCCTGATCAACGCTGATGCGCAGCACGCCGCCTTTACGCGCCGTGCCGCCTGGGGTGGCGCTCGCCACCTGCGCGGCATGGGCCGAGAACGACCAGGGCAGCATCGCTGCACCCGTCAGAGCGGTACAACTGGCGATAAACTGTCTGCGGTTTAACCCTTTCATTGCGCACATCTTCTCTTCCTCGTTAATTAGTTAACTACCCTGGGTTGGCTGAAAATCATCGGCGAGATACGCCAAAATGGACTGCGAAAGTGCGATCAAATCTGCCAGCGTTGTGTACTCATCGGCGGCATGAATGCGATTGTCAGGACGGGCGAGGCCGCCAAGTAAAATTTCCTGAATCCCAGCTTGCTGGACCCAGCCCATATCGGAACTGGTGGACGATCCCCAGGGTTTGAACTCGCTGGGTTGGAAGCCAAATCCCCGACTCAGCGCCGCCTGCCAGCGCGGCCAGTGCGGGCCGTGAGGATTAGCGACCGGCGCCAGATGACCAATCATTTGCAGCGTGACATCGAGCGCGTGGCTGCCGCGCATCGCGCTTGTTACACACTGCGTTAGCTCCTGCCACACCTCGTCAAAGCACTCTTCCGGCGCATAGCGGCGGTTAATCAGTAGCTCAAACCGTTCAGGAATGGTCGAGCCTTTGCTGCCGCCCTGCGCGGCGGCCAGCGTTAACAGTGACGTTAGCGGTTTGCCGTGATAATGCGGTGGGGAAGGCATCGCCGAGGTGCGTTGTTCCACCTCGAGCTTCAACTGATAAAGCGCATTCATCAGCGGCAGCGCCGCTTCGATTGCATTGATGCCGTTAACCGGATCGCCGGAGTGCGCCGAACGTCCGGTGATAATCACTTTGAGATCGATGCTGCCAAAGCAGCCGGACCAGATGCGCGGCACCGCGCCACCGTTGAAGCTGAGCAGGTGACCGGAGAAAAGCTGTTGTTCCGCCAAATAACGGATACCGGGATACAAACCACCCTCTTCATCGCTACACAACAGAAATACCGGATTAAAACGCAGCGGGAGGGCCGCCGCCTGCGCTGCGCGCACTGCTGCCATGGCGGCAACAATGGTGCCTTTCATGTCTGCCGCACCGCGCCCAAACAATTTGCCTTCCGCCGCGGTTAGCGTCAGCGCCGGAAAACGCCAGCCATCGCCGGCAGGCACGGTATCGGTATGGAAGTAGAGATTGCAGTTTTCTGCCGCACCGGCATTGAGTGATGCCAGCAGATTGACGCGTTCACCGTACGCGCTGCCGTCCGGCGCCTGCCATAGATGTTCCGGCACAGAGACACGTGCAAAGTAAAAATTCAGCGGTTCCAACAAGTGCATCATCACGTCAGCAAATGCGCCATAACCGTTGCCCGGCGGGAAACAGGTATCCACCTCAAGCATCTGTTTAAGGTCATCCGTCATTTGCGCGCCATCATTAGCAATCATCGCTAATGCACTGTTGAAGCGTGAATTTTCCATCATAGGATTATCGTCTGTTGTATTTCTATATAGTTTATAGATAATGCAATTCAACGACTGAGGTCAATCGGTAATCAGAAACATGCAAAAAAACTATGACGCAAATGATGCGCAACCTTTCGCCCGACTCAGCGAAGGTGAAGGTGCGCCGCTGTATGAAGTGGTCAAGCGCCATATCAGCGAATCGATCCTGCAAGGTGAATTGCCCGCAGGCACCATTTTGCCGAGTGAAAATAGCCTGGCGGCGAAGTTTGGTGTTTCGGTTGGCACCGTGCGTAAAGCGCTGGCCGCGCTAACGACGGAAGGCATGCTGATGCGACGCCGCAAAACCGGCACCGTGGTGACCGGCTGGGCACCGCTGCACAATCTCAGCCATTTTTTCCAGTATTTTCGCCTGCACGATAAAACCGGCGGGTTGCTGCAATCTGATACCCGATTACTGGATTATCAGCTAAGCCATGCTAGCGCCAACGAGGCAGAGAAACTGCAAATAGGTCAAGGCGATGCGGTGATCCGACTGAAGCGTTTACGTCGCGTGATGGGAATCGCCGCGATGCATGAATCGTTGGTGTTGCCCTCGGCGCGTTTGCCCGATTTCCCACCCGCAGATCAGTTACCGCCGCTGCTCTATCGCTATCTATTTGAACGCTACGATCTACGTGTAGCCGCCGTGCGTGAACAAATTACCGCCACGCTGGCGAATGAAGAGGATGCAGTGCTGTTGGAATTGAGTTTGCCGCACGCCGTGATGGTGATTGATGAAGTGTCGTTTGATCAGAGTGCCCTTCCGGTAATTTTGGCGCACCACCGCTTTAGCACCGAACACTTTATGTACGTGAATGAGATTCGCTAAACACACGACATGAATCGCCGTATGAGTAAAGTTAAACAGCCATATCCCCTGGTTTCTGGCTGTTTTGGGAAAATGTTCTAAGCTATTTAGGTAGTTAAAACTTATTCCACTGAAAGGAACTCATCACGATGAAAAAAACAGTATTGGCAACCGCATTTCTTGGCACCTTTATGGCAATGACGTTAACAGCCTGCTCATCAAACCAGGCGATTAAGACCACCGACGGACGCACTATTGTTACGTCGGGCAAGCCACAAATCGACAGTGACACCGGCCTTGTTTCTTACAAAGATGCGCAAACCGGTAAAACTGAGCAGATCAATCGCGACAAGATTACCAACATGAGCGAACTGGATAATTAATATCCTTAAACTCGCCTGGAGAGACGACTAATGAAAAAAACAATTTTGCTTTCTATTTCTGCAGTGATTGCCCTGTCCGCCCTGACCGGCTGTACACGTACATCCTACGCGATTCATACCAATGATGGCCGTACCATTGTGACCGATGGCAAACCGCAAGATGCAGAAACTGGCCTGCTGGGTTACGTTGATGCCAATGGCGTGAAGCAGCAAATGAATAAGAGTGATGTGAAAGAAATCTCTGAGATTCCTAAGAAATAAGTCGCTCGCTCAATTCCGCCCGCTAGTACAAGTTATCTTGCCTGGCGGGCGGATTTTTTTTGGCTTAACCCGCCACATCCTCGATAAATTTTTTACTCTCACTGAGTACCTGAACAATGCGTTCCAGCGCGACCGGCGCGGCGCTGCGTTGCGGCGTGCTGTCCGCCAGCCGATGCATACGCAGCGGGATTTCCAGCGTGCAGGGAATGTCACGCTTAACCAGCTCCTTTAGCAGCGGTTTGTAATCCAGCAGCCCCTGGCCAATGGCCGGGAAATGAAACTCACTGCCCTGCTTCACCACATCCTTGATATGACAATGACGCATCTGTGGTAACAGCTGCATCATCTGCTGTATCGCATCCGCCTGCGGTCGCAGCGACACCATATTGCCGGCGTCACCGTTAAACGCCAGCGCCGCACTGCCTACCTCGCGTAACAGCTGTTCTCCCTCTGCCGCCAGGGCAAACGCATCGTAATTGGCATCACCGCCATTTTCGAGCAGCAAACAGCAGCCAGCCTGTTCCAGCTGCGGCGCAATCTGACGCAGATTATTCACCAGCGCAGCGTAATCCTCGTGCTTTGCCGTACAGGCGTTAAGCAGTTTGACGCCGATTGCCTGGGCAAAGCCAATGCGCGTTTGCAGGTAGCCGACCGCTTCCGCTCGTGCGAGGTTAAAGGTGCAGCCTAGCGCCAGCGTTTTCAGCTGATGTTTGTCCAGCAGCGAGCGTATGTGTTGCGCATTCTGCTGGCTAAACAGACTGTCATCCAGATCGCCGACATATCCCTGGTTATAGGCCAACTCAACGTAGTCATAACCAAGCTCACGGATGATGCCGAAAGCGAGGTCCATATCGTGCCCATCGAATATTGAGGTGTTAACGCCAAGTTTAAGCGGATGGGACATAGCGAAGGTTCTCCTTGAGTGGGGTTGCGGCCGTAGACAACGTCGGGCGGTAATAGCGCAGCGCGTTGTCGTAGAACAGCCGGTATTGCATGTCATAAGGCAAATGCTCAACCATCTTTTTGAAACCGGTATACAGGGTGTCAAAAGTGACGCACAGGCTATCGACCGGGAAATTACTGGCGAACATGCAGCGATGAGTGCCAAACATCGCTAGCGTATCGCGCACAATGCCCTGATTGCGCGATACGCTCCACGGGTGATCGCGCTCACCGAGGCCCGAAATTTTCACCGCGACATTTTCATAATCCGCCAGCGATGACATCGCCTGGCGCCATGCCGTTAGCCCTTCCGCGCTGCGGTCTGCGGGCAAACCGCAATGATTAAGTATTAGCGTGGTGTGTGGAAAGTCACGCGCCAGGCGGCAAGCTTCATCCAGATGCCACCACGGCGTTTGCAGATCGAAATGCAGTGCATATTTCTGCAGTTCGGCGTAGCCGTTGAGCCAGCGTGGGTTGCTCATCAGGCTATGTTCTCCGCTGCGAGCCTGCTGCCAGCTGGCGGCGCCGCCGGGTTTGTGCCGCACGCTGCGCACCAACGGATAGGCAGCTTGCCACTCCAGTACCTCACTAACATCAGTGCGATCAAGCCAGGCCTGTGCAATCACCGCATTGGGATAACCGAAGCGTTTTGCCAGCTGATGGATATAGCGTGTTTCACTCAGAGGTGCCGCCGGATCCCACTCGGCTTCCATATACACCGTGGCTTCAACGCGGTGCGTGGCGGCATCGCGCAAGTAATCTGGCGGCAGATAGTCGCGCTTAATCGCCTCATAGTTGCCGTAACGGAAGGGGATCTGCGCATCGGGCTGGAGCCAGGGATGCGGATTCTGCTGCGGCTGCCAGAAGTGCTGATGTGGATCGATTATCGGACCGTGATACATGATGGTGCCTCCTCGCGTGGTTGCATGCCAATCAGGCAGGTACCCAGCACATACACCGCTGAACAGCCGGCAAAAAACAGCGGGATGCTGTCATAGTGCACCCCCATCTGCAGCATAATGCCCACCAGCAGCGGAACGGCAATTCCTCCCACGCTACCTGCCATGTTCATGGCGCCGCCCACCAGCCCCATCTTCTCACGGGTGGTCAGCAGCGCAGGTAAACTCCAGTACAAACTGCCCCACATCAGGAAAAACGCCGCGACGCACAGCAGCGCAACTGCCGCGATCGCACTGCTGAGATAGGGCAACGAGAGGAATGCCGCCAGCGCCACCGTACCGGACATGGCCAACAGACCTTTCAATGCGCGTCCATGTTGCATGCCACGTTTTACCAACGCATCCAGCAGGAAACCGCCGGAAAGCGAACCCAGTGCGCCAAACAGGAAAATAATGAACGTGGCGTTGCCGATGGCGATGAGATCGAAGCCACGCGCATGGGCCAGATAGCTTGGTCCCCAAGTGAGCAAACCAAAAAACATCATTGCCCAAGCCGCGCGTCCGGTGAGCATCGCTACTAATGTAGGCCGTGCGATGCCAAAGCCACGCGTGGCAGATGGCTCACTCGCTTCCGCTGGCGCAGCTTCTGCGTTAATTAACGCGCGCTCTGCCGCATTCACGTCGGGATGCTGTGCCGGATCGTCGCGCAGCCAGTGCCAGGCAACCCACGACATCAGCAGCGTGGCAACACCGGTAATGGCAAACACCAGCCGCCACGATCCCAGCATCACAATCAAATGCGCAATGATCAAACCGCCCAGCGCTGCGCCAATCGGGCCGCCGCAATCCATCAGTACCGCGCCGCGACCGCGCTCATTCGCAGAGAGCCACAGTGCGTTGAGTTTGCCGCCCGCCGGAAACAGTGGTGCTTCAGCCGCGCCTAGCATCACGCGTGACAGCAGCAGTGAGATACCACCGGTGGCCAGCGCCGCCAGCGTCTGGAACACGCCCCAGAAAAATGTCGAATAGGTGATCATGCATCGCGGACCATAACGATCGATCATCCAGCCACCCGGTAGCTGCAACAGAGCGTAGGCCCAGAAGAAACAGCTGAGAATCACGCCTTGCAGCGTCGGCGACAGGTTAAATTCGGCCGCGATAGTCGGCATGGCGATGGAGAGCGAAACCCGGTCGATGAGATTGATCACCACCAGTGCAAAAATAATGAAAAACAGCGTCCAGCGAACTCGCGTCGGGCGGTTGTCGTTGTGCATGGGGCCTCCCCGGTGAAGAAGGATGCATCCCGACAACACGCCGGGATGCTGAAGCCGCCTTAAGCGGCGCTGGATGCCATACGCACCAGCAGGCGGAAAGCGTTCTCAAACGCCGATGGCGTGGCCAGATTTTGCCCATAAAGGTTGTAGGCGGTGCCGTGATTGGCGGTGGCAATGGGGATCGGCAGTCCGCCCTGCACGGTAATGCCGCGCTCGAAGCCCAGCATTTTTAGCGCCGTGGCAAACTGGTCGTGGTACATCGAGACCACCGCATCCAGCTGCTGTGTCTCCACCGCTTTATAGGTGGTATCTGCCGGATAAGGGCCATAAACATCAATGCCTTGCTGTTTAGCTTTAGCCATCGCCGGTTTAATAATGGTTTGCTCTTCATCACCAAACAGGCCGTTCTCCCCGCCGTGGGGATTAAGCGCCTGTACCGCGATTTTTGGCTGAGCGATGCCCGCCTGGCGCAGCGTGCGATCCATAAGCGCAATGGTATCGACGATGCCCTCAACGCTGAGGTTCGGCACAATGTCGCGGAACGGAATGTGCGAGGTTGCGCGACCGGCCCAGAGGTTATCCACTACGTTCACCTCACAGCAGAAATGGTCCCATTTCAGCAGTTCAGCGAACCAGTGCAACTCGTCACGATGCTGCAGTCCACCCATGTGCATCGCTTGCTTATTGAGCGGTGCAAAACAGACGCCCTGGGTGATGCCCTGCTGGGTTAATTCCACCGCGCGCGCCAGCGTTTCCAGAATATACACGCCGCTCTGTTCGCTGGCATTGCCGTAGGCAAAAGGCGTGCGCTTTGACCAGTCATGATTGAGCAGTAACGGTTTGCCCGGCGTGAAGTGAATGTCTGCGCTAGCGGTGATCTCCTCATAGTCAAAACGTTGTCCGGCAATGGTCATGCCTTTTTCCAGCTCGTGACGATCGGCAATGATGATGACGTTAGCCAGCTCACGCAGCGCCGGTTGCGCCAGCACTTTGGCGACCAACTCCGGACCAATACCTGCTGGATCGCCCAGCACCAGTGCAACAGAAGGTTTTTTCATCAGGATTTCCTCAGTGATAAGCATTGTTTGCGGGCTGAACTTCACCGCGAGCAGGTGCATCTTCGGACAACGGAATGTCCGGACGCATAAAGAAGGTGAGCACGATGCCGACCATCAGCAGCACCACCGAGCCATAAAACGGCAGGCTCCAGTTGCCGGTTCTATCAATGATGATGCCAAACAGAATCGGTGAAATGATGCCCGCTACCGCTGAACCGGCGTTAACCAAACCGCTGGCCACGCCGACGTACTTAGGCGTGATCTCCATCGGCACCGCCCAGATGGGCCCAATGGTCAGTTCGAGGCAAAAGAAAGCCAGGCCAAGGCAGGCGGTGATCAGCGTCATGTTGGTAGAACTGATCACCGGAATCAGCAGTAAACCGGCGCTCAGGAAGCTAAAGATGATGACGTTACGGCGCGCGGCGACCACATTGCCGGTACGTTTCAGGATTTTGTCACTCACAATCCCGCCTACCGTGTTGCCCACTACGCCAGAGAGAAACACCGCCGAGGTGAACAGTGCGGACGATTTCAGATCCATGCCGCGACCATTCATGAAGAACGTCGGCAGCCAGGTGAAGAACAGCCAGCCCGTCCAGCCGTAGCAGAAATAGACGCCCATGGTCGGTCCAATTCGCTTGAGCAGCGCTTTCCACGGCGTTGGCGTTTTCACTTTGTCCGTCATATAGGCGTCAAGTTTAGGCAGGATTTTGCGCTCCTCATCACTCATCTCCGCGATGTGGTGCGGGTTGTCGCGGAAGCCGGCGATCCAGAAACCCAGCCAAACTGCGGTGATGACACCTAATGCAATGAAGGAGAAGCGCCAGGAGTGCATCAGCACCAACAGCGCCACCAGCGATGGCGTGACGGCATTACCGAAGCGGGAGAATGAGTGGGTGATGCCCTGCACGAAGCCGCGTTTTTCACTGGAGAACCAGAAGGTCATCGCGCGCGCCTGCGAAGGTAAGGCCGCCCCTTCGCCCACACCGAGCAGCATACGTGACAAGAACAGTGAGGCGAAACCGCCGGCAAAACCGGTGCAAATGGTCGCCACCACCCAGATGCTGCCGCAAATGATGATGGTTTTGCGGGCACCGAAGCGGTCCACAAACCAGCCGCCGATAATCTGGAACACTAAATAGGTGTAAGCAAAGGCGGAGAAAATCAGCCCCAGGTCGGTGTTGTTGAGGCCCAGATCCTGTTTGATCAGCCCTGCCGCCGTCGAAAGGTTGACGCGATCGACGTACATCAGAAATGACAGGGCGCAGAAAAGCGCCAGCACTTTTGTGCTGTATCGGTTTTTCATGGAGGAACCTTTTAGCGTGAGGTCAGAGGTTATATTGGCCTTGCTCAAATGAACGCGTGTTGTTCATTTGTTATATTTTATCGCTTATTTTTCGCCTGCTCATTGTGAGCGTCATCACAATAAGCCTGCTAAGTAATTTTCGTCGTTCAAGGTGTGATCGTGCTCTCAGCATGGGTTGTGGATGATGAACATATGCACAATCAATCACTAAGGCATAAACAAAAGCTCATTCAATGCCATTGGCATTCTGTTCCAAAGGCGTGCATATGCACATTGAAGCAAAATGCGATGGTCGAGGTTAAAGCTGATTTGTTAACAAAAGGGGGGATATTTGAGATTTGATAGGAAGAGATTGATTAAGGCGTTATGCCGGAGCGCACGCGCCCCGGCAGTTAACAGGTTTACATTTAGGCTACGCGCCAGCCGCGCGTCAGCTGTTTTTCTATCTCCACCAGCACGAAGATCCCAGCACTGACCGCCAGCGAAATCAGCCAATACTTCAGCGGCAGCGGTGCGGTGCCGAACAGGGTGTTCATCAGCGGAACATAGATAATCATCGCCTGCAGCGCTATCAGCACCACGGTTACCAGCCAGATGCCGCGATTTTTCAGCAAGCCGGCATCGAGTGAGAATCCATCGCTGTTGCGGCAGTTCAGCATGTAAGCCCACTGCGCGGTCACCAGCATCTGCAGCAGCACGGTACGGATGAATTCCGGTGAGTAGCCGCGCGGCTGGAGCCAGGCTTCCAGCACAAAGGCGCTAATCGAGATCAGCAGGCCGACGAAAATCACGCGCCAGATCGCATACCCATCCATCACGTGGCTGCGAGCATTGCGCGGTGGTCGACGCATGATGTTGCGCTCTGCCGGTTCGAATGCCAAACCAAACGACAGCGTTGCCGAGGTCGCCATATTCATCCACAAAATCTGTACCGGCGTCAGCGGCAGCAGGTTGCCCATCAAAATCGCTATGATGATCAACAACCCCTGAGCGAGGTTGGTCGGCATGATAAACAGAATGGTTTTCTTCAGGTTATCGTAGACGCGACGCCCCTCTTTCACCGCTGCGGCGATGGTAGCGAAGTTGTCATCGGCGAGGATCATATCCGCCGCCTCTTTGGTCACTTCGGTGCCTTTGATGCCCATGGCGATACCGACGTTCGCTTGCTTCAGCGCAGGCGCATCATTGACGCCATCACCGGTCATGCCGACGATCTCACCGCTGCTCGCCAGCGCTTTCACCAGGCGCAACTTATGCTCGGGACTGGTACGCGCAAAGATGTCATATTCACGCGCCGCCACGCCCAGTGCGGCATCGTCCATGTGCTCCAGCTGATAGCCGGTGATGGCGGCATCGCTGTTGCCAATGCCCAGCATCTGCCCAATCGCCATCGCCGTTTCCGGGTGATCGCCGGTGATCATCTTCACGCGGATGCCCGCCTGCTGGCAATCACGCACGGCGCTAATCGCTTCCGGACGTGGCGGATCCATCATGCACGCCAGGCCAAGCATCTTCATGCCGTTACGTAAATCAGCGTGGTCGATATGATGCTGCGCTTCCGGTAGCCAGCGCCATGTGGCGGCGACGGTGCGCAATCCTTCGCTGGCGTAGGTGGTAATTGCCGCTTCCCAATAGCGGCGATCAATGACTTCCGCTTCTGCAGCGCCCTGCTGCTGCTGACACAGCGACAGCAATACATCGGGCGCGCCGGTCATCAGCAGGCAAGGTTTGCCGTCAATCAGGCAGCTCACCGCCATGTATTTATAGGCTGAGTCAAACGGCAGCTTGCTGAGGATCTGTACCTTGTCACTGTGGATGCCCGCCTTGACGGCCAGCACTTTCAGCGCCCCTTCGGTTGGCCCGCCGACAATGCCCCAGTTGCCATTGGCATCCTGCCGCAGCTGACTTTCATTACAGATATCCACCACCTGCAAAAAGCCCTGCATTAACGCATCATTGTGCTCGCCGGCTTCAAGCGTGAACTCGCCTGTGGGTTCATAGCTGTTACCGCTGATGCGCCACTGGCTATTCGCCAGCACCACCGCTTTCACCGTCATCTCGTTCATGGTCAGCGTGCCGGTTTTATCCGAGCAAATCACCGTCATCGCCCCGAGGGTTTCTACGGTTGGCAGCTTACGAATGATGGCGTGATTACGCGCCATGGATTGCACGCCAAGCGACAGAATAATCGAAATGATCGCCGGTAAACCTTCCGGAACGGCCGCAACCGCCAGGCTAATCACCGACAGCAGCAACTCGGCGATGGCGATGTCGCGCAGCAGATAACCAAACACGAACAGCGCCACCATCATCAACATGATGATGGTGAAGATGGCTTTACCGAGCTTATCAATCTGCACCAGCAGCGGTGTTTTCGCCTCTTCGATGGAGGAGATCATCGCATTGATGTGGCCCAGCTCGGTATCGCCGCCGGTGGCGATAACCACACCCAGCGCGGTTCCCGAGCTGACCGTGGTACCGGAATAGGCCAGGTTCAGGCGATCGCCAAGCCCCTTTTCGCCTTCAAGTGCCAGCGTGTTCTTCGACACCACCGTTGACTCGCCGGTCAGAATCGCTTCTTCGACGCGCAGATTGTGCACCTCAAACAGGCGTAGATCGGCCGGGATTTTGTCTCCAGGACGCAGCATCACCACATCGCCCACCACCAGATCCTGCGTGGCGAGCGTCATCTGCTGGCCGTCACGCAACACCATGGCATCGCTCGACATCATGTTCTGGATGCTTTTTAAGGACTTCTCAGCATTATTTTCCTGGATGAAACCGATCATGGCATTGATAACGGCAACGCCAAGAATGACAAAGGTATCGACCCAGTGGCCCATCACGGCGGTGACCACCGCCGCCGCCAGCAGGATGTAGATCAATACATCTTTGAAATGCGCGACAAAACGCATAAACAGCGACTTTTCGGCTTTTTGCGGCAGCACGTTAGGCCCGTTGGTCGCTAACCTGTGCTGCGCATCACTGCTGCTCAACCCCGCGGGAGAGCTGTTTATTGCTTTAAATACGGCGGCGTTATCCTGCTGATAATAGGGACGCGCGGATGCCTCCGGACGTTTTGGCTGAATAGGAATAACGGTCATAATTAACCCCGTGCGATTGAGTTGAATATTAAAAAGCGTGAAAAAATAAAACGCATACTTTAATTATAATTTACAGCAGCGTAATGACCGGGGTCATGTTTTTATCTATTTTGAAGTGCAATGCTAATAGCGGCAACACTGGTTACATGGTGTTATTATTTGGAATTCCAATAAAAACTTATCGAAATTTTAATCTCAGTCAACCAAGAAAATAGTCTATTATCAACATGGAGAATTATTTTGAATAAAAAAGATAAACTGACAATTCCAATTATTATCTCCTTTGTTTTCATAACTCTAGCATCAGCCACTATTATCGGTTTTTTTACTTACATTATTGCTTCACACATGGCAGGATAATTAAACCAACCATCACACCCTAATTAAACAGACGTTAAACGCCGTTAATTTGATTCAATTAATGACCCTTACCTTGCGGAGGGTCATTATTTCATCGTCGACATCATGGCATATTCCTGCCCCTTCTTACTTATTGAGGCAGGGGCATGAATAATTGGCCAGTGCTGGGCGCACTTCTAATTTGTTTGATTTTAATTGGCTGTGACAATAAAAGCGGTGAAGAAACGGTCACACCTCGGGTAATTAAAGCACTTACTCTGAGTGAAAATACCACTGAGCAATTAAGGGTATTTCCAGCGCGCATCACTGCCGGTGATTATACCGAACTGGCGTTCAAACGTGCCGGTCGACTGGCGCATCTTCAGGTGCGTGAAGGTAGCCATGTCAAAGCGGGCGATGTCATTGGCATGTTGATTGATACTGATGCGCAGCTGCGGGTCAACGATCAGCAGAACAAACTCCAGCTGGCAGAACGCCAGTATCAGCGCTTCCGCGCCTTATCAACGCGCAGTGCCGTGTCTCAAGCGGATATGGATCTGCAAAAGTCGAATCGTGATACTGCCGCCGTGGCGCTCAACATCGCCAAAGAGGAGCTGGATTACCATACCTTGCGCGCGCCTTTTGACGGCATCGTCTCCCGCGTCGTGTCACAAAATCATCAGGTGGTTGCCGCCGGACAAACGGTGGCGGTGATCAGCCGTAACGATCTGCTGGATGTCATTTTCAGCGTGCCAGAAAACCTGTTCACCTCTCTTGAGGTGGAGAACGCCAGCTACCAGCCAGAGATCAGCCTGAACGCGCTGCCAGGACGCTCCTTTCGCGCAGCATATAAAGAGCATCGCGCAGAAGCTGATGCCGCCACGCTAACCTGGCAAGTGGTGCTGACTATGCCGCGCCCGGCGGATTTACCGCAGGTGAGCGGACTCAGCGGTACGGTGAAAGTGCAGATGCACAACCTGCCAACCGCCAGCGCAACGCCGCTGCTGCGCGTGCCGGCCAACGCGGTGTTCAACCCCGATCGTAGCCTGCCGAATCAGCCTTATGTGTGGTTGATTAGCGGTGAAGGCGATGTGCTTAACGTCCAGCTGCAACCCGTGGTGTTGGGCAATCTGAGTGCGCAGGGCATCGAAATCGTCTCCGGACTGAAAGTGGGCGATCGCATTGTGGTCGCGGGGGTGAGCGATCTGCGTGATGGTCAGGCGGTGCGCCTGTGGACCCGCGAGCGAGGTCTGTAATGCGCCTGCTGGAACAGTTTATTAAATATCCGATTCGCAGCTGGCTGGTGATCCTACTGCTGGGCGTGGGCGGCATTTTTGCACTGCTTAATATTGGCCGCCTGGAAGACCCGCTGTTCACCATCAAATCCGCGGTGATCGTCACGCATTATCCCGGTGCCTCGGCGCAACAGGTGGAAGAGGAAGTGACGCTACCGCTGGAAAATGCCTTGCAGCGACTGCCCGCGCTCGACAGCGTTAGCTCAATCTCCAGCAACGGCTTGTCGCAGATTACCGTCTCGATTCACAGCCACTATCGGGCCGCCGAATTGCCCCAGGTGTGGGATGAGCTGCGTCGGCGCGTCGGCGATGCCACGCAAAGGTTCCCGCCTGGCGTCAGCGCCCCGCTGGTGAATGACGATTTTGGTGATGTTTACGGTTACTTCTTCACGATTTCCGGCGAAAACTTCACCAATAGCGAGCTGCGTACCTACGCCGATCAGCTGCGGCGCGAGCTGAATCTGGTGCCCGGTGTGGCGAAAGTGGCGATTGCCGGCATCGAGCAGGAGCAAGTCAACATCACGCTCTCCAGCCAGAAAATGGCGGCGCTGAGTATTACGCCACAGCGCGTGGCCGCCCTGCTCAGCAGCGTCAATGCCGTTTCTGATGCCAGGCAGATTCGTATCGGTAATGAAGCGATCCGCTTCCATCCCACCGGTGAATTCCAATCGTTAGATGAAATCAGCGCGCTGCCCATCTCGGTGCCCGGCAGCCGCCAGCAGGTGTTGTTGCGTGATATCGCCACCGTCAGTTATGGCGTTACCGAGCTGCCGGGTAATCTCTATCACGCCAATGGACACGCCGCGCTGGCGATGGGCGTCTCCTTCGCGCCCGGCGTCAACGTGATTGACGTCGGCGATGCGCTGAGCGCCAAAATCCAGCAGCACCAGCAGGCCAAACCGCTTGGCCTCTCTCTGCAGGTCTTTTATAACCAGGCGCAGGAAGTGAAGCAGTCGGTTGATGGCTTCATCAATAACTTCCTGATGGCGCTGGCGATTGTGGTGGGAACGCTGCTGCTGTTTATGGGCGTGCGCAGCGGCATGGTGATCGCCGCCTCGCTGGCGCTCAACGTGCTTGGCACGCTGCTGATCATGTATCTGTTTAAGCTGGAGTTGCAGCGGGTATCGCTGGGTGCGCTGATCATCTCGCTCAGCATGCTGGTGGATAACGCCATCGTGGTGGTGGAAGGCATCAAGGTCGATCGCCAGCGCGGCAAGCCGTTGCAACAAGCGATGATGCAGATGGTGAAACGCAGCGCGCTGCCGCTGCTTGGCGCCACGGTGATTGCCATCATCGCCTTTGCGCCCATTGGTTTATCGCAGGATTCCACCGGCGAGTACTGTAAATCACTGTTCCAGGTGTTGCTGATTTCACTGCTGCTGAGCTGGCTCACCGCGCTAACGCTGACGCCGATATTCGTGCAGTGGATCGACGGTCATCAGGCGATCGGCATAGAAACCGCACAGCCCTATCAGGGCATGCTGTTCCGCCTGTATCGCCGCGTGCTCACCACGCTGCTGCGTTTTCGCCTCACCACGCTGGTGCTGATGGCCGCTTGCCTGGCGATGTCGGTTTATGGCTTTGGCTACATAAAGCAGAACTTTTTCCCCGCCTCCAATACGCCGATTTTCTTTACCGACCTATGGCTGCCGTATGGCACTGACATCAACTACACGGCGCAGACGGCGCGTGAGATCGAAGGTTGGATCAATCAGCAGCCGAGCGTTGTCAGCACCGTGACCACCATCGGCCAGGGCGCGATGCGTTTTACCCTGACCTACGACGCCACACGTCAGTACAGCAATTACGGGCAGATTATGGTGCGCGTACAGGATGCTAAGCAGTTGGCAGTGCTGGCGCAGCACACTGAACAGCACATCAGGCAGCACTTCCCGCAGGTAACCGAGCGCATCAAACGCATTAATTTTGGTAGCGCCAGCGATAGCGCAATTGCGCTGCGCGTAACCGGCCCCGATCCGATTACTCTGCGCCAGATTGCCAGCCAGATTGATGATATGTTCCTTGCTGAAGGCAGCGCCTTTGCGCCGCGTAACGACTGGCAGGCGCGCAGCAAAGTGATTCGTCCACAGTACTCACCGCTACGTGGTCAGGAGTTGGGCGTGGATAAGCGCGATATTGATCAGGCGCTGCGCATCAACTTCAGCGGCGATAGCGTTGGCCTGCTGCGCGAAGGATCGCGGCTGATGCCGATCATGCTGCAAACGGCAGCGCAAGAGCGGCAGAATATTGATCATCTCGGCAATATTCAGGTATGGAGTCACACCCAGCAGCGTTATGTGCCGCTGGCTAACCTGGTGAGTGATTTCCGCCTCGAGTGGGAAGACCCGCTGATTATGCGCCGCGACCGTATGCGGGTGTTGACGGTGCAGACCGATCCCGATCCGGCCAGTGGACGTACCGCGGCAGAGATTGTGGCACGCGTGCAGCCCGCTATTGAGCAGCTTAAGCTGCCGGCGGGCTATCATCTGGAATGGGGCGGTGAGCTGGAGAGTTCACGCGATGCCCAAAGCGGGCTGCTGGGCGCGCTGCCGCTGGGCTTCCTCGTGATGTTTGTGATTACGGTGCTGATGTTCAACTCGCTGCGCGATGCGCTGGCGATCTGGATCACCGTGCCGCTGGCGTTGATTGGTGTCACCTGCGGTTTCCTGCTAACTGGCATTCCGTTTGGTTTTATGGCGCTGATTGGTTTGCTGAGTTTATCTGGCATGCTGATTCGCAATGGCATCGTGCTGGTTGAGGAGACCCGCCAGCTGGCGCAGCGTCAGCCGTTGCAGCAAGCCATCCTCGACGCCGCCACCTCGCGTCTGCGCCCGATTTTGCTCACCGCATTCACCACCGTGCTCGGCCTGCTGCCGCTGCTGCGTGATGTGTTTTTCCAGAGCATGGCGGTGGTGATCATTTTCGGTCTGGGATTCGCCACCATCCTGACGCTGCTGGTGTTACCGGTGCTGTATCAGAGTTTTCACCCAGCGAAAAAGCCTTGATGCTGCCATGTCTGGAGGTCGCCATGAATGGCGACCCTACAGGCGTTATAGCGATGACGAGTCAGTAAGACGCATTGATGCTGCAGCGAGGGGGGTTGAGGCGACATCCCAGCCCGCTGAGCGAGTGAGGGATTCCAGGACGAGCCGCAGGGATGCGGCGAGAGGCGGCGCTGAGCAGGAGCGCGAACGAAAGTCGCTCAGCGCTTAACTGATCGGCATTACGCCATGAATGGCGACCTCTGGCTCTGCTGCTACTCAACATCCTGATGTTGAGCACTGGCCAACAATATCTTTTTCAACATAAAGGTCAGTGGAATCGCCAGGATCGCGCCGATAATGCCGAGCAGCGCCTGCCAGATTAGAAATGCCAGCAGTTGTGTGGTCAGCGCCATATTCAGCCGCTTGCCTAATAACAACGGCTCAATCATTGAGCTTAAAATCAAATTCAACGCCACAAAGAACAGCGCAACCACTAATGCTGTTTGCATGTCAAATAACATATAACTCTGCAGAACCGGCGGGATGGCCGCCATAAACGATCCCAGCACCGGAATATAGTTGAATACAAACATCAATACGCCCCAGAAAAAGGCGAATTTAAGCCCAAGCAAATGCGCACCGCCCCAGACAATAATGCCACCGAGAATACTGGTTAGAGTTTTTACCTGAGCATAAACGATCACACTTTGAATACCTTCTTCAAGCGCCACATAATAGACCTGGTATTTTCCCTCAGCCTGTTTACGCAAGAGTACTTTCAGGTTGCTCATTTCATACAACATGAAAAATAGCATCAGAAATACCATTAGCCACCAGGAAAGAATGCTGGGTATTTGCGTGAGAAATCCGGTAACAAACCGCACGACTGCGCCAGCATCAATAAAGGTCAGCATGTCATTCGGCGTTAAAACAATCCCCAAATGCGCAAAGGTTTGCGTCACCGGCTCAAAGCGTTCGGCCAGTAACTGCGGCGCCTGGCGGCTGAGCTGGATTAAATCGGGGGTTAAAACAGTGAGTTTGATGATGGTGAAGACAATCACTAATAACAACATCACGATCACCAGCAGTGACGACAGCAGACGTGGAATGCGTTTCCTTTCCAGCCGCACGATCAGCGGATCGAGCATAATTGCCAGGAACAGAGAGAGCATTACCTGATTAATTAACGGCGATGCCAGATAAATGCCGGTAAGAATTATGGTCAAGGTGGCGAGAATTAACAGTACGCGCAGCAGCCTTGGCCATAAAGGAAACCCATTCAGTCCCATCATAAAGATCCTTCATCCTATACAAAATGTATTATAGAGAAAAACCTATCCGCTGGGACTTGTTTGAGGTCAAACCGTCTATTATTGCCCGATAAATTCAGGTCGGTAGTAAACCGGCCTGAATGTCACGCGCGATTATTTGGTTCTGAATCTTCGGGTTAATGGCTTTTCGATCTCGACAATTAAGAACATCACGAAGCCAATAATCAGGGTGATAATCCAGTAGCGTAACGGCAGCGCTGTGGTACCAAACAGCAGTTGCATAAAGGGCGCATAGATAATCAGTAATTGCAGCACCAGCAAAACTGCGCTGACAATCCAGATACCTTTATTGAGCAGCAACCCTTTGCTTAATGAGAAACCGTCTGAAACACGGCAGTTCAGCATATAGAACCACTGCGCCGTCACCAGCGTTTGCAACAATACGGTACGAATAAATTCCGGTGAATAGCCGCGCGGTTGTAACCAGGCTTCCAGAACGAAGGCGCTGATGGCGATCATCGAGCCGACAAAGATGACGCGCCAGATGGCAAAACCATCCATCACGTGCAGTTTGGGATCGCGCGGTGGACGACGCATAATATTTTGCTCACCCGCCTCAAACGCCAAACCGAAGGAGAGCGTTGCAGACGTCGCCATATTCATCCACAGAATTAACACCGGCGTCAGCGGAATGAGGTTCCCCGCCAGCAGCGCAATGATGATCAGTAAACCCTGCGCCAGGTTGGTCGGCATGATAAACAGAATGGTCTTTTTCAGGTTGTCATAAACCCGACGCCCTTCCCTGACCGCGCTGGCAATGGTGGCGAAGTTATCGTCCGTTAACACCATGTCCGCCGCTTCTTTGGTAACTTCGGTGCCTTTTATCCCCATGGCGATACCGACATCCGCCTGCTTCAGCGCGGGCGCATCGTTAACGCCGTCGCCCGTCATCCCCACTACCTCTTTTTTGCTCTGCAGCGCCTGCACCAGGCGGAACTTATCTTCCGGGCTGGTACGGGCAAAGATGTCGTAAGCCTGCGCGGCTTCACTCAGCTGCTGGTCATCCATCACTTCCAGTTCGCGCCCGGTAATGGCGCTACCGGCATTGCCGATACCCAACATCTGACCGATGCTCATGGCGGTTTGCGGATGGTCGCCGGTAATCATTTTGACGCGAATGCCGGCCTGCAGGCAGTCACCAATCGCGGTGATCGCTTCGGGTCGTGGCGGATCCATCATGCCGGCGATACCGAGCAGAATCATGCCGTGGCTCAAATCCTGATGGGTTAATTCAGTCTGGCCCGGCGTAGCGGGTTTCCACGCCGCTGCCACCATGCGTAATCCCTCACGCGCATACTCTTCAATTTTGGCTTCCCACCAGGCGAGGTCGATGGGCTGCAATCCGCTTTCCGTTTGCTGCTGTTGGCAATGCCGGAACAGTACGTCCGGCGCACCGGTGAGCAGCACGCACTCCTCTTCGCCAATGCGATAGTGCGTCGACATGTACTTATATTGCGAATCAAACGGAATTTTACTGCGCAGTTCGGTGGTTACCGTCGGTAAATGCCCTTTGGCCGCCAGCACCTTCAGCGCCCCTTCGGTCGGGCCACCGGTGATTTTCCACAGGCCGTTCTCATCTTTAATCAGCTGGCTGTCATTACAGAGATCGATGGTGCGCAGATAGCGCTCCAGTATCGAACCGGGCGCGACAGTTATCGGCGACGCATCATCGGCTTTATGAATCGCGCCGACCGGCTCATAGCTGACGCCATCAACGCGATAAATTTGATCGGCGGTGATAATGGCTTTCACCGTCATTTCGTTCATGGTCAGGGTGCCGGTTTTATCCGAACAGATCACCGTCATCGCCCCTAGCGTTTCCACGGTCGGCAGCTTGCGGATTATCGCCTGCTGCTTCGCCATGGTTTGCACGCCAAGTGAAAGAATGATCGAGATGATCGCCGGTAATCCTTCGGGAACCGATGCCACGGCGAGGCTGATCAGAGACAGCATCAGCTCTGAAACCGGCATATCGCGGAACAGCAGGCTAAAGACAAACAGCGCAGCCATCATTGCCAGAATGATCAGGAAAATGGCTTTACCGAGTTTATCCATTTGCACCAGTAACGGCGTACGGTGCTTTTCAATATCGGACATCATCTGGTTGATGTGCCCCAACTCGGTCGCGCCACCGGTGGCCACTACCAGCCCTTTACCGCCGCCGGAGCTGACGGTAGTGCCGGAGAACAGCAGATTGGTGCGGTCGCCCAGCGGCAGATCGCCGGACAGCGCATCGGTGCCCTTCTCGACGACGGTCGATTCCCCGGTGAGAATTGCTTCTTCAACCCGCAGGTTGTGCGCTTCGATCACGCGCAGATCCGCCGGAATACGATCGCCTGCGCGAATCACGACCACATCGCCTGGCACCAATGCCGTAGTGGGCAGCGTTTCATGGTTCCCGCCGCGAATCACCACGGTTTCACTGGAGAGCATATTACGAATACTCTGCAGGGATTTTTCCGCGTTGCTCTCCTGAATATGGCCAATTAACGCATTCACCACCGCCACGCCGAGGATCACCAGCGTATCGACCCAATGTCCCATTACGGCGGTCAGCACCGCGGCGGCCAGCAAAACGTAGATTAAAACATCATTGAAGTGGGCAAGAAAACGCAGCCAGGCCGGTTTACCGGGTTTCTGCGGCAAGGCATTTTCCCCGTACTGTTTTAAGCGTGTCGCCGCTTCAGCACTGCTTATTCCCTCGGTCGAACTTTGGGTACTGGCCAGCGTTTCATCGACAGAAAGTTGATAATAAGTACTTTCCGGTTTAGCAGTATTCATCGCTTTCTCCTCAAATCCTGTTTCGGAAATCAAGGCGGTGATATCCCATGATTAACAAATCGCCATTGAACGAAAAAATGAGACCTGACTTCCTCGGACTGAGAAGAGGTCCGCTTAGGATTGAATTCTATGTCATCGATGGCTACTCAGCTGGAGCCGGGCAGCCGAATTATCTATACGGAAAACTTTAAGATTTTGAAAAATGAACGCTATAAACGTAGCACAGGGAAATTCAACGCATTCATTTAGCAATAAAAGTTTTGGGCTTGCGCACCCAACTGTTAGCGCCGACTCGCTCTTTAAATGATTAATTTATAAATAAAGATAAAATTCATAAGGATGCCTGAATCAGCCCCCAAATAATGATTATTTGATGACAGAGTTTTATTCTAACTAAGTGGAACACAAACTCAATACAATCCATTTTCATGGAGTTAAATTCCATCAATATCAACAAAAATATTACAATCTATCTGCCTTTACTTTTTTTGACTTATGCGTCTATGCTCATCTTTAACAAAATCACGCTGTTAACACCTCTCACCTTTTATAGCGATGGCACAGTTTCCTTACGGTCATGGTTAATGGAGGCATCGATGCATGGTTATAGCCTGCTGCGTTTAAGTCTTTATGTTGTCTTTGCAATTGTCACTTGCTCTGCTGTCGGACTATTCACCTATGCGGTGGTTTCTATGCTTGGCAGATAAATAAGCCACGAATAAAACGTCAACAATTCACTCGTTGTTGCTGAGGATAAAACAGTGACTCGTTATTTTACGCTGATGGCGATTGTTATATTTATAACAACCGCTTGCGATCAAAAAAAACAGGACGTCGCCGCACCGCCACGCATGGTTAAAGTGATTGACGTTGTGGCTTCCGGCGAATCTCAACAACGCATTTTCCCGGCACGTATTGAATCCGGCGACTCTACCGATTTGTCATTCAAGCGCGGCGGACAAATTGAATCGCTGGATATTCGTCAGGGCACGCGCGTCGAGCAGGGACAGCAGATTGCCCGGCTGACGGCGCGTGAAGCGCAGCAGCGCGTCAACGAACGCCAAACCGCAGCCACGCTGGCACAACGGCAATTTGCTCGCTTCCAAACGCTCTCCGGGCGCCAGGCTATTTCGCAGGCGGATATGGATGTGCAGCGCGCCAATCGCGATGCGGCGAATGCTGCCCTGCAAATCGCACGTGAAGAGCTAAGCCAAATGACGCTCACCGCACCGTTTAGCGGCACTGCCGCTAACGTCAATGTGCGCAACCATCAGGTGGTTGCCGCCGGCCAAACCATTGCGACGCTAACCCGCACCGATCTGCTCGACGTGGTGTTTAGCGTGCCGGAAAATTTGTTTACCGCGTTGGATATGCGCAACATGACCTACCGTCCGGTGGTGCGCATCAATACCCTGCCCGATCGGGAGTTCCAGGCAGAGTACAAAGAACATACCGGCAGCAGCAGTAGTAACACCTTGACCTGGCAAGTGATTTTAACCATGCCCCGCCCGGTGGATTTCCCGGCCGTGGGCGGCGTCAGCGGCACGGTGACGATTAATCTGGCGAATCTGCCCGCCAATGTGCATCGCGAATCGCTGGTGGTACCGGTGGAAGCGGTATTCAATCCCGATAACAGCCAGCGTAATCAGCCGCACGTCTGGGTGGTACAAGGCAGCGGCGATCAACTGCACCTTGAGGATCGTAAAGTCAGCGTCGGGGAAGTGACCGATCGCGGCGTGGTGATTACCGCCGGCCTACAAGCAGGTGAACGCGTGGTCGCTGCTGGCGTCAATGAGCTGCATGCCCAACAGCCAGTGCGCATCTGGACGCGTGAGCGGGGGCTGTAATGGATATCTCCCGGCAGTTTATCGATAATCCGGTTCGCGTCTGGCTGGCCATTCTGTTACTGGGCGTCGGCGGCATTTTTGCCCTGCTCAATATTGGTCGTCTCGAAGATCCCGCCTTTACCATCAAAACCGCCGTGGTGGTGACGCACTATCCCGGCGCCTCCGCTCAGCAGGTAGAAGAAGAAGTGACGTTGCCGCTGGAGAATGCGCTGCAGCAGTTGCCGTATCTGGACAACGTCAGTTCGATCTCGTCCAACGGTTTGTCACAGATTACCGTCAATATTGCCTCGCGCTACCACTCCAACCAACTGCCGCAAATCTGGGACGAACTGCGGCGCAGAGTCGGTGATGCCGCACGGTCCTTTCCGCCCGGCGTCGCTGCGCCGTTTGTGAATGACGATTTCGGCGATGTGTTTGGTTTTTTCTTCGCCATCTCCGGCGACAACTTCAGTAACCCGGAGCTGGTGCAGTACGCCGAGCAACTGCGCCGTGAACTGGTGCTGGTACCGGGGGTGGGAAAAGTCGCGCTCGGCGGGGTTATCCCCCAGCAAATTAATGTTGATGTGTCGCTGACGATGATGGCGGCACGCGGCATTACTCTGCCGCAACTCTCCAGCGTGCTGAGCCGTCTTAACGTGGTTTCAAGCGCCGGAGAGATCAAAGCCGGAACGGAATCCATCCGCCTGCATCCGACCGGTGAATTTCAAAACATCGAGGAGTTGAGTGATTTGCTGGTCAGCCCGCCGGGCGATCACGCCACTACCCGCCTGCGCGACATCGCTACGCTGTCGCGCGGGCTGAGCGAATCGCCCTCCAGCATTTACCATGCCAGCGGACGCCCGGCGGTCACCATGGGAATCTCCTTCATTCCTGGGGTGAACGTGATTGACGTGGGACGCGCGCTGGAAGCGAAACTGCAGCAGATGTCAGCGGAAAAACCGGCTGGTATTCAGATCAATGTGTTCTACGATCAGGCGGCGGAAGTGGCGCACTCCGTCAATGGCTTTATCGCTAATTTCCTGATGGCGTTGGCGATTGTGGTCGGCGTGCTGCTGATCTTTATGGGCGTGCGCAGCGGCATTATCATTGCGCTGTCGCTGGCGCTGAATGTGCTGGGCACACTGTTGATCATGTATCTGTGCGGCATTGAACTGCAGCGTATTTCGCTGGGCGCGCTGATTATCGCGCTCAGTATGCTGGTGGATAATGCCATTGTGATTGTTGAAGGGGTGCTGATTGCGCGTCAGCAAAACTCGCCGCTCGTCACCACCATCAATTTCGTTATTCGCCGTACCGCCTTTCCGCTGCTCGGCGCGACCATCATCGCCATTCTGGCTTTTGCCCCCATCGGCTTGTCGCAGGATTCCACCGGCGAATACTGTAAATCGCTGTTCCAGGTGTTGTTGATTTCACTGCTGCTGAGCTGGTTCTCGGCGCTCACTATTACGCCGGTACTGATTAAATGGTGGCTGTTTAAAGCGCAGGCGGCAGCCCCTGCTAAGGCCGCCGCCTCACCTTATGATGGCGGCTTTTATCGCAGCTATCAGCGGGTATTACAGGTGTTGCTCAGGCAGAAAACCCTGACGCTTTCGCTGATGGCGGTCCTGCTGGCGCTGGCTATCTGGGGCTTCGGTTCGGTTCGTCAAAACTTCTTCCCTTCGGCAAATACGCCGATTTTCTTCGTCGATCTGTGGCTGCCGTATGGCACCGATATTAAGTCCACCGAGCAGATGGCCAGTGACATTGAAAAATCGATCACCGGCCAGCAAGGCGTGCTCTCTACCGTGACCACCATTGGTCAGGGCAGCATGCGCTTTATCCTCACCTATAACGGACAGCGTCAGTACAGCAACTATGCGCAAATCATGGTGCGCATGGACGATCAGCGCAATATCGCAGCGCTTACCCGGCGGATTGATAGCGACATTGCGCGCCAATATCCGCAGGTAAACGCCAGCACTAAACGCGTGATGTTTGGCCCTTCCGGCGGCAGCGCGATTGAAGTGCGCATTAAAGGTCCCGATCCCGATCGAATGCGCCTGATTGCCAGCGAAGTGGGCGAGATTCTCACCCGCGACCCGGCCACCGACAGCGTGCGCAATGATTGGCAAAACCGCAGCAAAGTGATTCGCCCACAATATAATCTGGCGCTGGGACGGGAGTTAGGCGTCGATAAACAGGATGTTGATAACGCGCTGGAGATGAATTTCTCGGGCAGTCGCGTGGGGCTTTACCGTGAAGGCGCCGATCTGCTGCCGGTGATGGTGCGGCCACCGGTCAGCGAGCGGCAGGACGCCAATCATCTTAATAATGTGCTGGTGTGGAGTCCGAGCCAGCAGCAATATATTCCGCTCAGTAACGTGGTGAATGGTTTCTCTCTGCAATGGGAAGATCCGCTGATTCTGCGTCGCGATCGCAGCCGGGTGCTGACGGTTCAAACCGATCCTAATCCGCTAAGCAGCGATACCTCAGGCGATATTCTGGCGCGCGTGAGGCCGCAAATTGAACAAATCCCACTGCCGCACGGCTATAGCATTGAGTGGGGTGGCGATGCTGAAAGCTCCAGCGAAGCGCAGCAAGGGGTGTTTACGTCGCTGCCGCTCGGCTATCTGGTGATGTTCGTGATTACCGTGCTGATGTTCAGCTCGCTGAAGAATGCCGTCGCCATCTGGCTGACAGTACCGCTGGCGCTGATTGGCGTGACGCCGGGCTTTTTAATTACCGGCATTCCGTTTGGCTTTATGGCGCTTATCGGCCTGCTGAGCCTGAGCGGCATGTTGATCCGTAATGGGATTGTGCTGGTCGAGGAGATTGAGCAGCAGAAACAGCTGATGCCGCAGAGCGACGCCATTCTCTACGCCGCAACTTCCCGTCTGCGTCCCATCCTGCTGACGGCGTTCACCACCGTGCTGGGGCTGGCGCCGCTGCTGCGCGATGTGTTCTTCCAGAGCATGGCGGTGGTGATTATGTTTGGTCTGGGCTTTGCCACGGTGCTGACGCTGCTGGTGCTGCCGGTGATTTATGCCTGCTTCCATCGTCAACCGGACGCGACCGCGCCATGAATGTCACCGGTCTCAATGTTATCAAAACGCTGGGATGTATGGCGGCGGTGACGTTTTTCACCGTCTACAACACCTGGGATCGCTACGATTATGACTATCACTGGATTCTGGCGTTTCTGACCTTTATCTCCACTATCGCTACGCCGCTGTTTTTTGTCGTCGCCGGGATTATGGATGCCCGTTCCGAGCAGGATCTCAGCTGGCAGATGAGTAAGATTCGCAATGTGGTGATCGTGTTTCTTTTCTGGATGACGGTCTACTACCTGTGGGAACCCTATCAGCGCGGCTATCTGATTCAACCGTGGTTCGTCTTCTCGTTCATTATCATCTACAGCTTTCATCCGTTAATGACATGGCTCAGTCAGCATCGGCGAGCATTCTGCGCAATGGTTTTCGTGCTGCTGGTATTCTCGTACGGTTACGATTTGCTGGCGGTGCTGCACCCAGACGAGGCGCTGTTCCGGCTGGAGCCGCAATATCGGCTTTGGACCTGGCTGCTGTTTTACTTAACCGGCCAGCTGCTGTGCGATCCGCTGATTGCCGAATGGATGGAGCGTAAAAAAGTGGCGCGCGGCGCGGCGATCGCCCTGCCCTTTATCTACCTGTTTACCTGGTTTTATGAGCAGCATTTCTTATTTGCGTTATTCAAAGCCGATCGCAATGCCTTTATTCTGACCGGATCGCAAATCTATCTGCTGGTGGTAGTGCTGGTGATCGCCGCCAGCCGGGTACGTTTTCGCCATAATGCGAAAGTGAAAGAAGCCATCCTGGCGACCATCAGCAAAACCATGACCGGAGTCTACATTCTGCACTATTCGGTTTTCCACCTCGTCACGGCACTGATTCCCATCACCTCTTTGGCCACCAAACTGACGCTAATTGTGGTCACTTTTGCCGCCTCGGTGCTGTTGTCGCGGCTGATTCTTGCCAGCGGCTGGCTGAAAAAAGTCATAACCCTTTAAGGCATGGCGCAACATCCGCCTGGCTGCTGCAGTCGATACGACCCTTTATTTGCAGCATCATAAAATCGTAAAACGGATTGGATGTATTGCGCATTAAGGTATCCAGACCGACGATCAGGCTGGCGGTTTCTCCACGCAGCGAAATGGTGCCAAAGCTGATGCCATAACGATTCTTTTCTGTCGGCTGGCGGCCATATAGCGAGTCGCTAAGCGGAAACGGCACGGCGATATGCGATAAAGAGTAGGTATCCTGTGGCCACGCGGCGTGCAGCGAACGCACCCTCTCCTGAGTTTCGTCGGCTGGCGTTATGCGCGCCACGGTTTCATAAGTGCTGGCTGACGCGTTGGTGATCACCGTTGAGGCATAGCGGCGCGGTGCCGGAGGTAACAAATTGCTGACTGCCGAATAGAGTGCCGGCCTGAAGAGTGCGCGCAGGTTTGCCGCCTGGTTAACGTCAAATATCACCAGCTCGCTGCCGTTATCCGGTAAATAGCGATAAAAAGCGTTCACCACCGCGCGGGTGCTGACGGTGGAGTCCAGCACCGACTGGAAGGTTAGCACCGGCGGGAACGCCTGCAGGGTTCCACTGCGGATGACGTGCAGCATCTGATCCTGCATCGCCTGGGTTAACAGCCACGATTGGCGCGCCGCGCGTACTGGAAAGGAGTTGTATTTAAACGGATTATATTCCGGAACGATATTCAGCCAAGCCGCCTTAGCGAAGCCTGGAATAATCGCTGGCCAGCCCGCTAATCCGGCAAAGCGCGCATAGGCGGTGACGCCAATCATCGGCGACAGCAACACCAGCTGTTGCGGTTGGCGCAGCGCGTTATTTTGCAGGCTATCGAGGCTGTACTTTACGGCTAACGCGCCGCCGTTGGAGTAGCCGACCAGATGCAAAGGCACGTTGTTTCCTGCCAGACGCGTGGCTTCCCGCACCGCTAAGCGCGTGACCGCCATCCACATTTGCCAGTCGACTTTGGTCAGCGAACCTGGCGCCGTGCCGTGCCCCGGCAGACGCGGCACCACCGCGACAAAACCCTTTTGCTGATACGCCTGCGCCAGATAACGCACGCTGTAGGGCGAATCGGTTAAGCCATGCAGCAGCACCACGGCCCCTTTCACCTCGCCCTCTGGTTCGAGGATAAACGAGCGATTCCAGTTGGTGTCAAATCGCGCCGGATATACCGGGCTTTGTGGGTTAAAGCGGTTGAGTGCTGTTTTATCCTCGTCGCTGAGTTGATCGGTCACGTTGGCTTGCATGTCGTGGAAGATGTCATCTTCGCGTGCCAGATAATCGGCGAAGCTGGCACCATCAATCTCATCCGTCGACATTTCATGTGCCGACCAGGTATGCCAGCGATGCAACGGCGGCCCCTGCTCAGATTGATAGCCACGAATCAGCAGGAACATGACCAGTAGCGCCAGCAAAGCCAGCGCAATTCGCTTCAGGAACTTGCTGATTTTAGTGTTGTGCAACGCGTTGGCTAAATCAGAAGGCATAGCGCACCCAGGCGAACAGCACGTTGCCGTTATTATGTGTGCCAGGAATATAGGTGAACTGCACATTCAGACGCTTGTAACCGGCAGAGAACAGCGGCAGCACAATCGGCAGCGGCACATAGTTGGCGAAATCGTCGCGCGCGGTAATACCGGCGGTTAGCCCGAGACCGAGACGAAAATCGCGCTGTTGATCCACATACCAACCCTTCTCCCAGCCATAACCGATGATCGGCTGCCATTCGTTATGCGAATCTTTAAACGCCATGGCATAGAGCGCGCTCCAGTTACCGTCTTCATTAATACGCGACACGCCTAACCCACCGCCCCACGGCGTTTCATTGTAGTTATCCGTCTTGTCTTTATCGTAGGCGAAGCGCGCATGCCAGCTGATGAAGGGCAAATAGAGATCGTAATACTGCGGCTCCTGCCAGGTTTGAGAAACATCCTGCTTAAGCCAGTCCCAACCATCACTGAGCGAGTTGGCCGCCGTGGCGGGGAAGACAAACAGAATCAGGATGAGAAACCAGGTCGTCTGAAGAGCTCGCATAGTTTTATGCCTCTGAAATGCACCGCCAGAAAAAGGGTGTGGAAAAGCTGACGTGCTCAGGAAGCAGATCAAGCCACTTAACCGGTTAGATTATAGTTGCTTGTTATTGCTATAGGAAATCTCTGACAGACCGAAACATGCTGTGGCTATATGTCGACAAAATCCACTTTTATAAACATATAGCGTCAACTTGTTTACGCCATCGACACGTTAAGCCTAGATGTCGATAAAATGCGTTTTTATAAACATATCAGAAATGACCAGGAAGCCCCTTCGAGCTTCCTGGTTTTATATCAGAACGGTCCCCAGTTGATCGCCACACCAATCAGCAGCATCACCACGCAGATAACAAACCACACGGCGATGACCGGCGCGACAAAGCGCAGCCATTTACCAAACGACACGTTGGCCGTGGCCAGCACCGCCATCAGCACGCCGGAGGTTGGGCTCATGCAGTTGACGATGCCTTCACCGAGTAGCACCGTCTGCACCATAACCTGACGCGTCAAACCGAGGTTATCGCCGAGCGGGGAGAAAATTGGAATCAACAACGCCGATTCGCCGGAACCGGATGAGATACCGAAATGCATCAACGCCGCGCTGATAAACATGCCAATCGCTGCCGCCGTAGGCGGAATCGGTGCCAGCAGATCGGACAGGAAACCGACAATGGGATCCAGCACGTTGCCCTGTTGCAGCACCAGCGAAATAGAGGCCGCCATGCCGACGATAAACGCGCCCTTCACCAGTTTGGAACAGCCGCCGAGGAAGGTATTGGCGATGTCCGAACCGCTCATGCGTCCCATCAATCCCACCGCGATGGAGAGCAGAATAAACATCGCCGACATCTCACTGGTGCCCCAGTGAAACTTCACCGCGCCGCTGATGAACAGGATCAGCGACAGCGCGACGGTACTCAAAATCAGCTTATGACGACCGGTAACCAGCGCCGTTTGCCCGGCACCTTGCGCCTGTTGTGGACGCAGATGTCCATCCTGACGTGCGCGACGAATTGACCAGATCAGATAAGCCACGGCGCTGACCACAAACAGCAAACAGGTGATGCCGCGCAACAGCATGCCGGAGAACAGCGGCAGCTGCGCCAGATGCTGCGTCAGGCCGGTGGTCGCCGGGTTGAGGATTGCCACGTTAAAGCCCGCTGCACAGGTAAGATAAACCAGCGAGGCACCGAGAATCGGCGGCAATCCCATCGATCGCGCCACCAGCAGACCAATCGGCACAAACGCCACCACCGCATTCACCACCACGCCGGTGGTGCCGAGCAGGGCGAAGATAGTGCCGAAAATTAACACCATGCGCGTATCACTCAGGCGCGTGCTGCGCGAGAGCGAATTTAATGCCGTAGCAATCGCCCCCGTCTCCTCCACCACCGCCAGTACGCCGCCGGTGAACAGGATCAGAAAGATAATCGGCGCAGATTTCACCATCCCTTTGGCAATGGCGGTAAAAATTTCCAGCGGATAAACCCCGCTTTGCGGCACCGCATGCAGGCTATCTTTCACCGCAAACTTGATGCCGTCGCGCGTTACAAAATCGAATACGCCGGCTGGAATAAGCCAGGTGGCAACCGTCGCCAGCACCAGAATAATGAACAGCAGCATATACGGGCTTTGCCCGCTCTCCTGCACCGGTGCCGCGCTGCTGGCCTGCTGAATATTTAGCTGCGACATGGCGCTTCCTCCCCATCGTTTGCGAGGATCAGGCCCGCCACCAGCGCCGCGCGCGGGACGATATCAGCAATAATGATGTGTTCGTGGCGCGCGTGAATGCCTGCGCCGGTCGCGCCCAGGCCATCCAGCGTCGGTAAACCCAGCGCTGCGGTGAAGTTGCCGTCGCTACCGCCGCCGACCGATTTGCCCTCCAGCGCAAAGCCTAATGACTGCGCCACCTGCTGTGCGTGTTGAAACAGCAGCAATGAAGCCGGCGTCTGGCGCATCGGCGGTCGTTTCTGTCCGCCGCTGACGTTTATACCAATACCTGCGCTAAAGGGGGTTAGCTGGCTGATGGCTGCATCGATGCGCTCAGCTTCCTCTTCGCAGGTAACGCGCGTATCAATGCCCAACTCCGCTTTATCAGCGACCACATTGATGCGACCGCCGCCGTTGGCGATACCGACATTGACCGTGGTGCCGCGCTCTGGCGCATTCAACGCATGTAGCCGCAGAATTTGTTGCGCCATCTCCTGGATCGCGCTCACGCCCTCTTCCGGATTGTTACCGGCGTGCGCCGCCTGACCGGTGATGGTGATGTCATAACGCCCGGTGCCTTTACGCGCGACCTTCAGCGCACCGCTGCCCGCCACCGCCGGTTCAACCACTAAAACCTGATCGGCACCTGGCGCATGTTGCGCCAGCCAGTCGCTGGAGCTTGGACTGCCCAACTCTTCATCGCTGTTGCACAGGAAAACGATGCGCTTACCCGCCAGCTGGTCCAGCGCCTGTAGCGCTCGCACCGCCCAAATCGCCTGCACCAAACCGGCTTTCATATCCAGCACGCCTGGCCCGAACAACTTGCCATCCTCTTCGCGCAGCGCCAGTTCGCCGTGATCCCAGACGGTATCGAAATGGCCAATGATGGTGGTTTGTGGCCCGTTTTGGCCGAGCGTGAACTTGAGGTGATTACCGTACTCAGGCTGCGACGACACGCTGGCGCTGATACCTAAACGCTGCTGGAACAGGCTTTGCAGCACTTCTCCACAGCGATCAACCGCTGCTTTGTCGAGCGAAGGCGATTCCGCCGCCACCAGACGTTTGATGTCTCCCAGAATCTCAGCGGCATGTTGTTGCAAATAATCTTTTATATTTTTCATGTTATTACCCATCTGTCTTAGTGTCCGAGCCAGTATGCGCAGAAACATTGCCGTTAAAAAATGAGGAGTAAATGTTAATATTGTTGCCCTGAGAGCAACAGATTGGCAAAAAATATGACGCTGTCCACTTATCCCGAGAAAGCCATAAGTTATTTGTATGAAGTTGGCGTGCATGGCGGCATTCGACGCGCGGCGGATGCGCTCGGCATCAATCCCTCGGTGATCAGTCGGCAGCTGTCGTCACTGGAACGCAGCCTGCAACTGCCGCTGCTGGAACGACGGGGCCGTAACGTGGTGCTGACCGAAGCGGGCAGGATGCTGGCGGAGGATTTCGCGCAGACCAGCCAGCGCCGCAAGATGCTGGAGCGTCAACTGCAGGATTTGCGTCATATGCGTGGTGGCTCGATCAACATTCGCATCGGGCAAGGCATGGTGGACGATGTGGTCAGGCATGTGGTGCAGGCGTTTTCCCGTGCCTATCCGGGCGTATTTGTGAACATCATGTCGGGCGATATGCAAACCACGGTAATGCTGATTGCTAAAGGCGAAGTGGATATGGCGGTTAGCTTCGGACCGGCTGGACCACCGGGCGTGAAGTGCCTGAGTTTTCAGCGCGGGCCGATCTGCGCCATTGTGCCGCCGGATCATCCGCTGGCTGGCCTTTCCGCCGTCAGCGCCAGCGCATTAACCCAGCATCGCTTAATCGCCATGAATGAGAATTTTGGCTTGCAGCGCTACATCAACGCGATCTTCAAAAGTGAAGGCCTTATCTTTACCCCGTCTTACTGCTGCAACTTGTTTTCCAGCGCCATTGCCCTGACGCAGGCGGGTTTAGGCATCTCATTTATGACCGCGCAATCGGTGAAAGCCACGCTGCAACGCGGCGAACTGGTGGCGATTCCAATCGATCATCGCATCGCACGTGAAAGTCAGTGTCATCTGCTGCGCAGCGCCGATCACCGTTTGACGCCCGCCGCGCACTATCTGTGGCAGCTGCTGAGCCAGTTTTTTACTGCTTCATTAGAGGAGGAGGTATCAGGGATATTCTGAATATCCAGGCGTGATTCTACTTTTTAATATCGGCATGTATCTGGTCATTTAAAATTCATTAATAGATAACCCGATGAAAGATAAACTGGGATAAATGTAGAATAAGATAAATTACCCTACAGTCAGTTCCATTCAGCGCGTAATTAATCTGTCTTGATGAAGTTTACCGCTGTTGATTAGCATTACTCTACTATTTACATTGTCCGGTATATTCCTTACGTGGATAACGCCGAATGAATTTTCGCACCGACATTAATGGGCTGCGCGCCTATGCCGTAATGTTAGTTATTCTCTATCACTTCGGTTTTACACGGGTGAGCGGTGGGTTTCTCGGTGTTGACGTGTTCTTTGTCATCTCCGGTTATCTGATGACGAGTATTATCCTGTCTCGCCTTAGAAATAACCGTTTCTCTTTACTGGCATTTTATGCCGCGCGCTGCCGGAGAATTATACCGCCCCTGATGGTGCTGTGCGTGATATTGATGCTGATGGGTTATTTTCTGATGCCGCCGGATGAATATAATAAAATGGCGGAGCACGCTGTATCCAGCCTCAGTTTTATCTCCAATGTGGTCTATTTCAAACAGGGTGGCTATTTTGATAGCGGCTCGATATATAAATGGTTACTGCACACCTGGTCATTAAGCGTCGAGTGGCAATTCTATTTGCTATTACCTCTGGCACTGATGTTCACGGCGCGTTTCCTGCACCAGCAGTTTGCCTGGGCAATGGGAATTGCCGCACTACTTTCATTCGGCCTGGTGCTGGTGATGGTGGCTACCCATTTTCATCTCACGGCAACTTATTATCTGTTACCAACGCGCGCATGGGAGATGCTGGCAGGCGGACTGCTGTATCTGACACCGAAAACGGCCTTGAGCGGCCAACGCTGGATCCCACCCGTCGCTATTTCAGGGCTCATAATCTGTGCGTTGTGTTTTGATGAAAGCATGGCCTGGCCCGGCATCATGACGCTCATTCCTGTGTTGCTGACGGCACTGATCATCCATGCCGGCGTGCAAAACAGCCGGTGGCTGAACAACCGTATTGTGCAGCACATCGGTAAAACCTCTTATTCGGTTTATTTATGGCACTGGCCGCTGTGGGTATTCTGGCATCTGGTCAATTGGCCTATCACGCTGGTTAGCCAGGCGCTGCTGATCCTGCTATCACTGGCTGCGGGTTGGGCTTCCTGGCTGCTGGTAGAAAACAAGCAGGGTTGGCTGAGTGGCAGAACCTACGTCACTCTGGGACAAACTGCGCTGGTACTGTTAGTGGGCGTGTTCATTGTGGCAAACGCCGGGCTTCCTTCACGCGCTCCGCAGGTGATCGCCAGCATCAAACACTATTCACAGGAGCGTTTTGTCAGCGGCGAAAAGTGTTTTGTCTTTAGTGGTACAACCTCGCCACAATGCGTATTTGGTCGGGCTCGCCAGGTAAACCTGGTGGTATTGGGTGACAGCCATGCGGCGGCAATGTTGTCTTCAATTGTGGAAAGTGCCAGACCCAATGATGCGGTAGTGTTTATTGCGCAGTCGGGATGCCCGTCAATGCCGGATATTCATCGCAGCGCCAGCCCCGACTGCGGCGGTTTTGTGAAGAATGCGCTAATCGATATCGAACGGAAGTATCCCCACGCTTCGGTGCTCATTATCAACCGTTTATCCTTCTACCTGCATGGCAGTTTTGGCAGCGGAAGCACGACGCCCGACTATAGCTTCCTGAATGAGAAGAGCTCGATTACTGCCTATCAACAGCATTTTGGCGCAGTAGTAAAACAGCTCGCCTCTCATCGCCGGGTATTTATCATGACGCCCGTGCCCGAGTTTGGTTACGACGTTATTTACCGCATGTCGCGCGATGCCATGCGCGGCAATGCATTGGCGATTCAGCAAACGCGAGCAGAATATCAATCACATAATCAGGAGACGCTGGCGATGTTAAATAGCATTGCCGCACAATCCCCCAATGTCGCACTGCTCGATGCCACTCAGGCACTTTGTGATAGCAACTTCTGCTACGGTGCAAAAGACGACGTGCCGCTGTACCGCGATGATAACCACCTTTCAGAGGTGGGAAACAAGAGTCTGAGTGGCGTGTTTGCTGGTATGTGGCGGATGATTGATAGTATTTAGCGCGTTCTCATTAGGGATTAAACACTCTTTGGCCGCTTAAAAATTAGCGGCCGTTCAGCCATCCAGGTATTTAAACGGTTAAAATAAATAAACATATACGTTGCTAAATTATTATCGCTATGTCTTAATGCGTCATCGGTTTGGAACACAGACCTTATGAAAGCAGTTTTAGTAAAGCAGTCCTCAGTTCAAGTGTTATCCCTAGATATCCTTCTTCGAGAGCCTCCTCCTAAGTGCCCAATAAGTAAATCTTTCACTTCAGGCCATTATCGCCGCGTTGAGTGGCTCATCAATTAAGGAAGTATCTATGTCTAACAAAATGACTGGTTTAGTAAAATGGTTTAACTCTGATAAAGGTTTTGGCTTTATCACGCCTAACGATGGCAGCAAGGATGTATTCGTCCATTTCTCTGCTATCCAGAGCGACAACTACAAAACTCTTGATGAAGGTCAGCAAGTGTCCTTCACCATTGAAAACGGCGCTAAAGGCCCTGCAGCTGGCAACGTAACGCCGCTGTAAGCCCCGCCCATTATCAGTGACGCTTACAATAGCGATGAAGGCAACAGCCTGAGCAGATAAGTTCTGCTGATAATAAATCAACCCGCTTCCTGCGGGTTTTTTATTGCCTAAAATTTGCGTAACACATTATGGCAGGACATTGCGGCCATCGACGTGCAGGCCTGGCTTTGCGGGCATCCTGTTAGCTAACAGCAAAAATGAGTTTTTACACTAATTTTCAATAACCTGCGCTATCCCCCACCATCAAGTCACTCTCTCAATTCCTTTTTTTAACGGCCAGGGACGTCAGTTGGCTAAATTTTTCATAAACTTAAGGTGCGTTAACCATGTAATCCGCAGATAACCGGGAAGACAACGGTTACTGAATTTTTGTGACTTACCTGACAACCAAAGGTTGTTGGCTGGATATAAGGGAAAACAATGCCATTACTATTTGGTGAGTTATCTGGTGCTCCGGTATGGGTGCCTGCTGTATTGCTCGTCACGCTTTCACTCATACTGGGTTTCCTGGCTCGATTTATACTTCTCAGATTCATTCGCTACTGGCAGAGCCGTGACAGAAAGCTCTTCAAATCGCTTGAAAAGCATCTTAGTGGGTCGATGTTTCTTTTTATTCCCTTGCTGCTGATAAATGTGGGGGTTAACTATATAAGCATTCATCCGGATTCACTTGCCTTTATAACCACCACCACCAACGTATTTATTATCTTATCACTTTGCTCGATTTTAATTCGCTTGACGAATGTCGCTCAGGATATGCTGTTTATCCGTTATGACATTAATCTTTCAAATAATTTACGCGCCCGAAAAATACGCACTCAGATAATTTACGTCAAAAAGGTCGCGATCGTACTGCTCGTGTCATTCTGCCTCTCTCTGATTCTGTTGAGCTTTCCGGGTGTGCGAAAATTCGGCACGACAATCCTCGCCGGTGCTGGGGTTGCCGGGATAATCATTGGTTTTGCCCTGCAGAAATCGCTGGTGAACCTGTTCGCCGGTATTCAAATCGCCTTTACGCAACCGATAAAGATTGATGATGCGGTGGTGGTTGAAAATGAATGGGGCTGGATTGAGGAGATAAACCTAACCTACGTGGTGGTGCGCATCTGGGACTTACGCCGGTTGGTGCTGCCAATTACCTACTTCACCGAAAATGCCTTCCAGAACTGGACGCGGAATAATGCGCAAATATTAGGCTCGGTTTTTCTTTACCTTGATTACTCCATGCCCTTAGATCCTCTGCGTAAACATTTTGAAAAAGTATTGAGTGAAACCAAACTCTGGGATCAACAAACTCAGGTGCTCCAGGTTACCGATACTAATGATAAAACCATGACGATCAGATTATTAATGACGGCACAGAACTCCCCTACAGCCTGGGATTTGCGCTGCTACGTGCGGGAAAAAATGATTGAGTTTATTCAGCAAAATTATCCGCAGAGCCTGCCTCACGTGAGAGCAACACTGACTGAAGCCGCTACTAAGGAGTTGGCTTAGACCGTCGTGGATGACAATAAAATCAGGAAGATGATTGAACGGTCACCTTAACACGGTCATGCAATTATCACCTCAGAACAATGATTCTGGTGATACCATTATTAAACCCTGAAGCTCAGGGTTTTTTATTACCTTGGATTTGATGATGCGATGCTGGAATGATTACTGTATCCAACTTATGCGACGTCAATCAGTTATGTAAAATGACTGCCTTATAAATAAGGATTTTTATGTTGCGCAAACCTCAGCTGGTCGGCTTACCCATTTTAATCACATCGCTATTTCTTCTCACTGGCTGCCCGCCGCCTGCCGATTTCACCCAATGGCAGCGCCCTTCAACCACCGAAGATGACGTTAGGGCAGCGATGGCAGAGTGTGGCGAACCTACGGCAGGTTCATTAAGCCGCTTGCCCGCTAACGAACAGGCGTTGCAGTTCCAGTGTATGCAGCGGCTTGGTTTTACCCGGAAAAGTGGATTCGATTTCTGTGAAGTCAGGAAAGCGCTTCCGGCCTGCGTTGAGGCAAAACAGGGGCATCCCCTTAGCGTGTCCCAACTTGAAGCGTTGCCTTTTGACGCTGATGAGGGCTTCTACCCGATAAAGCCGGATTCGGGCCGATCTGAAGATATGCAGGTTAGCTGGCGTAAAGTGGGAGCATCACAACACTATTCAGTTGAGGTTGCCAACAATCAGCAAGCACTGCCGATGATGTACGCCTGCGGTTATCCGAAACCTCTCGGCTCGAATCTGAAGGTCGCCAGCATTGGACGCACAGCCAAAGCGCAACGCTGTATGATCGACCATGGCTTTGAACCGAAGAACAAAATGATGCTGGTTTGCCGACCTTATCCGCAGGTGACGAGTTGTGAAGGTAACGGCGAAGGAAGCTGATATCGCGTCATGTTCGCTCTGGCTGATGTCGATTGGCAGAACCAAAAATAAGTCATCTTCGGGGAAACCCGCAGATTGCCCCGGAAATAAGCTATAGAGGTGAAAGAGACGCAACCTCATGCTGAAAAACATAGGGATCAGAGATCAGTTCAAAGACTTCATCACCCGGATACGTCACAGCCACATGATAGTGTTCTCCGGCAAATGCGCGTACTGCAGCCAAATCCTGCCAGTACGTCGCCAGGAAGAAATGCTCCCAATCACCCTGCGTTTGCCTCAGCACAAATGCGCCCTTGTTTCCTTGCACACTGGCTGAGTGCTCCACGCCTGTTTCGTCCAGGTGTTTAGCGAAGCTCTCCGCATGTCTTAGCGGAACGCAACCGTGCCATGTCCTTACAATCATTCGCTTTTCCTCTTTTATTAGCGGGATGTTAACCATACCATTAGAAGAACGGCAGACTATAACGGAGATAAAAATCATGCACTGGTTTGGTCAGGAGGAATTCGAGGTTCACCTGGAGTGGGGCTTATCTGCCGTGGATTATTTAACCACAGACGTTGACTGTGCCGTAATCGTTGACGTGATGTCATTTTCAACCTGTGTTAGCCTGGCTGTCGATAACGGAGCGCGCATCTATCCCTATCCGTGGAAAGATGAATCGATCATTGAATATGGTTTAAAAAATTGGAGCACAAGCCGCCAGTCCGAACAGAAGATTCAGCGGTAAATGTTACAGCCTGTCGCCCGCGTCAATCATGACAATAAGCGAAGGTGAAAAACTCGTACTTCCCCCCCCAACGGCTCGGCAATTTCTTTTAAAGCAAGAGATACAGGCGTTACGGTTTTCAGCGGTTGTTTCAGGAATCTGGCTGCCACGGCAAAAGCTTGCAGAGACTTTAAACGTATCCTCATCATTCCGTGTGGAGAACGATGGCCCAATGGTAGCCTTCGCCCATCACTTGAAGATTATGTGGCAGCGGGTGGCATTATTGCCGCGATGGGGCGCATTAATTGTTCTCCGGAAGCACAGGCCGCGATTGCCGTCTGGCAATTTCAGCAGCAACAAAATTTGCGGCAACTTCGCGAATGTTCATCCGCATTAGAACTGCGTCAGCGTGGATTTGATGAAGACGTGAAGCTCTGTTTGAAGGTTGATGCAGCAAAACTGGCATGCCGACTCCATGACGATTTTTATGCATCGCATTTTGAGTGAGCGAAGGTTCATGTGTGGAGGAGTGACTAGATTCCGGGTTGGCCCTTACAGTTAGACTTCATCTGCTTTGTTCCAATAGCGGATGTTGCTTTCAATTTACTGTAAGTATTTCGGGCAATCTTAGAACGGGACATGCAGGTTAAGACCTAAGAGCTTAAGCTATAGGCTTGTTAGTCCTCCCTGACAGAGGGATGTATACATAGCGCATGTGGAGCATAGCGCGGATGCGTAATATATATAAGAATGAAAGCGTTCCTGACATTTTTCTTGAAGTGTGTACAATGTTAAATGCATCATTTGGTTGATGTTCATCCAGAAACTTGAAACTGAAACCATACTTAACCTGCATCATACATCAGAAATAGAAGTGTTTTTTTGGCCGCTACTGGGAAGAATTGAATGCCTCAAAACAGCAAAATCATAACTAATCAAAGAATCAACTCAATTAAAATAGGGAGGTTAAAATGTGTAAATGAGTTGAACGAAATTTTCTTTCATCCACATTCATTAACCGCCATTCTTGGTCCCAATGGAAGTGGTAAATCCACCATTCTCCATGCATTAGCAAGTATATATATGCCAGAAGAGGGATTTCCTGGTGAGGATAATAAACTTGGCGACTTTTTTCCTCGAAGTCCTCAAGCAGAATGGAATGGCAGTAACTTCAATATCAACATAACATACCGTCGTGATGGATCCTTAATCGAAAATGAGATAAAAAATTACGGGAAAGCTGAAAACAGAGGCTCTCGATGGATTCAAATATATGCTAGGCGTCCAATGCGTGAAGTCTACTATTTGGGCATCGATAAATGCGTGCCGATGATTGAATCAGAGAAAAATAATAATGTAAAATATGAAACAAGCAATGTAAGCAGCGCACTAATAACTATGATGCTTAACAAAGCTTCTTACATATTAAATAAAAGATATACAAGTTTTAATCATCATCAAAAACCTAATGGCTCTAAATTTATTGGTGTGGAAATTGACGGCCTTGCTTACTCATCTCTTAGCATGAGCGCAGGTGAACAAAAGATATTCCTGATTCTTGAGACTGTTTTTAAAGCAGATAAAAATGCCCTGATTTTAATTGATGAACTTGACCTATTATTACACGATGAAGCGTTAAAAAAATTAATTTATGTGTTATCTTCCCACGCAAATGAGAAAAATAAACAGATCATCTTTACAACACATCGTGAATTAATAATAGACTTGGCTGATAAAGTCAATATACGACATATTGTATCACTGGACAATAGGTCATATTGCTTTGACGAAACAAAACCTGATGCTATTAACAGGTTAACAGGAGAGCAAGTTAAACCTCTGGAAATTTTTGTTGAAGATGATTTGGCAAACGCAATTGCCAGAAAAATATGCTCTTCACTTCAAGCTAGCAGATACGTGAAAATATATATGTTTGGCGCAGCGATAAATGCGTTTACGTTACTTTCTAGCTCTCTTATTAGAGGTGAGGATATATCACACAAAATCTATATATTAGATGGTGATGAGTATAGCACGCCGGTAGCAAAATCCACCGCTCTAGATAGGGTATTAACCGGTACAGAAGAAAGAACTCGACAACTGAAGGTTGAAGGTCAAGGAAAGGTTATTCAGTTCAATCTTCCAGACAACCTTAAGCCTGAAACGTACCTCCATCAATTAATAACTGAAATTTCTATTGATGGTTTAGAAAATGACGCCTTAGAAATTATCACTGTTGCTAACAGCATTCGCTTCGAAATGGACTCGCATAGATATATCACTAACATAATTGATAGGTTAGGTTTGGACCGAGCATCGGGCTTAGCAAAGATTATAGATCTTGCATCAAAACACCCTGATTGGATCAGTTATATACAAAGTGTATCTGATTGGCTGACTCCCTTAGTTGAGCAGTTAAGAGAACGAATGAACTAAATGAAAATTTCTTACAGCTTTCAAGAGATATGAGATCAACTCTGAACCTCCGCTGCTCGCTCATATCGTTGCAGCTACAAATACCAAAACTTTATCATTCATATTTTACAGTTAGCGGCAAATGCATGGCCCTCATATATTTAGGGCGACCCCAAAGAATCGCCCTACACTGCGCGCTCTAATCCATCGCTATCGCCATCATGCATATCTCCGCTGCCTAAGCGCATAGACCAGCACAACGACAAAGCACAGCAGCGGCAAACCGTAAGCCACGGCCGTACTGACTTTGTCAGAGATCAGCCCCATGAAATAGGGCATTATCGCACCGCCGACAATTGCCATGATCATAAATGAGCTGGCCTGTTTGGTAGACTGACCGAGATTTTTCACTCCCATGGCAAAGATGGTCGGGAACATGGTGGACATAAAGAAGAAGATGGCGATCAGCGCAATGACGGAGACATCACCAGCGCCCAGCATCACAATGCCACACAGCACGATGTTGATCAGCGCATAGGCCGCCAGCATCGCTGCCGGTTTCACTCGGCCCATCAGCCAGGTGGAAAAGAAGCGTCCCACCATAAAACAGATCATCGCAACCGAAAGCATATAAGCCGCGCTTTGGTTAGTGACGCCGTGCCAGTGCTCGGTGGCGTAGTTAATAAAGAAGGCGCCAACCCCAACCTGGGCGGCGACATAGAAGAACTGCGCAATCACCCCGCCGACAAAGTGTTTTTGCTGCCATAACGTGGCGCCGGGCTGCTGCACATGTTCGCTCGCGGACTCACGAATGTCCGGCAACGCGGTACGTTTAAATAACAGCGCAATAGCGAGCACCACACACGCAATCACGACATAGGTCATTTTGACGCTGTCCTGCGCAGCTTCCTGACTGGCATGAGTAAAGAACAGCGAGCCACCAATCATTGGCCCAACAAACTGCCCCAAGCCATTAAAGGATTGCGCCAGATTAAGACGACGCTCCGCGCCGTTGGCATCGCCCAGCACCGTGGCATACGGGTTAGCCGCGGTTTCCAGACAGCCAAGCCCGCAAGCCAGCACGAACAGCGCCAGCAGAAATACCGAGAAATCATTGACCATCGCCGCGGGTACAAACAGCAGCGCACCAATGGCGTACAGCGATAATCCCGCCAAAATACCGGCCTTGTAGCCGTGACGACGCATAAAATAGCCGGCCGGCAGCGCGACAATAAAATAGGCACCGAAATAGGCCGCCTGTAATAGTCCCGATTGCGCTTTGGTGACGTTTAACGTTTCCTGAAAGTGTTTATTCAGCACATCCAGCAGGCCGTATGACACGCCCCACATGAAAAACAGGGTGGTAATTAGCATGAACGCCCAGCGCAGGCTAATAGTTCCCCCGACGCCCATATTTTCTGGCGTCTCGACGCGTTGTGTAGACATGGTTATATCCTCGTAGGGTACAGTCGGTAAGTGTTGTTATTGGTCCTGCAAAGAGAATATTCGCGCCATCGCCACCCATTTTTCCCCTGCGGGCGTCCACGGCGTTGGCTGCTGAAACTGCCACATCAGCGCTTCCCAGCGCTGAATATGCGGATTCTGTTCAGCGGCCTGAGCAAAATCCTGCGCGTTAAACCGATCGTTCACCTCCATCACCATAAAAAGTCGGGTGCCAAGCCGGTAGATCTCCATATTGACGAGGCCATGCTGGCGTAGATGCTGCGCCACTTCCGGCCAGATGCGTTGATGCAGGCGCTGGTATTCAGCGATCTTGTCGGCCTCATCTACCAGATCCAGCGCCAGACAATAGCGTTCGGTTACGCCACTCATAACAGCGCCCGATCGAGATGCAGATAGCCACCATCAACGCTCAGCCACTCGCCCGTGGTGTGGGAAGCGCGCGACGACAGCAAAAACACGACGGTGTTAGCGATCTCTTCCGGTGTGGTCATGCGTTGGCCGAGTGGAATACGCTGGGTGATTTTCGCCAGTTCGCCCTGCGGATCGGCAAAGGTGCCGATCCAGCGCTCATACAGCGGCGTCATCACTTCGGCGGGCACCACGGCGTTAACCCGCACACCGCTGCTACGCAGTGACACCGCCCACTCCCGCGTCAGTGCCAGAATTGCCCCTTTCGCCGCGCAGTAGCCGCTGGTGCCGCCCTGCCCGCTCAACGCGGTTTTTGAGGCAATATTGACGATGGCTCCTCTGCTGTTTTCCAGCGCGCGCTGGCAGAAATGCGTCATCTGGTAATAGTGGATGAGGTTCTTTTCCAGCGAGCTGACAAAAGCGCTGCGCCCCGCTTCCAGCCCAACGCCATCGTTGACGCCCGCATTGTTCACCAGTCCGTCGATGCGGCCAAACTGTTGCTGCACGGCTTCAACCGCACGCTGGCAGTTCTGCTCATCGCACAGATCGGCCAGCAGCACTTCCGTATGCGGTTGCAGCTCGCGCAGGTTGGCCAGCCACATCTCATCGGGCTGCGCGTTGCTGACGATCACCGGAATGGCGCCCTCTTCCGCCAGCAAACGTGAGATGGCCGCACCGATGCCCGATCCGCCGCCGGTGACGATAATCACTTTATCCTGCAAAAACAGATTCATGCTTCTCTCCTGTCAGGCTATATACCTGCGCCGCCGTGTTGCCCCAAATGGCGGCCTGTTCGTCGGCTGCAAGCTCAGCCGTCGCGTCCTCAATCAGCTGCGCCACCGCGTGGTACTCCGCTGCCAGCAGGCAGACGGGCCAGTCTGAGCCAAACATCAGGCGCTGCGGACCGAAACGCGCCAGCGCCTCATCGATAAAAGGCCGCAGCTGCGCACTGTGCCATTGACCCTGCGGCGCCTCGGTCACCAGACCCGATAATTTGCAGACCACGTGCGGCATTGCGGCCAGTTCCGCCACCTGTTCGCCCCACGCCTGCGCGCCGCGCGCAATATCCGGTTTGCCGAGGTGATCAAGCACCAGCCAGTGGCGATCGTGCTGCGCGGCAAATTGAGTGGCGTCTGCCAGATGCCGCCAGGTCACCAGCATTTCCCATACGTAATCACGCTGCTGCAGCTGACGGATGCCGCTCGCCACGCGCGGTTGTCGTAGCCATGCGGCAGGATCGCGCTCATCCTGCACCTGATGGCGGAATCCCCGCAGCAGCGGATGCTGCAACGCTTCCAGCTGCGGCGTCAGGTCCATCGCGCTGACGTCAATCCAGCCAACTACCTGTGTTGCCGCTTGCTGCTGCGCCCACTGCAACAGCTGCTGCGTCTCCGCTACACACTGCCGCGCCTGAACCGCAATTGAGCCCTGCAGCTGACGTTGCGCCAGCAGCGGTGCGAGATCGTCCGGTAAATAATCCTGTTGCAGGCGCGTCATGGATTCCGCGATCCACGCATAATCCTGCGTGTCGTAGCGCCAGAAATGCTGATGAGCGTCGATTCGCACCTTAGCCTCCCTGCGCGCGATAGCGGTATTGCTCGCGCGAAGCGGGATACATCTCGATCGAGAAGCCGGGCGCGGTGGGCGGCATATAGGCGGCGCCGCGCACTTCGCACGGATGTAAAAAGTGTTCATGCAGATGATCGACATACTCGATGACTCGGCCTTCATGGCTACCGGCAATGCAAACGAAGTCGATCATCGACAGGTGCTGGACGTATTCGCACAATCCAACGCCGCCTGCATGCGGACACACCGGCAACTGGTATTTCGCTGCCATTAGCATCACCGCCAGTACTTCATTTACGCCACCGAGGCGACAAGCGTCGATCTGCACCACGTCAATCGCTTCGCGCATAATCAGCTGCTTGAAGATGATGCGGTTCTGGCACATTTCACCGGTTGCCACCTTCACCGGCGCGACGCCCTGGCGAATTTTGCGATGCCCTTCAATATCATCCGGGCTGGTGGGTTCCTCAATAAACCACGGTTGCGCGAAGGCCAGCTGCTGCACCCAATCAATCGCGTCATTCACTTCCCACACCTGGTTAGCATCGATCATTAACTGGCGATCCGGTCCCAGCACTTCACGCGCAATGCGCACACGGCGAATATCATCTGCGAGGTCACGTCCGACTTTCAGCTTGATGTGTGAGAATCCGGCATCGACCGCCTGCTGGCACAGGCGACGCAGTTTATCGTCGTCGTAACCGAGCCAGCCCGCCGAGGTGGTGTAGCAGGGATAACCGTGCTGCTCCAGCTCACGGATGCGCTGCGCTTTGCCAGCCTGCTGCGCCGTCAACAGTGCCAGCGCTTCGTCCGGCGTGATGCAGTCAGTGAGGTAGCGGAAATCGATGCAGCGCACCAGCTCCTGCGGCGACATATCGGCCACCAGCCGCCACAGCGGCTTCTCTTCCGATTTCGCCCACAGATCCCATACTGCGTTGACCACCGCACCGGTCGCCAGGTGAATCGCGCCTTTATCCGGGCCGATCCAGCGCAGCTGGCTGTCGCTGGTTATGTCGCGCCAGAACTGCCCCATATCGGCGGTGATTGACTCCAGCTGACGGCCGACAATCAGGTGTTCCAGGGCGCGTATCGCCGCACAGCAAATTTCATTGCCGCGCCCAATGGTAAAGGTGAGTCCGTGACCACTCATCGCCGCGTTATCCGTCTCGATGATGACGTAAGCAGCCGAGTAATCAGGATCCGGATTCATCGCATCCGAACCGTCGAGCTGTTCGGAGGTGGGAAAACGGATATCTTCCACCCGCAGTGCGGTAAGTCTGGTCATTGTTCGCTGCCCTCGGTGATTTGACGCTGCTCGCCCAACCCGGCGATACCTAACCTGATGACTTGCCCTGCTCGCAGATAGACCGGCGGTTTTTGCCCCATGCCGACGCCCGGCGGTGTGCCGGTTGAGATGATGTCGCCCGGCTGCAAGCTCATAAACCGACTGAGATAGCTGATGATGTGCGCGACCGTGAAGATCATGGTGCGGGTGTTGCCGTTCTGATAGCGCCTGCCGTCCACTTCCAGCCACAGATCGAGCTGCTGCGGATCGGCGATTTCATCGGCGGTCCCCAGCCACGGACCAATCGGACCAAAGGTGTCGCAGCCTTTACCTTTGTCCCAGGTGCCGCCGCGCTCAATTTGATATTCACGTTCCGAGACGTCGTTGACCACGCAGTAACCCGCCACATGTGACAGCGCATCCGCTTCTGCGATGTAGCTGCCGCCTTTGCCGATCACCACGCCCAGCTCTACTTCCCAGTCGGTTTTCACTGAACCGCGAGGAATGCGCACCGCATCGTTTGGCCCCACCACGGCGCTGGTCCATTTGCTAAACACCACCGGCTCTTGCGGGATGTCAGCACCGGTTTCGGCGGCATGATCGGCATAGTTCAGGCCGATACAGATAAATTTGCCGATATGCCCAACGCAGGCGCCAATGCGCGGTTGGCCGCTGATTTTGGGCAGTTCACTGAGCGGCAGCTGACGCAGCCTTTCCAGTTCTGCAGGCAGTAGCGCATCGCCGGCGATGTCATCGATAAAGTGCGACAAATCGCGCAGTTCACCTTGTTGATCCAGCATTGCCGGACGCTCTTTTCCCGGCTCGCCCACTCGTAATAATTTCATGACTGCACTCCTGTTAGTTGCTCCAGCCGCCATCAATAATCTGTGCGGTGCCGGTGATATAAGCGCTGGCATCGGAAGCCAGATAGGCCGCCAGATAAGCGATCTCCTCTGTGGTGCCGATACGGCCAATGGGCTGACGTGCGACAAAGGCGTCATACACTTCCGCCTCCGTGCGGCCTTCCGCCTCGGCCTGCGCGGCGATGCGCTGGCGTAGCGAAGGTGAATCGACCGTGCCGGGGCAGATGGCGTTGCAGCGGATGCCTTCACCGATGTAATCCGCTGCCACCGAACGCGTCAGGCCAATCACCGCCGCTTTGGTCGCGCTGTAGGCAAAGCGATTGACCACGCCTTTCACACTGGATGCCACCGATGACATGTTAATGATCGAGCCCTGCTGCTGTTGCAGCATCCCCGGCAGAAATGCCTGAATCATGTGAAACATCGCCGTGACGTTGAGGTCGAGCGCGAACTGCCACTCCTTTTCGCTGCACGCCAGCAGGCTGCCGCTGTGGACCACACCAGCACAGTTAAACAGCACATCGAGCGTGCCGAGCTCCTGCGCCGCCGCGCCAATTGCCTGACGATCGGTGACATCCAGCTGATAAGCGCGGATACCTTGCAGATCGTGTAGCGCGGCAAGGTTGATATCGCTGGCAATAACCTCTGCGCCCTGCTGCGCAAAGTAACGCGCGCTGGCCAAGCCGATGCCTTGCCCGGCGGCGGTGATTAACACGCGTTTTCCGGATAAATTCATTGCATTTCCTCTGGTCCAAAGATCTAATGGTCAGGCCATTAAAAGTGAGTTTTACCCTTGTGAGAGGGCAAATAACGCTGGCAACTTTTTCGCTGACGCATTACGTTTTATTGACAATTGCGTAACATTGACAAGTGTGCTGATGATTATTTGTGCATCCGATCACTTAATTTATTTAGACAGGTAGCAGTGCGATGCCGATAAAAAAGATGGAAAACCCCAGGCTTTACAGACAAATAGCCGACCAGTTAATCAAGCTTATCGACAACAACGAATTTCCTCCCGGTAGTCGCCTGCCAGCGGAACGCGAGTTGGCCGAGCAGCTGCAGGTGAGTCGCGCATCGGTACGTGAAGCGCTGATTGCGCTGGAAGTGATTGGGTTGGTGGATGTCAAAGTCGGCAATGGCGTGATTGTCAAAGCGCGGTCGAGTACGCAGGAGCCGGTGATGATGCAGGCCGGGCGCAACCAGTGGATTGAGCCGGACGATGAGCTGGGGATCAATCTGGATTTCTCCACCGAGCTGCCGCCGTTCTCGCTGCTGCAAGCGCGACGCCTGATTGAGCCGGAGGCCGCTGCGCTGGCCGCTGTGCATGCCAGCGATCAGGAATTGGCGCTGATCCGCGCGGCCTATCTGCAAAACTGCGAAGATAATCGCGCGCAATCGCGCACCCATCCCGGCGACCGTTTATTCCATATTCGCATCGCTCAGGCGAGCGGCAATCCGGCGTATGGTTTTATCATTGGCCACCTGCTCGGCCATCGCTATGGCAGCATGTTCCGCATGTTGCAGGCGCACTATACGCCCAGCGATATGCCGCTGGTTTCGGAAACCGAGCATATGGACATTCTCTCGGCGCTAGAAAAACGTGATGCGAAGGCAGCCCGAGCCGCGATGAAGAAGCATATCGACCGGGTGATTGCGACCTTTGAGCGGGTGCAGGAGTGAACGCGCCCGCTGTGGGCTGCTTTTCCCAGGTTGGCAATGGCTGTCAAACTCACTGCGAAAATAGCCGAACCGGACACAAACCCACCAGGTGTCCGGAACCGCCATTTTTAAGCTGATTATCGGATTTTCATTGGGCAACCGAAGAAACTGCAGATGACGGCGCAGCGGGTTTCCTGATGCGGAACCAGATGGCGTACATCGCCGGTAAAAACACCAGCGTCATGATAGTGCCGCCAAACGTACCGCCGATCAGCGTGTATGCCAGCGTGCCCCAGAAAACCGAATGCGTTAGCGGAATAAACGCCAGAATGGCCGCCAGTGCGGTCAATAATACCGGCCTGGCACGCTGCACTGTCGCCTCGACAATCGCATTAAACGGATCGAAACCTTCCCGCTCATTCTGGTGGATTTGACCTATCAAAATCAGCGTATTGCGCATCAGAATACCTGACAGCGCGATCAGTCCGACCAGCGCATTAATGCCGAATGGCTGCTGGAACAGCAGCAGCATCGGAACCACGCCGATCAGCCCTAGCGGCGCCGTCAAAAACACCATAATCATTGCCGAAATTGAACGGACCTGCAGAATGATGATCAGCAGCGTCAGGGCGATCATAATCGGGAACAGTGGAAGCATCGCTTTTGTCGCCTTAGCCGATTCCTCAATCGAGCCAGCCTGCTCGATGCGATATCCCGGCGGCAGTGATGCCATTAGTGGCTGAAGCTCCTGAAGGAGTGCCGATGACACATCCGGGGGCTGCAGTCCGTCGGCGATATCTCCACGCACCGTGATCGTTGGCGTTCTGTCACGCCGGCGCAGCAGCGGCTCTTCCATGCGTATCTCGGTTTCACCAAGCTGCGAGAGGGGAATGCGCTGACCATCGGCGCCAGCGAGCGTCAGTGCATCGATGCGTGCAGGATCGAGGCGCACGTCTCCTGCTGCGCGCCCCGTCACTTCCACAGAGCGGATATCCTCGCGGATTGCCGTGATAGGCGCACCGCTCAGCAGGAATTGCAGCTGCCGAGCTGCCGTGGCAGGCGTCAGCCCCATCGCCTGCAACCGATCCTGATCCAACCTGAAGTGCATCACCGGTACGCGTGAGCCCCAATCGGTGTTGACGGTGCGCATCATTGGGCTGGCCTGCATCAACGCTTTTACCTGCGCCGCCAGCTGACGCAGCTTGTCAGGATCCGGGCCCATCACCCGGTAAGCCACCGGATAAGGCGAGTAAGGGCCGAAAACCAGCTGGGTCACACGCACCTGCGCCTCCGGCGCCAGCCCATCTGCCGCCGCTTTACGCAGCCGTAGCTTCAGCGCTTCGCGTTCCTGCTCCCCATTGGTCAGCACCACTATTTTCGCAAAAGAGGGATCCGGTAGCTCCGGGGCCATCGCCAGGTAGAAGCGCGGCGCACCTTGCCCGATATACGCGGTTACCGTAGTGGTTTCAGGTTGCTTGCGCAGCCACTGCTCAATCCGCGCGGTGGTCAGGCTGGTCTGCTGAATAGCGGTGCCGTAGGGCATCTGCACTTCAACCAGCACCTCAGGACGATCGGAGGTGGGGAAAAACTGTTTTTTCACCACTCCCATGCTGAGGATAGCGACGGCAAAACAGCCCACCACCGCGCCAGCCACCCACCACTTATGCGTGATGACCGTTGCCAATAAGCGTCTGAAGCGATTGTAGTGACGGGTGTTGTAGATTGCCGCGTGGCCACCGGCTACTGGCTTGATCTCAGGCAACATCTTTACGCCGAGATAAGGGGTAAATACCACCGCCACCACCCATGAGGCAATCAGAGCAATCCCCACGATCCAGAACATGTTGCTGGTATATTCCCCCGCCGTTGACTGCGCGAAGCCGTTGGGCATGAAGCCAATCGCCGTGACCAGCGTACCTGCCAGCATGGGTGCCGCCGTATGGCTCCAGGCATAGGCCGACGCCTTAACGCGGTCATAGCCCTCTTCCATTTTTACCACCATCATCTCTATCGCGATGATGGCGTCATCAACCAGTAAGCCCAGCGCGAGAATAAGTGAACCCAGCGTGATGCGGTCAAAGTTTTTCCCGGTGGCGGCCATGACCACGAACACCACGGCAAGCGTCAGCGGCACTGCGGCAGCGACCACAATACCCACACGCCAGCCCATGCTGATAAAGCACACCACCATCACCACCAGCAAAGCCACGAAGAACTTAATCATGAACTCATCGACAGCCGAACTAATGTTTACCGCCTGATCGGAAACCCGGCTCAGCGTCATGCCCAGCGGCATGCCGTCATTGATGTTACCAACCTCTTTTTCCAGTGCCTTACCCAGCTCAAGGCCGTTCCACCCTTCCCTCATTACGACGCTCAACATCAACGCCGGATCGCCATCATTACGGATAAGGAAATCTGGCGGGTCAACATAACCGCGCTCGATCTTCGCGACATCCGCAAGCCGCAGCGTATGGTTAGCCGCAACGACCGGCGTATTACGAATTTTTTCCAGCGTATCCAGCGCGCCATCAAGGCGAATAAACACCTCGGGGCCGCGCGTCTGAACAGAACCGGCGGGCGACAGGGCATTCTGCCCGTTCAGCGCGTTGAAAATCTGCTCTGGCGCTATGCCCAGCGTGGCGAGGCGATCGCTGGAGAAGGAGACATAAATGCGCTCGGCCTGCTCCCCGGTGATGGTCACTTTTTTTACGCCCGGCACGTGCAGCAACTGCTGGCGGAGTTTTTCGGCATCGCGAGTCAGAAAGCGCTGCGGTTCACCTTTGGCTTTCAGGGCATAAAGGGCAAAAACCACGTCTGAGAATTCATCGTTAACCATCGGCCCGATTACACCAGGCGGCAGGTTGCGCGCCTCATCGCTGAGCTTTTTCCGCGCCTGGTAAAACTGCTCCTGCACCTCCGCGGGCGGCGTGCTGTCCTGCAGCGAGACCATGGTGTAAGCCATACCGGGGCGGGTGTACGTCTCGCTGCGATCGTACCACTTCAGCTCCTGCAGGCGTTTCTCCAGCGGTTCGGCAACCTGATCCTGCATCTCCTGCGCGGTGGCACCCGGCCAGGCGGTGATCACCGTGAGCTGCTTGACGGTGAACGGCGGATCTTCAGCTCGCCCCAGTCCGAGAAAAGCGATCACACCTGCTACCGTAACGAGGAGGATGAGGAACAACGTGACTGACCGTTCACGCACCGCTAAGGCCGACAGATTAAAGCGATGCTGGCTCATGGCGTGACGCCTTCTGGCTCTGGCGCTCCGCTGCGGACCGCTTCACCCTCATGAAGCAGATGCGCGCCTAGCGCTGCCACCTGCTCCCCGCCATGAAGCGGACCCGACACGCGTGCGCTGTCATCGCTGATGCCGAGTAGCGTGACTGCGCGCCAGGTCACTTTTGCGGGTTTACCTGTCACCACCCAGACGCCTGGACCGCTCCCGGCATCCCATAATGCACCGAGCGGAATCGACCAGGACTCTCCGGCACCGGCAGATTCAGGAATACGTAACGTGACCGTTGAACCCAGCGGCGCACTGGCAGCGGCACCGCTCAGCACGTAGCGTGCTTCATAGGTACGGGTTGCAGCATCAGCCGCGTCCGACAGCTCGCGCAACCTGGCCTCGTTGACGATCTGGCTGCCATAGATCACGGCCGTCGCTGTCGATCCGACCTGCGGCCGCAGTGTCTCCGGCAGACTGACCATCGCCTCACGCTGCCCGGCTCGCGCAAGGCGTACAACGGTTTGACCGGCGCTGACCACCTGACCGGGATCGGCCAAGGTATCGACTACCACGCCATCTGCGTCAGCGCTCAGTACGGCATATTGCGAAGCGTTGAGCGCTACGCGTGCCTGCGCCTGCGCAGCGCTCAGATCGGCGCGCGCTGCCTCTGCTGCAGCGCGGATTTGACTGTAAGAGGAGGCAGAAACCGCACCGGTGCCGACCAGTCCGCGATAGCGATTCTCATCATCGCCGGCCTGTCGCGCCCGTGCCTGCGCGGCGTTTACCACTCCTTCCGCTGCGCGTACCTGCAAAGCCAGATCGGCCGGGTCGAGTTTCATCAGGAGCTGACCGCGCCTGACGCTTTGGCCCTTATCAACCAGACGTTCGAGGACTTTGCCCGATACGCGAAATCCAAGATCGCTCTGGACGCGCGCCGCAACCGTGCCGGTAAAAACCCGGGCATTTTCTGCGGCAGGCTGCACTGCAGCCGTCCTGATCAGAGGCGGTTGGGTACGCGGATCGTCAGCGGACGATGCCGGTTCGCCGCAGCCGGTCACAAGGCAGGCGACTGAGAAAAACAGGAGATGCCGGAGCATGGGTTACCTTACTCAAGGAAAGTGTGAGCACCCATTCTCTGACTAGTGACCAATTATGTCAATGGTCACTAATTACGGTGCAAGACTCCTTAGTACTAATGCCGCCAATTGGATTGCATCTTCCTCGGCAGTATCAAGGGAGGTCTGGAGCTGAAGAGGATCGGCCAGCGGTTTGAGCACCAGATAAACCGCGGCAGCCGTTTCATCCAGCGCCGTTTTACGCTCAAACTCTCCCGCAGCGCGTCCTTCACGCAGGATGGCCTGTACGGTTGCGCGCAGCGAAGCTTCATATTGGACGGCAGCGGCCCAGTGCTCACGTGAGGACGCCGCGGCGATGTCATACAGTTTACGTTCGCGGAAGAACAGCTCACTGCCTGCCACCGCAAGTGTTTTAAACAGCTGCCTTATTTTTTCCGTGGCTGACGGTGAACTATCCAGCGCGCCATTTAGGCGTGCAGTAATCTCTGTGAGGCAATTGACACAGATGACTTCGCCAATTTCCTGTTTAGAGCCGAAGAATTTATAGATATAGGCTTTAGAGAATCCGATGGATCGTGCGAGATCGGACACGGTGGTTTTTTCAAAACCGTAGTGGCTAAAGTATTCCATTGCGGCAGCGACAATCTGGTCGCGAATGGTGTGATCGGAAGGACCCCGCGTGGCGGCGGGATTTTTTTGCTCTGTCATTATTTAAACCTGCTCATTGAGCGAAGAGTGACGATTTGTGACCATTGGCTATTTTGGTCACATTTACCGGTCGCTTCAAGACCTCATTTACACCGGCTACCAACGTGGAACAGCAAGCCATGCAACCAGCCACTCCGTTAACGCACTGATCTTCGCTGACTGTAACTGGCTGGAAGGCTTCATCAACCAGACGCCGTTTTCGCCAATCGCCGTCTATCCTGGCAGGGCAAGTGGTGATTGATTCGAATGTATGAATGCGGAGAATTAAGACCGCCCGTATGTCATATTGGGTGGCTTAATACTGCTGCCCACTCTGTGCCCCCTCGGCAACGAGTTGGCTGCAATGGCGAAGTAGTACGGATTTTGCTCTGAGGATTGCGACATGACCTCCTTTCATCAACTTACTGCCACCAGTCTGCGAGGCCAGCCCATCTCGATGGCCGAGTACGCTGGCAAACTGGTTCTGGTGGTTAATACCGCCAGCCATTGTGGATTTACGCCACAATACGCTGGCCTTGAAACGCTCTATAAAAAGTACGCCGCTCAGGGGTTGGTGGTGCTTGGGTTTCCCTGCAACCAGTTTGGTAAGCAGGAACCCGGCGGTGCCGACGACATCGCGCAGACCTGTCACATCAACTACGGTGTGAGCTTTCCCATGTTCGAGAAAGTGGCAGTCAACGGCACCGCAACGCACCCAGTGTTTCGTTATCTGAAAGAGGAATTGCCCGGCGTGCTGGGTGGACGGATCAAGTGGAATTTCACTAAGTTCCTGATCGGACGCGACGGCAAACCGCTCAAGCGCTTTGCCCCCTTCACCACCCCGGAAAAAATGGAAACCCTAATCCTCGCCGCTCTTGAAGTCTAACGGTTACTATTATTTGAACCGTCCGCTTTGTGCCAAAAGCGGACATCGAGGACATCACAAACGTTATTTCAGATATCTAAAAGTGTATGGTCCACTTGGGTGGAATGCTTACAGAAGAACCTTTCATCGTACTTAGGAGGCATCGCGCAATCTGGTTTGCACGATCTATCATTGACGCAGTAATTCTCTTTGAAGTAATAGAATGAAAACGGCATTATAACGATACAAAAGAAGCAGTTTCTCTTTCCAAAGCGCATTATATGTTCTCGAGGATTTTGAATGATCATCAGCAGTAAAACGAGTGAAAAACTACGAAACTTAATTAACGAAGGCACTGAATATCGTTCTGGCCCTAATTTGGTTAAGTTTTTTAATGGCCTAGATTTCGATCATTCATATGGACAAGGCTTCCCCTCTCGCTGGAAGTATACAGACGATTGTTTAGAAAAAATCAATGGAACTCCAAAGCTTGATGTTTGCATCAAAGAAGTATTTAATCCTGTCAATTTTATTGGCCGTATTGACGAGTTGGATCGCTTTATCTTTGATTTTAATCAGTACCTGGCTTTTGATAAATGGCAAGTCGTTAGAAAAGAAGCTGAAATAAATTTCAAGAAGCTTCATAAAGTAGAGTTAAAAGAGAGTAGTGTGAAATCCAGTAGCCTATCTGAATCTGACTTTTTAAGTCGTGAGTTTAGGGATTTTACTATCTCTGATTTAGGCTTAGATCTTAACGTAACTGACGTTCTGAACAAGCGAGTCGATGAAATTGAAAAAACTTTTAGTTCGGCAGCTTACCTCTCTACGATATTAATCGCTGGTAGTACTTTAGAAGGGGTATTTCTTGGGTTAGCTTCTAGTTACCCGCGAGCATTTAATACGGTTAAGTCTTCACCTAAGAATCGTGATGGCAAAGTTCAACCTTTTCATGACTGGAATCTCGCAGCATTTATTGATGTCGCAAAAGATTTAGAACTAATTCAGCTTGATACTTATAAGTTTTCGCATATTTTAAGGGATTTTCGTAATTACATTCACCCTTATCAGCAAATGTCATCAGGCTTCACACCAAGAGAGCATACAGCTAAGATTTGTTTACAGGTACTTAAGGCTACAATCACAGAAATAAAATTAAACATTATAAAATTACGCACCTAACTCGATCAGTATTCTTTAAATAACTTACCTGCTCCTCATTAACTAATATGCGACTACATTAGCAAAACATCCATCTGCAGCAGAACAACTGCGAACGTCCGTTGTTGGCTTGTATCGAACATCGTTCTGATCATTAGTACATTATGTACCAAAGGCGGGCATTGTTAAACTCAGCTTGAGTAGATCAAGAGACACAGGCCAATACTAAAAATTGTTTACCAATGCACTAAGCCCAGTTTAATCTTGTGTTTTGACAATATTGCTAACAAAAAAGGGCTGCAGCCCCTTTCATGGTAGAATGCCCACCTTAAGGAAAAGCTATGCTTCCCGACCATTTAAAAGGTTTAAACTTAAGTCCATCCGGCGTGATGACCGTTGAAGGTCGTACCATAAATGTCTGGGACTTTATTCCCCCAACCGATCCAGCGCATCTTGACAGCTGGGCATTGCATTTTCGTCGGCAATATTGTTCAGACCAGGAGATTCCGGTGCTTTTAATGGGGACCGGGATGACAACCGAACAATATCTGAATGCCTACATTTTCCCCGACAAAACCAAAGCGCCCGGCCCTTCAATACGTTCAGGTGACTTCGCTGAATTTCTCATTTCCGATTACCTTGAGTTCACGCTCAATCTCTGGGTTCCTCGTGAAAAATACGCCGACAAGGCAAGCAACAATGAATCTGTTAAAGGTGTTGATATCATTGGCTTCCATCAACTGGACATTACCACCCCCGCCCGGACAGATGCACTGCATGCTTTCGAAGTTAAAGCCTCTCTTTCGGGAAACGCCTATGGCGGCCAACTCCAGAATGCTGTTAACGACGGATCTAACGATCAGCATATAAGGCTGGCTGTCACCTTAAACGCTACGAAACGCAGATTTCATCGGGAAGGGAAAGCTCTTGAAGTAAACCGGATTTCACGTTTCCAGAATCCCGCTGATAACCCATATACATACTTATCAGGTGCTGTAGCTGTTCTCTGCAACACCGCTTTCAATGAAGAAGAACTTGCTGAAACGCTGGCTAAAGCTCACTCAAATGCCGCAGCACTATACCTGATGGTTGTACGCTCTGACATGCAGATGCAACTGGTTCATGAACTTTACGAGAGGGCCTGCAAATGAAGGCCGGCTCCAACAGCAGGCGCCTCTTTGGCATAACGCGTTCCAAAGGCAAGATGTACGAATTTGGTCTGGATGAATCTCAGCACCTCAGAGTGCCAGAGGGGTCAGATCCACTGCAGCTCTTTGTAATGACCATAGCAACGCTTGGGGACGTTACTGGGGTGCTTGCTGAATTACCCCATCCCTTGACTCCCCTTCCCCCTGAATCACAAGCAGAACTCAATTTCTGCGCCAGCTTTTTTGATGCAGTCCTTGATTCAGGGTTCGCACAGGGTCTGGAAAGAACAACATTACTTTTAGCTTCAGCCGCCTATTATGTAGCTCGCAGACCGGGCAGCAGCTTAGTCCTTGCCCGCCGAATTGATTACAGAGCAAAAGGCAACAAAGTCGAGCACTTTCTGCAATGGCTCCTCAAAGCAGACTGGAGCACCTATTGGCCTCTTGATGATGTACGTTATGGATCATTGCTTACTTCCATATCGCTCTCTGTCATAACGCATTTTGCCGAAGGAACCCAACTGCAGCATATTGAAAGCTTACTGAAAATTCTCCGCAGTGAAGTATATAAAATGGGTAGCGCTGAGGAGCTACTTTATGCAGATGTCGCCATATCGGTTTGCCGTATGAGGCTTGCCGCATCTGTATGGTCAACTCTCCCACATTATTCAGGCTTATCCGCAGATTACTGGCGACCGGTCATTCAGAGAGGACGCTTCCCCAAAGAACTCTGGCCTTCGCAGCTGCTTTTGGGGGCCAGTGGGATCTACCGTGGCGCTTCAGGGCTGATTCAGATGCCCACAAGTGCCGGTAAAACGAGGTCGATTGAGTTGGTCCTGCGCAGTGCATTTATGTCCGGGCGCACCAGGCTTGCGGTCGTTGTCGCCCCTTTCCGGGCACTATGTCATGAAATCGCGTTGTCACTGCGACAGGATCTGGCTGGCGATGACATTAAAGTCAATGAACTGACGGATGCCCTTCAGATTGACTTTGTTGAACAGATTGCAGAACTGCTGGGAAGTGCTCCACCCTCAACATCGAATGTACTGGTCCTTACGCCAGAAAAGTTTCTCTATGTACTGCGCCAGTCACCTCAGGTTTTTAAACATGTTGGTCTTGTCGTTTACGACGAGGGTCACCAGTTCGATACCGGCTGGAGAGGAATAACTTATGAACTATTGCTCACCGAAATCAAGGGATTACTTTCTGACACTTCGCAGACTCTGCTTATTTCAGCTGTTATGCAAAACCCGCAGGCGATTGCAAGCTGGCTGATGGGTGCGGATAAGGCACAGGTTATTGACGGCGCAACGCTGTTACCCACCAGCCGGTCTGTTGCTTTTGCAAGCTGGACTGAATCGCTTGGGCAGTTGATGTTTCATGAAAATGGTTATGACAGAGAAGACTACTTTGTGCCGAGAATAATCAAAGAAGCACAACTTTCGGGACTCAAAGCTGACAGCGCGACATTTCCTACCCGGGCGAAATCGAGCGACGTATCGCTCTACTTGGGTCTGCGGGTTGCAGGTAAGGGTTCCGTTGCCATTTTCTGCGGAACAAAATTAATTGCAAACGGCATAGCAAAGAGGGCGGTACAGATTGCGGAGGCGGGATATAACACCATATGGCCTGCGGCCTACGCTGATCCTGAAGAAGTCAGCGCACTTAAAACAACTATCGAAGGTAACTTCGGAAGCAACGCTCTCCTCTTTAAAGCCGCTGAGCTGGGTATATATACGCATCACAGCAATACACCTCAGGGTATTCGCCTAGCACTCGAACACGGAATGCAGCAAGGGCTCATTAATTTTATTGCGTGTACATCCACCCTCGCTCAGGGTGTAAACCTGCCTATTCGTTATCTTATCGTGCAGGGCGTTAATCAGGGAGCCGGGCTTGTAAAAGTCCGCGATTTTCAGAATCTGATAGGGCGTGCCGGCCGCGCCGGAATGCATACTGAAGGTGTGGTCATCTTCGCTGATTCAACTGTTTGGGACAGAAGGACAAGCTGGCAGGAGTCGTGGAAATTCCAAAACGCCGTTGAGCTGCTGTCTCCTGACCGAGCAGAAGGGGTCACCAGCTCGCTGCTTTTATTATTGAAACCTTTTGCGCTTTCCCGTACCCAGGAATGGCGTTTTAGCGGGGAGTATCTGCTGGATTTGATAGATAATGAGGCGGAGTGGGAACGCTGGGCGCAGCACGTGGCAAATACAGTCCCTCGCCTTATCAAGAAGAAAAAAGATGAGCTGGAGAAAACGCTGTTGCGATCCCTGGCCGAGCGTAAAAAAATGACGCATACGCTTGAAAGCTACTTAATGGCAAACTGTGCGACCATTTCTACTACCGCATTTGAACAGAGGGCCGGCGAACTTGCTCGCGATACCCTGGCATACTCGCTGGCCTCTGCAGAAGAAGCAGGCAAATTGGAGGAGTACTTCAGACTGGTCGCCAGACGCATTGAGTCGGTGGAAAGCTCGCCTGTTAAGCAGGCATTTTTCGGCAAAACATTGCTCGGTGCAAAGCAGACTAAACGCATAGAGACTTGGTCAGATGAGCACAGAGACATGCTTTTAACGCTGGATTCTGTTGATGCATGGCTCACTGCTGTATGGCCACTGCTAGCTGAACTCTGTGACAGCCGTTTTTTCCGCAACGTCGAGCCAGTTGATGCGGGCTTCCAGCTCGCACTCCTGTGGATGAGCGGAACGAGCTATGGCGAGATATTCAGAGAAGCGGTGCAGATGCAGGTTAAAAAGAAAGCCGGCAAGCTTAAACGGAAGGTGAGCGACGACGATATTATTCAGTTTTTGGAGAGCTCGCTGGCATTTGATTGCTCGCTCATTCTGGCAGCGCTCGCGCAATTCCTCTTTACCCCGGAAGATCTAATTGGGGATCCTGGAGCATCGCTCGCGCATTTCCAGAAGAGCCTAAAATATGGCCTTCCGGATACCTTGTCCATGAGTGCATTTGAGGCCGGATTCGCTGACCGTTTTATTTCACAAGCAATTCGTGATGCTCTCCTGCAAAAGGGATATGGAGGAAGCTCATTTAATGAGGCTTGGAAGATTCATCTGAGTGCTATTGAGCAAGTCATCAAAGCTACCCCAGCATATTTTAAGTATGTTTTGAGCTCATATTGATGCCAGTCGTGACCTGCTCCCGGTTAATTGATACTCGAATACTTAAGCAACATCTTGATGGACTTTAGTGTAAATACGATCGTCTGCTTTTCGCTCATAGCGGACCTTATTTCCGCGTCCGCTTCGTGCCATAAGCGGACATAAAGTACTGATTATCTAGTTTCCAT